>NZ_JBFBBZ010000020.1:0-51155 GCF_040682935.1 Amycolatopsis sp. NPDC051061
GTGACGGGGGGGGATACGGGGGCTCGCCCGGAGGTCGCGAATGACTCATTCGCGACCTCCGGCGCCCCGAATGAGTCATTCGCGACGTGGGCGCGGCGATCGGCGCGAGCGGTTTGCGCCACTGTGGTGATGAGGAACCGCAGGGTCATCGAGACTCTCCCTTCGGGGCGGGAACCAGGGCCGCCCGCAGCCGGCCGAGTCCCGCCACCGCGGCCGCGCGGGCGCCCCGGGGGCGGTCTGCCACCGCGAGGACGTGTCCAGCTCGGTCGCGGTAGTCGCGGGCCGGGCGGACCACCGTGCCGTCCGCGCGATCAAGGCGGGCTTCGGCGACACCGGGCACCGTGGACGCCTTCGCGACCGCGTCCCCCGCTCCGACGACCGAGGTCGCCGTCGCGGTGAGAAAGCGGAGCGAGGCGCACTTGCGCCGGGTCGCCCGCAGGTCGGGCGGTAGGCCCAGCACCGCCGAAACCTGCGCCGCCACCAAGTCGACGCCGGTCGCCGCGCGGACCAGCTCCGGGATCATGCCGCCCGCCGGACGCGGGTTGACCTCCATCAACCACGGCCCGGACGGGGTCAGCCGGATCTCGACGTGCGCCGCGCCGAAGCCGAGACCCAGCGCCGTCACCGCCGCGCGGGCCGTGTCGATCAACGCCGTCTCGTCCGCCGGGGGCAGCGCGGCCGGGACGTCGTGGCCCACTTCGACGAAGAACGGCGCCGGTCCGAGGTGCTTGCGCACCACCGCGACGACGACGTCGCCGAACAGCTCCACCGAGTACTCCGGCCCGCTCGCGTACGGCTCCACCAGCACCTGCGCCGGCACCGGCAGCCCGCGTTCGTTGTGCGTCACCGAAAGCAGCGCCGCCGCCTGGGCGGCCACCGCGTCGGGCGTCTCGCAGCGCAGCACCCCGACGCTCCCCGACCCCTCGGCCGGCTTGAGCACCACCGGGAACTCGACCGCCGCCGCGACCGCCTCGGCCACCGACGTCGCCACCGTGCAGGGAGCCCCGAGAACCGTCCGCTGGTGGGCCTTGTTGCGGCAGTCGGTCACCGCGACCGGATCCGGCCCGGGCAGGCCCAGCTTCGCCGCGATCCGGGCCGCCACCGGGATGTAGTACTCCGAGCTGCTCGTCACCCCGGCCGGCTCGCCGATCCCCGAATCCAGCACAGCCAGCACCGCGCACGCGTCCGCCGTGTCACAGCGGACGACGCGCACGCCGTCCTCGGCCGCGTACGGGTAGCGCGAAGGGTCGGCCGCGGCCAGCACCGGCTCGTACCCGAGGGACCGGGCCTGCCGCGCGAACAGCCGCCCGGTGCCGGTCGTGTTGCTCTCGACGAGCAGCAGCGTGCGCGTCACGACGCGTCGGCCAGCGAGCGCCGGCCCCAGTTCAGCCACGTCCACGAGCCGCCCGGCTCGGCGGGCGCGACGACCTCGTACGGCTCGGCCGCGCCCGCGTGTGCCAGCCCCTGCGCGCGCAGCCACTCGTCGGAGTACACCGTGTCCTGGTAGCGGTAGCCCTCGTCCGGCAGCAGCGCGACGACCGTGGCGTCCGGGTTCCGGCGCGAGAACCAGTCCGCGACCTTGAACGACGCGCCGCTGGTCGGGCCCATGAACAGGCAGTGCCGCGCGTACAGCTCGCGCGTCGCGGCGAACGCCTCGGCCGCGCCGATCCAGTGCACCTGGTCGTAGCTCGAGTGATCGACGTTGGGCGGCACCAGGCTGTTGCCGAGCCCGCGCAGCACGCGCGGCCCGTCCTCCTGGCCGAAGATGGCGCTGCGCTGGGTGTCGACGCCGATGAGCGTCAGGTCGGGGACGAGCATCCGCAGGAACGAACTCGTCCCGGACGTCGAACCGCCGGAGCCGACCGCGCCGACCAGGCAGTCGGGCACGCCGATGGTCTCGGCGAGCTGCTCGGCCACGAGTGCGTACGACCGCGGGTTGTCGGGATTGCGGTACTGGCCCGGGACCCAGTGGTTCGGGTACTCCGCGCGCAGCTCCTCGAGACGGTCGAGCCGGGCGCGCTGGAACCCGCCCACCGGGCTGGGCTCGGGGCAGATCTCGACGCGGGCGCCGAGGTGCTCGAGGCGGCGTTTCAAGGGGGCGTCGATCGCCGGGTCGCCGACGATCGTGAGCGGGTAGCCGCGCAGCCGGCAGACCATGGCGAGGCCGAGGCCGAAGGTTCCCGACGACGTCTCGAGCACGGTCGTGCCCGGGCCGACTTCGCCGCGTTCTTCGGCGCGGTCGAGCATGAACCGGGCGGGCAGCAGCTTCATCAGGCCGAAGGCGGCCACGTGGAAGTGGGGCCGGATGCGGATGATCCGGGGCAGCTCAGTCGCCTCCACGACGGACCGGCTCACGGGTGTGGCAAGGGTCATCGGACTCACCTCTCGGTTTCGAACTGCCAGGTCTCGGTCACGTCGAGCCGCGTCGCGGCGAATTCCAGCCGCGCCGGGGTCTCGGCGTCGGTCGCGTCGAAGATCAGGCCGGCGACGTCGCCGCTGTGGGCGACCTGCACGCCGGCGGCCCCGGCGGCGCGGGCGACGGCGAGGACGTCGTCCAGCACGGGGATCGGCAGGTGCCGCTGGTTGAGCAGGGTGCTGGCGGTGGCGACGCGGCCGAGCAGGCCCGCGTCGCCGTCGCGTACGGCGCGCCGGAGCAGGCCGCGCAGCGGCCGGAACGCCTCGATCTCCCACGACGTGTAGCGCGCGGGCGGGAGTTCCAGGGTGTCGACGCCGCGGCCGCCGGGGCTGGTGCCGAACCCCAGTACGGACAACGGCATCAGCTCTCCCAGGTCCTCGATCGGCTCGCCTTCGCGGTGAGCGAAGACCACCGCGCGGCCGCCGTACATCAGCGAGTCGGACGCCGTCTCGGCTTCGACGGCCAGCGCGCCGACCTCGGCGGGCGAGAGCCGCCGTCCGGTCGCGGCCAGGACCGCGCCGATCGCCGACGTCACGTCCGCGGTCGAGGAGCCGAACCCGCGGCACAGCGGGATGTCGCTGGTGATGTCGAGCAGCCCGCCGGGGATCGGGTGGCCGAGCCGCGCCAGGGTGAGGTCGGCGGCGCGGCGGGCCTTGGTGCGCCACGCGGGCCGGACGGTCGTGCCGCTGTCTTCGGTGGGCAGGAACGTGGCGCGGGTGCTGTAGAGCGGGCACGGCAGCGTAACCAGGCCGCGGCGGAGCCGGCCGCCGGCGACGAACACCCCTTGCAGGATCTCGCCGTGGTGGGCGTCGACGCGGAAGCTGCCCGCGCGCGGGTCGGTACTGTGCTGATCGTTGCCAGTCCGACCACGGTCACGGCCGAATGGCTTCGTAGCAACGGTTACGTTGCGCGCGAGGGCCGGCCTGCTTTTGGCCGGACTGGTAACGGTGGCCGGGGCCGGTGCGGCGACCGCGAGGTCTTCGGTCATGGCGTTCTCCTTCACTCGTCGGCGGTCACGGCGAGCCCGGCCAGCACGGCCCGGGCCAGCTCCGCCACGTGCGGCGGTTCGACCATGTCCCAGTGGTGGCCCGAAACCGGCGTCACCGTGAGCTCGCCGCGCGTGCGGGCGCGCCAGCTCTCCGGCCGCACCTCCGGGCGGCCCTTCACCGGGTGGGTGCCGGTGGAGGTGATGAGGTGGATGCCGGCATCGACGACGGCGCGGCAGCGGTAGGCCTCGACGGCGTCCTTGCCGGCGAGGTAGACCCGCGCCATCTGCTCGACGACGGCGTTGCCCGCGACTTCCGACACCATGCCGCGGTCACGGGCCTCGGCGAGCATCTCGTCCAGCGTGTCGACAGCCCCCGGAGCGAGCTTCAGCACGGCCTCGCCGAACCACGCGAGGGGGTCGCTGGTATCGACCTCCGGAAGCGGGTTGCCGTAGTCGTCGACGCCGAGGACGGTCGCGTCGATGACGCACAGGTGCTCGACCGCGCGACCGTCCTTTTCCAGCTGGGCGGCCATTTCGAAGGCGACCGAGCCGCCCTGCGACCAGCCCGCCAGCCGGATCGGGCGGTCGCCGGCCACCGGCAGGAGGTCCGCGAGGAACGCCGCGGCCAGCTCCTCGATGGTGTGCACGGGGTCCTCGCCGGGCGCGAACCCGGGCGCCTGCAGGCCGAACACCGGCAGCGCCGGGTCCAGTTCGGCCACGAGCTGCAGGTACGGGAACGGGCTCCCGGCGGTCGGCGGCAGCAGGAACAGCGGGGCGACGCCCGCACGGCCCGGCGAGAGCGGAACGACCAGTCCCCCGCCGCTTCCGCCGGCGCGGATCAGGTCGGCCAGCGCCCGGATCGTCGGGGCGCGGAACACCTCGGCCAGGCCGACGGTCGCGCCCAGCTCGGCCTGGATCCGGTCGACCAGCACCACGGCCAGGAGCGAGTGCCCGCCGACGTCGAAGAAGCCGTCGGTGACGCCGACGCGGCGGCCGAGCAGATCCTCCCAGAGCTTCGCCAGCGCCATCTCCAGTTCGTCGCGCGGCAAGACACCGGACGTCGACACGGGGGCGGCGTCCGGGGCGGGCAGGGCGACGCGGTCGATCTTGCCGTTGGACGTCAGCGGCAGGGTGTCCAAAGTGGTCAGCGTCGACGGGACCATGTACTCCGGCAGCCGCTCGGAAAGGTGGGCCCGCACCGCTTCGGCGTCCACAGTGGACGGCGCGACGTACCCGGCGAGCGCGCCGTCGCGGACCACGGCGACCGCCTCGGTGACGCCGGGGCCGCCGACGAGCGCGGCCTCGATCTCGCCCAGCTCGATGCGGTAGCCGCGCACCTTGACCTGGTGGTCGGTGCGGCCGACGAACTCCAGCCGCCCGTCCGGCAGGTACCGGGCCAGGTCGCCGCTGCGGTAGAGGCGGCCCGGCCCGAACGGGTTCGGGACGTACTTCGCGGCGGTCAGGCCCGGGCTGCCCGCGAAGCCGCGCGCGACTCCGGCACCGCCCGCGTACAGCTCGCCGGTGACGCCGGCCGGGACCGGCCGCAGGTGCTCGTCGAGCAGGTAGACCTCGGTGTTCCAGATCGGCCGGCCCACCGAGATCGGTGTGCTGACGCACTCGGCGGCGGGCAGCACGTTGATCACGTTCGCCACGGACGTCTCGGTGTGGCCGTACTCGTTGGCCACGACGACCTCGGGGGCGTTCTCGCGCCAGAACTCCAGAGCTTCGGCGGTGAGCTGCTCGCCGCCGACGACCAGGTGCGCGGCCGCGGCCGCCGCCTCGGGCGCGAGGCACCGGCGCAGCGGCTCGAGGTGCGCGGGGGTGAGCTTGACGAAGCTGAACTTCCGGCCGCTCGACAACACGTCCGCGAGGCCCGCCACCGGGTGTTCGTCCTCCGGCACCAGTGTCACGGTCGTGCCGCACAGCAGCGGCAGGAACAACCCGGTGACGGTGAGGTCGAAGGCGAGCGAAGAGTGCACCGGCGCGCCGTCGCCCTCGTCGGCGCGGTAGGCCTGGCGGCACCAGTCCAGGTAGTGCAGCACTCCACGGTGGCTGATCAGCACGCCCTTGGGACGGCCGGTCGAGCCGGAGGTGTAGATGACGTAGGCGAGGTTCTCCGGGTCGACGACCGGGTCCTGCCACGACACCGGGTCGTCGGCGACCGGCTCGTCGGCGAAGACCACGACGTCGCCGAGGTTCTCGCCGGCGTAGCGGCGGGTGGTGACGAGCACGCGGGCGCCGGCCTGGCGGAGCATGTACTCCTTGCGGTCCTGCGGGTAGGCCGGGTCGAGCGGGATGTAGTGGCCGCCGGTCTTGAGGATGGCCAGCAGCACCGGCAGCAGCAGCGGGCCGCGTTCGCACAGCACGCCGACCGGGGTTTCGAGGCCGACGCCGTGCGCCCGCAGCCGCTGGGCCAGCCGGGTCGCGCGGGCTTCCAGGTCGGCGTAGGTCAGCTCGGCGCCGCCGCAGCGGACGGCGATCGCGTCCGGGTTCGTCGCCGCCTGCTCGGCGATCCGGCCGTGCAGCGTGCCGCGCAGGTAGGGCTCGGCGGTGGCGTTCCAGGTCTCGAGGAGCAGCTTCCGCTCGTCGGCGCCGAGGATGTCCACTTCGGACAGCCGGACGCCGGGTCGGGCGGCCAGCTCGGTGAAGAGCCGGACGAAGTGCTCGCCCATGCGGTCCATCCGGGCCTGGTCGAAGAGCGCGGTCGCGTATTCGAGGACGCCTTCCAGGGAACCGTCGGCCTGGCGGACGAAGGAGATCATCAGGTCGAACTTCGCCGTCGTCGAGGGCAGGTCCACCGGCGAAACGGCGAGGTCCCCCAGCTTTGCTTCCCCGGACGACGAGTCGTAGACCGCGAACATCACCTGGACGACCGGGGTGTGCGCGAGGTCGCGTTCCGGCGCCAGCTCCTGGACCAGCCGCTCGAACGGCAGGTCCTCGTGGGCCTGGTCCGCCAGCCGCGCCACGCGGACGCGGTCGGTGAGAGTGGCGAAGTCCGGGTCGCCGGACAGGTCGCCGCGGGCGACGACGGTGTTCACGAAGAACCCGACCATGTGCTCCAGCTCGGCCCGGCCGCGCCCGGCGACCGGGGTGCCGACGGCGAGGTCGTCCCGGCCGGTGTGGCGCCCGAGCACGACGTACGCGGCGGCGAGCAGCGTCACGAACGGCGTCGCGCCCGTGCTCTTTCCCTGATTCAGTACCGCTTCGGCGGCGTCGGCGGGGATGGTGAAGCGGGCTGACGCGCCGTGATGGTCACGCTGGGCCGGCCGCGGACGGTCCGCGGGCAGCTCCAGGGTCTCCAGCCCGGCGAGCCGCTCCTTCCAGTACGCGAGAGCGGCGTCGTGGGCGTCCACCCGGGACTGCTCCCAGGCCGCGAAGTCCGCATAGGACAGTTCGATCGGAGGCAGCTCGGCGCCGGTGTAGAGCCGGCGCAGGTCTTCGAGGAGGATCGGGAGCGACCAGCCGTCGCAGGCGATGTGGTGGACGTTGAGCGCCAGCACGTGCCGTTCGGGCGCCTCGCGGACCAGCATCGCCCGGAACACCGGCCCGGCCGCGAGGTCGAACGGGCGGCTGACGTACTCGGCGAGTACCGCGTCCAGGTCACCGTCGACCACCGGCAGGTCGACCGGCTCGGGGGCCCCGATCACCTGACGCGGCTTGTTGTCCTCCGCGACGTAGGTCGTGCGCAGGATCTCGTGCCGCGCGACCAAGGCGTCGAGCGAGCGGCGCAGCGCCTCGACATCGAGGGCGCCCTCCAGGCGGAGCAGGAGCGGGACCGCATACTCGGCGCTGTCCGGGTCGAGGCGGTCGAGGAACCACAATCGCTGCTGCCCGGCCGAAAGCGGGAGCGGCGCGGCGCGGTCGGCCCGGCCGAACGCACGGACCGGCGCGGTGGCCCCGCCGCGCAGGCGCTTCGCGAGCACCGCGGCCCGGAGCCGGGCCGCCCGATCGGCGTCGGTTGGCACGTCCGGGGCCTCCGGGCGGATGTCGAACGTGGTCATGCGCTGGCCTCCTCGGTGAGGGAGTCGAGGAGCTCCTGCTCGGACATGCCGGCGAGCTCGGCCTCGATCTCGGTGTGGACCACGGCGGCGAGCGCGGCGACCGTGGTGGTCTGGAACAGCACGGGCAGGGGCAGGTCCACGCCGAAGGCGGCCTGCAGCCGCATGCGAACCTTGGCGGCGAGCACGGAATGCCCGCCGAGGGCGAAGAAGTCGTCGCCGAGCCCGACGCGGGGCACACCCAGGACCTCGGCCCAGATGTCGGCGATCAGCTGCTCCTCGGGGCTGCTCGGGGCGACGTAGTCCGCCGTCTCCTCCGCCGGTTCGGGCAGCGCGGCGCGGTCGAGCTTGCCGCTCGCGTTGACCGGCAGCGCGTCGAGCACGACGAACGCGCTCGGCACGAGGTGCTCCGGCAGGCGCTGTCCGAGGAAGGCACGCAGATCCGCGGGGCTGACGTCGCCGACGGTGTAGGCGACCAGGCGTTTCTGCCCGGCCGGGTCCGGTTTGGCGAGCACGACCGCGGCGGTGAGCGCGGGGTGGGCCCGCAGCGCCGACTCGACTTCGCCGAGTTCGATGCGGAAGCCGCGGATCTTGACCTGGTCGTCGGTCCGCCCCAGGAATTCCAGCTCGCCGGCGCGGGTGCGCCGGACCAGGTCACCAGTGCGGTACATCCGCCCGCCCGCCGGGTTGGCGACGAACCGGCTCGCGGTGAGTCCCGGCCGCCCGAGGTACCCGCGGGCCAGGCCCGGGCTCGCGACGTACAGCTCGCCCGCCACGCCCGGTGGCACCGGCTGGAGCCGGCCGTCCAGGACGTACGCGCTCGTGTACCGCAGGGCGCGGCCGATGGTCACCTGCTCACTCGGCACCAGCGGCTCGCTCACCGTGGACACGACCGTGGCCTCGGTCGGGCCGTACATGTTGAGCATCCGGCGCCCCGGCGCCCACTTCGCGACCAGCTCCGGCGGGCAGACGTCGCCGCCGACGACGACCGTCCGGAAGTCCGGCAGGTCCGGGTCCTCGACCGTGGCCAGCGCCGCGGGCGGGATCAGCGCGTGCGTCACCCGTCCCTCGGCGAGAACGTCCCGCAGCTGGTCGCCGAGCAGCGGGCCCGGCGGTGTCACGACGAGGGCGGCGCCGGTCATCAGGGACGCGCACAGTTCGAGGATCGAGGCGTCGAAGCTCGGCGACACGTACTGCAGCACCCGGTCGCCCGGACCGACCTGGTAGGCGGCGACGGTGTTCGCCACCAGGGTGGCGAGGCCGGCGTGACTGACGATGACGCCCTTCGGCCGTCCGGTCGAACCCGACGTGTAGATCACGTACGCCGCGTTCTCCGGCTCTACTTCGACGTCCAGTGGACTGTCGTCCATTGTGGACGCCGGCAGGTCCCGCAGCGTGAGCACCGGGTTCGCGTCGTCGAGCATGTACTGGATGCGCTCCTCCGGGTAGCTCGGGTCGACCGGGAGGAACGCGGCCCCGGTCTTGACCACGGCCAGCTGCGCGACGACCAGATCGGCCGAGCGCGGCAGCAGCAGGGCGACGACCTGCTCCGGGCCGGCGCCCCGGCTTCGCAGGACCCGGGCCACGCGGTTCGCCGCCGCGTCCAGTTCGGCGTAGGTGAGCGAGTCCGGTCCGGCCACCACGGCCAGGGCATCCGGATCGCGTCGCACCTGGGCTTCCACCAACTCCGCGAAAGTCCCGCCGGGGGCAGGTTCGTCGAGCGGGGTGACTTCGGCCGCGTCGAGCATCGGGACGCGGTCCACCGGCCGTTGCGGGTCGGCGGCGACCCCTTCGAGAATCCGGACGTACCGCTCCGCGAACGCGGCGACCGTCTCCTCGTCGAACAGTGCGACCGGGTATTCGAGGACGCCGTCGACCGCGCCGGAGGGCTGCTCGCGCAACACCACGGCGAGGTCGAACTTGGCCGCGCCCGTCTCGATCCCCAGGGGCTCGCAGTCCAGGCCGCCCAGTTCCCAGCCGCCTTCGGACACCGTCTGCAGCGCGAACATGAGCTGCACCAAGGGGTTGCGGCTCGGGTCGCGGTCGGGCCGCAGCTCGGCGACGACCCGGTCGAACGGGACCTCCTGGTGGCTGAAGGAGTTCAGCGCCGTCTCCCGGACCCGCTCCAGCAGCTCGGTGAAGCCGGGCGAGCCGGTCAGGTCCGCACGCAGGGCGAGCGTGTTGACGAACTGGCCGATCAGCCGCTCGGTGTCCGGGTGGTCCCGGCCGGCGACGGGGCTGCCGACCGCGAACTCCCGCAGCCCGGTGTGCCGGGAGACGAGGACCTGGAACCCGGCCAGCAGGGTCATGAACAGGCTGGCCCGGGCCTGCGCACCCAGCTCACCGAGCCGCGTGGCCAGCTCCGCGGGCACGCTGAACTCGTACCGCGCGCCCCGCGGGTCACGCACGGGCGGCCGTGGCCGGTCGGCCGGCAGCTGCACGACCTGCGGCACCCCGGCGAGCTGCGTCCGCCAGAACTCGACGTCCACTCCGGTCGGCCGGGACCAGGCCGCGACGTCGGCGTACTGCACCGGAAGCGGCGGCAGGTCGGCACCGGCGTAGAGGTCGCGCAGCTCCTCGGCGAGGAGGCCTTCGGACCAGCCGTCGAGGACGATGTGGTGGGCCGACAGCACGAGCACGTGGTCGTCCTCGGCCAGCCGGCCGAGTGCCGCGGCGAACACCGGACCTGTGGCGAGGTCGATGCCCCGCGGTGCCAGGAACGGCGTGACGGCGTCGATGTCGGTGACGGGCAGCGGGACCGGCCCGGCGGCGTCGACGACCTGCCGCGGCTCGCCGTCGATCTCGACGAACCGGGTCCGCAGGATCTCGTGCCGTTCGACCAGCTTGGTGAGGGCGGCCCCGAGTGCGCCGATGTCGAGGTTGCCGCGGAGGCGGACCGCGTTGGGCACCAGGTATTCGGCGCTGGACGGCGCCATCCGGTCGGCCAGCCACATGCCGACCTGGACCCCGGCCAGCGGCGCGGGACCGCCGGGCCGCTTCGGGATCGCCTCGAACTCACGCCGGGTGGCTCGGGCGACGGCGTCGGCCAGCTCCGCGACCGTGGGCGAGTCGAAGATGAGCCGGATCGGGATGTCCGCCGAGAGCCGCTTGCGCAGCTCCGCGACCACCCGGACACCCAGCAGGGAGTGCCCGCCGAGGTCGAAGAAGTTGTCGTCGGCGCCGACCCGCTCGACGCCGAGGATGTTTTGCAGCACTTCGGCGACCAGCTCCGCGACCGGGCCCTTCGGGGCGCGGTACTCGGCCACTGGAGTTCCCGTCGGGGTGGGCAGCGCCTTGCGGTCGATCTTGCCGCTGGTCGTCGTCGGGAACTCCGGCAGCACGCTCAGCGCCGTCGGCACGAGGTAGACCGGCAGCCGCTCGCGCAGCTGTTCCCGGATCCCGGCCTCGGTGAGCGTGCCGCCGCCCTGCGGGGTGACGTAGCCGGCGAGCCGCTTGTCGCCCGGCACCGGCTGCCACACCGTCACGGCCGCTTCGCGGACACCCGGCAGCTCCAGGAGCACCTGCTCGACCTCACCGGGTTCGACGCGGATGCCGCGGATCTTGACCTGCGAATCCTGGCGGCCGAGGAACGTCAGCGCGCCGTCCGGGGTGCGCAGGCCGCGGTCGCCGGTGCGGTACAGCCGCTCGCCGGGGTCGAACGGGCTGGGCAGGAACGCCGACGCCGTCTTGCCCGGGTCACCGAGGTAGCCCCGCGCGAGCCCGACACCGCCGATGAACAGGTCGCCGGCAACGCCGACCGGGACCGGCCGCAGGTGCTCGTCGAGGACGTGGATCCGGTTGTTGGCGATCGGCGAGCCGACGCTGACCGAGCCCGCGCCGTCGAGGTCGGCGCGGACGCATTCGCGCATGGTCGAGTCGATCGACACTTCGGTGGCGCCCCACTGGTTGTGCAGGGTCGCAGTCTCGCCCAGCCGGTCGAAGAACAGCTTCAACAGTTCCGGCTGCAGCGCTTCACCACTGGTGATGACGTTGCGCACCGTGCTGAGCGCAACTTGGTCGGCCGGGGTCAGCTGCTCCAGGAACAGCGTCAGCATGCTCGGCACGAACTGCAGGTTGGCGACCCGGTGTCGCACGGCGCCGGCCAGGATCGCGGCGGGGTCGCGGTGCAGGCCCGGCGGGATCAGGGCGACGCGACCGCCGACGATGAGCGGCCACAGGCATTCCACGGCGGCGTCGTCGAACACGAGCGTCGTCTTCTGCAGGACGCCTTCGCCCGGCTGGAGCCGATAGGTGTCCTGGTGCCAGCGCAGCCGGTTGACCCAGCCGCGGTGGGTGCTCGCGACGCCCTTGGGCTTCCCGGTCGAGCCGGAGGTGTAGTAGATCGACACCAGGTTGTCCGGGTGGGTAGTGTCCGGCAGCCGTTGTGCTTCACCGTCTGAATCGGACACTTCGAGGAAGGTGACCTCGTGGCTTTCCGGTGCGGGCGCCCCGGCGTTGATCAGGCAGACGGGCGAGTTCGCGTCGCCGAGGATGCCGAGGACCCGGGGTTCGGGCGCGTCGGTTTCGATCGGGACGAACGCGCCGCCGGCCTTGAGGATCGCGACCAGGCCGACGATCAGGTCGATCGAGCGGTCCATCCGGAGGCCGACCGGGACGTCCGGGCCGACGCCGTGCTCGATGAGCCGCGCGGCGAGAACTCCGGCTCGGCGTTCCAGCTCGGCGTAGTCGATGTGGTCGTCCAGGTATTCGACGGCGATCGCGTGCGGGGTTTTCGCTGCCTGCTCGGAGATGAGGTGGTGCAGGCAGACGCTCTCGTCGTAAGCGACTTCGGTGTCGTTGACGCCGTGCACCAGGTGGGTGAGCTCGGTCTCGGTGAGGAGATCCAGCTCGCCGACCGGGGTCTCGGGCGCCTCGGCGATCCTTTCCAGCAGCGTCGTGAAGTGGCCGGCCAGCCGCTCGATCGTGGTGGCGTCGAACAGCGCGGTCGGGTACTCGAAGATGCCGGTCAGGGCGCCGTCGGCGTCCTGGGCCATGGCGAGTTCGAGGTCGAACTTGCTGACCCGGGTGTCGACGGCGAGGGGCTCGACGACCAGGCCGGGCAGCGCCCAGCCGGCCTTCTCGTTGTTCTGCAGGGCGAACACGATCTGCACCAGCGGGGTGCGGGTGAGGTCACGCTGCGGGCGCAGGAGCTCGACGATCCGGTCGAACGGGACGTCGTCGTGGTCGAACGCGGCGAGGGTGCCGGCGCGAACCCTTCGCAGCAGTTCCGTGAACGCCGGGTCGCCGGAGAGGTCGGCGCGCAGGGGCACCATGGTGACGAAGTGGCCGACCAGGGGTTCGGTCTGCGGGTGACTGCGGCCGGACACCGGAGTGCCGATCGCGAAGTCCCGCATGGCGGTGTAGCGGCTGACCAGGACTTCGAAGGCGGCGAGCACGGTCATGAACAAGCTGGCGCCGTGGCTCGCCCCCAGCTTCGCCAGGCGGCCCACCACCTCGGCCGGGACGTGGACGGGTGTCTTGGCGCCGGCGATGTCCCGGGTCAGGGGACGCGGCCGGTCGGCGGGCAGCTCGGCGACGTGCGGCATGCCGTCGAGGGCGTCGCGCCAGAAGGCGAGACCGGCTTCGTCATCGGCGGCGGCTTGCCACGCGGCGACGTCGCCGAACTGCACCGGCAGCGCCGCCGGGCGGATTCCCGCGTAGTGGTCGCGCACTTCGGTGGCGAGGACGCCCATGGACCACCCGTCGGCGACGATGTGGTGCAGGAGCAGCACCAGGACGTGCTCGGTGGCGGAGATCCGGCCGAGTGCGGCCCGGACCACGGGGCCGTGCTCGAGGTCGAGCGGAGTGTCCACTTGGGAGCGGAGGAACGCCTCGACGTCCGCGACCTCGGTGACCGGGAGCGGCAGCGGCCGCACCGGGTCGACCACCTGGGCCGGCTCGCCCTCGATCTCCACGAACCGGCTGCGCAGCACCTCGTGCCGGGCCACGACCGCCGACAGCGCGCCGGCCAAGGCCGCCACATCCAGGTCGCCGCCGATGCGCAGGGCGAGGGGTACCAGGTACTCCGCCGAGCCCGGCGCGAGCCGTTCGGCGAACCAAAGTCCGCGCTGCACCGGCGACAGCGGCGTGCGACTCCCGTGTTCGCGAACCGGGATCGGCTCGAAGTCCACTGTGGACGCCGATGGCACCAGCCGCGCCAATGAAGCGATCGTCGGGGCCTCGAACAGCGCCCGCACTCCCAGCCGCACGCCGAACTCCGTGCGCATCCGGCCGGTCACCTTCGCCGCCAGCAGCGAGTGGCCGCCCAGGGCGAAGAAGTTGTCCTCCACTCCCGGCTCCGGCACCCCCAGCACGTCGGCCCAGATCGCGGCGAGCGCGACCTCGACGGCCGTCCGCGGGGCGACGTGTCCGGCGACCACTCGTTGCGGCGCGGGCAGCGCGGCCCGGTCGAGCTTGCCGTTCGCGGTCCGCGGCAGCTCGGCCAAGGGCACGATCACCGACGGCACCAGGTACTCCGGCAGCCGCGCGGCAGCGTGGTCGGCCAGTACCGCGGGGGCGGCGGTGCCGACGACGTAGGCGACCAACAGCCCGTCGCGAACGACCACAGCGGCCTGCGAGACCCCTTCGAAACCGGCCAGCACGGCCTGCACCTCGCCGGGCTCGACGCGGAAGCCGCGGATCTTGACCTGGTCGTCGGCGCGTCCGGCATATTCGAGTACGCCGAGAGCGTTCCACCGCGCGAGGTCGCCGGTGCGGTACATCCGCTCCCCCGCCGCGAACGGCGAAGCGACGAACCGCTCGGCCGTCGCCCCGGGCTGACCGAGGTAGCCGTGAGCGGTGCCGACACCCGACAGGTACAGCTCACCGACGACCCCCGCGGGCACCGGCCGCAGCCGCGCGTCGAGGACGTACGCGTGCTTGCCCGTGACCGGCCGGCCGATCGGGACCGGGCCGTCGACCGCCGTGACCGCGTGGAACGTGCTGAAGCCCATGGTCTCGGCCGGGCCGTAGCCGTTGATCACCGCGACGTGCGGATACGCGCGCAGCACCCTCGCCAGGTGCGCGGGCGACGCCGCTTCGCCGCCGGTCATCGCGCGGCGGACCGTCGCGAACACCGCCGGGTGCTCGTCGACCAGGAAGTCGAACAGGCTGGCCGAGACGTCCAGGACCGTGACGTCGTGCGCCACGACCAGATCCTCGATCAGCGCCGGCTCGGGGCGCTGGCCGGGCTGCAGCACGACCGTGCCCCCGGACAGGAGCGGCCCGAGCAGCTGCGTGCCGAACGCGTCCCACGACACCGGCGCGCACTGCAGCCAGACGTCGTCCGGGCCGAACCCGGCGTAGTCCTGGCCGGTCAGCGTGCCGACGACCGCGCGATGCGGTGCCGCGACCGCCTTGGGGATCCCGGTGGAGCCGGAGGTGAACATGACCACGGCGAGGTCGTCCGGGCGGCCGGGCAGGCCGAGGCCTCCGCCGTCGCGGACGGCGATCGCGGCCGCGTCTTCGACGACGTCGATCCGCCGCCAGGGCAGCGAGCGTCCGTCGGTGAGGACGACCGCGGCCGAAGTCCGGCGCAGCGCCCCGACCAGGCGTTCGGCCGGGAAGTCCGTGTCCAGCACGGTGTAGGCTGCCCCGGCCTTGAGCACGGCGAGCAGCGCGACGGCCAGCCGCGGCGAGCGTCCGATGTGGACACCGACCAGGTCGCCGCGCCGGACGCCCTCGGCGACGAGGTGCCGGGCGAGCCGGTTGGCCTCGACGTCGAGCTGTCCATAAGTGAGCGACGAACCCTCGAAGATCAACGCGGTCGCGTCCGGCGCCCACGCCGCCTGCCGTTCGAACAGGTCGTGCAGCCGCATCGCCGGGGCGGTGACCGTCGTCGTGCCCTGGGCCAGCAGCGCCGCGCGTTCGCCGTCGGCGAGCAGGTCCAGATCAGTGATCGGAGCGTCCGGAGTGGACACAGCGGCGGTGAGGAACCGGGCGAACCGGACCGCGATCGAGGAAGCCGTGGCCGCGTCGAACAGGTCGGCCGCGTACTCCAGCTGACCGGTCAGGCCCGCTGGAACGCCGTCCGCGGTGTGGTTCTCTTCGATGCCCGCGGTCAGGTCGAACTTCGCGACGTCCCGGCGGACCGTGACCCCCTCGGTTTCCAGGCCGGGCAGGCCGAGCTGCGCGGTGGCGTTGTTCTGCAGCACCAGCATCACCTGGAACAGCGGGTGCCGCGCGGCCGACCGAGCCGGGTTCAGCTCCTCGACGACCCGCTCGAACGGGACGTCGGCATGCGCCAGCGCGGCCAGTCCGGCGTCGCGAACGCGGGCCAGGAGCTGCCGGAACGTCGGCTGCCCCGAGACGTCGGTGCGCAGGACCAGGGTGTTGACGAAGAATCCCGCGAGGTCGTCGAGGGCGGTGTCGCCGCGGCCGGCGACAGCGGTGCCCAGCGGGACGTCGTCGCCCGCGCCGAGCCGCGACAGCAGGGCCGCGAACCCGGCCTGCAGCGCCATGAACAGCGTCCCGCCGCTGCCGCGGGCCAGGTCGGCCAGCGCCGCGTGGACGTCCGCGCCGAGCGCGAACTCCACCGAGCCGCCGCGGTGGCTCGCCACGGCCGGGCGGACCCGGTCGGCGGGCAGCGCCAGCTCCTCGGGTGCGCCGGCGAGAGCGTCGCGCCAGAACGCGAGCTGGCCGGCGATCTCCGGTTCGTCGAGGACTTCGCGCTGCCACAGCGTGTAGTCCGCGTATTGCACCGGCAACGGCGTCCACCCTGGAGCCGCGCCGTCGAGGCGGGCCGCGTAGGCGGTGGCCAGGTCGCGCCACAGCGGCGCCGCCGACCAGCCGTCGGACGCGATGTGGTGCAGCACCAGCAGCAGGACGTGATCGTCGGCGGCGACCTCGACCAGGTGCGCCCGGATCGGCAGCTCGGTCCGCAGGTCGAAGACGTGCGCCGCGGCCTCGGCCAGCACATCGGACAGTGCGTCCTCAGTGGACTGGGTGAGCGTCCACGGCACCGAAGGTGCGGTCAGGATCTCCTGCCACGGCTCACCTTCGTGCGACGGGAAGACCGTGCGCAACGACTCGTGCCGCTCGACGACATCAGCCAAGGCTGCCTGCAGGGCAGCCACGTCGAGAGCGCCGCGCAGGCGCAGCGCACGCGGGACGTCGTAGCCCGCGTTGGCCTCTTCGGCCTGGTCGACGAACCACAACCGCTGCTGCGCGAACGACAACGGCAGCCGCTCGGGCCGCTCGCGGCGGGTCACCGGCGGCCGCGCCGGGGCGGCGTCGCCGAGGACTTCGGCGAGCCCGGCGACGGCCGGGGTGCGGAACAGCTCGCGGATGCCCAGCTCGATGCCGAGCACGGCGCGAACCCGGCCGATCAGCCGGGCCGCCAGCAGCGAATGCCCGCCCAGTTCGAAGAAGCCGTCGTCGAGGCCGACCTCGGGCAGTCCGAGCACCTCGGCGAACAGTCCACAGAGGACGTTCTCGGTGACGGTCCGCGGCCGGCGTCGGGAGCCCGCCGCGAAGTCCGGCGCGGGCAGCGCCCGGCGGTCCAGCTTGCCGTTCGCGGTCCGGGGCAGCTCGGGCAGCGGCACGATCGCCGAGGGCACCAGGTAGTCCGGCAGCCGGTCGGCCAGGTACGCGCGCAGTGCGGCCGGTTCGGCCGAGCCGACGACGTACCCGATCAGCCGCCCGTCACGGACGACGACCGCGGCCTGCTCGACGCCCTCGTGACGGGCCAGCACTGCCCGGACTTCGCCGGGTTCGACGCGGAAGCCGCGGACCTTGACCTGGTCGTCGGCGCGGCCGACGTACTCGAGAACACCGTCGGCGTTCCAGCGGACCAGGTCACCGGTGCGGTACATCCGCTCCCCCGCCACGAACGGCGAAGCCACGAACCGCTCGGCGGTGGCGCCGGGCAGGCCGCGGTAGCCGTCGGCGAGGCCGTGGCCCGCGAGGTACAGCTCTCCCGTGACACCCGGCGCGGCCAGGGCGAGGTGCGCGTCGAGGACGTAGGCGCGCTTGCTCGCGACCGGCCGCCCGATCGGGATGGCGACCCCACCGAGGTCGGCTGGGGTGATCGGGTGGAACGTCGTGTAGCCCATGCTCTCGGCCGGGCCGTAGCCGTTGATCAGCTCGACGTCCGGGTACTCGCGCAGTGCCTTCGTCACGTGCTCGACGGACGCCGGCTCGCCGCCGGTCATCGCGCGGCGCAGGACGGTGAAGACCTGCGGCTCCTGGTCCAGGAGGTAGTTGAACAGGCTCGCCGAGGCGTGCAGCACGGTGACGCCGTGCTCGACGACCAGCGCGGCGATGCGGTCCGGCTCGGGGTTCTGGCCGGGCTGCAGGACCGTCCGGCCGCCGTAGAGCAGGGCACCGAACAGCTGGAGCGCGAAGCCGTCCCAGGACACCGGGGCGCACTGCAGCCACACCTGGCCCGCGTCGAAGGTCGCGTAGGCCTGGCCCATGGTCGCGACGACGCCGCGGTGCGAGGTGGCGACGCCCTTGGGCACGCCGGTCGAGCCGGAGGTGAACATGACGCAGGCCAGGTCGGCCGGGGTCAGCTCGACGTCCGGGTTCGTCGTGTCCGGGTGGTCCGGCACCGCCGTCAGCACCCGCTGCACGCCGGCCTGCTCGGTGACCGCGGCCAGACGCTCGGCCGGGTAGCTCGGGTCGAGCAGGGTGTACGCGGCACCGGACTTGAGCACCCCGAGCACCGCGGCCGCGAAGTCGAAGCCGCGGTCCAGCAGGACCCCGACCACCTCACCGCGGCGGACTCCGTCGTCCAGGAGGTGGTGAGCGACCTGGTTGGCGCGGGCGTTCAGCTCGCCGTAGGTCAGCGTCTCGCCCTCGAACAGGATCGCGACGGCGCCGGGTTCCTGGCGTTCGACGATGGTGTGCAGGCAGTCCTCGGGCGCCGCGCTCACCTCGACGGCATGGCCCGCGGTCAGCACGAGGTCGCGTTCGGCGGCGGTGAGGACGTCGAATGCCGCGACCGACGTCGTGGGCGCGTCGGCGATCTGCTCCAGCAACCGGACGAACGCCGCGGCCAGGCGCTCGGCGGTGGCGGCGTCGAACAACGCTGTCGCGTACTCGAAGGCACCGGTGATCCCACCGGCATTGCTGTGTTCCTCCAGGGCCGCGGTGAGGTCGAACTTGGCGACCGCGCGGGCCACTTCGTACGGCTCGGTGTCCACACCGGACAGTGCGACGGCCGGGGTGTCCTGCTGCAGCACCAGCATCACCTGGAACAGCGGGTGCCGGGACGCCGACCGGGCCGGGTTCAGCTCCTCGACCAGGCGCTCGAACGGAACGTCGTCGTGCTCGAACGCGCTCAGGTCGGCTTCCCGGACGCGCTCGACCAGCTCGGCGAACGTCGGAGTGCCGCTGAGGTCCGTGCGCAGCACGACGGTGTTGACGAAGAACCCGACGAGGTCGTCGAGGGCCGGGTCCGGCCGACCGGCGACCGGGGTGCCGATCGGGACGTCGTCGCCGGCACCGAACCGCGCGAGCAGCGTTGCGAGGGCGGCCTGCAGGACCATGAACAGCGTCGCGCGCTGCCCTGCGGCGAGGTCGAGCAGCCGCGAATGCAGCTCCGCCGGGATCGCGACGGCCGCTGACCCGCCGGTGTGGTCCGCGGTGGCGGGCCGGACGCGGTCGTAGGGCAGCGCCAGCTCTTCCGGCAGCCCGGCGAGCGCGTTCGCCCAGTAGGCGATGTCGGTGTCGAGTTCCCGTTGCCACAGCGTGTAGTCCGCGTACTGCACCGGCAGCGGGGTCCACTTCGGACGCTCACCCTTGACGCGGGCGGCGTACGCGTCGGCGAGGTCGCCGAGCAGGACCGGGATCGACCAGCCGTCGCCGGCGATGTGGTGGGTCACCACGAGCAGGACGTGCTCGTCGCCCTCGCTGAACAGCCACGACCGCACCGGTGGCGCGGCGGCCAGGTCGAACGGGGTCCGGGCGGCGTCGGCGACCGAGCCGGTCGTGACCTCGAACGGCACCGCGAAGTCGTCCAGGATCACCTGATACGGCCCGGACTCGTCCTCGGCGTAGTACGTGCGCAGGGCTTCGTGCCGTCCGGCCACATCGGACAGTGCGGCCGCCAGCGCGGAAGCGTCGACGTCGCCGCGCAGCCGCAAAGCGATCGGCATGTGGTAGGACGTGTCGTCGCGGTCCATGCGGGCCAGGAACCACAACCGTTCCTGGCCGGGCGCCAGCGGGAGCCGCTCCGGGCGCTCGCGCCGGGTGATCGCCGGGCGCGCCGCGACGGCGACGCCGAGGCTTTCGCTCAGCCCGGCGACGGTCGGGTTCGCGAACAGCGCCCGCACGGTGACGTCGAGGCCCAGCACCGCGCGGATCCGCCCGGCGAGCCGGGTGGCCAGCAGCGAGTGGCCGCCCAGGTCGAAGAAGCCGTCGTCGACGCCGACCTGGGGCAGACCGAGGACCTCGGCGAACAACTCGCACAGCGCGTGCTCGCGGGCGGTGCGCGGGAGCCGGCCGACACCGGTTTCGAGGGCCGGCGCGGGCAGGGCCTTGCGGTCGAGCTTGCCGTTCGGCGTCCGGGGCAGCTCGTCGAGCAGCACGAACGCCGACGGCACCATGTACCCGGGCAGCGCGGCGGCCAGGTGCCGGCGCAGGTCCTCGACCTCGACACTTCCGTGAGCCACGACGTAGGCGACCAGGCGCTTGTCGCCGGGCCGGTCCTCGCGGACGACGACCGCGCGCAGCGCGACGGCCGGGTGCGCGGCCAGCACGGCCTCGATCTCGCCGAGCTCGATGCGGAAGCCGCGGATCTTGACCTGGTGGTCGACGCGGCCGAGGAACCGGATCTCGCCGTCCCGGCGGCGGGCGACCAGGTCGCCGGTGCGGTACATCCGTTCTCCCGCCGCGAACGGCGAGGCGACGAACCGGTCCGCGGTCAGGTCGGGGCGGCCGAGGTAGCCGCGCACGACGCCGTCGCCGGCGATGTACAGCTCGCCTGGCACGCCCGCCAGCACCGGCCGCAGCGCGCGGTCCAGCACGTGGACCTGGGTGTTCGCGATCGGCGTGCCGATGGTCGGGGCGCCCTCGCCGACGCGGGCGGTGGTGGACCAGATCGTCGTCTCGGTCGGACCGTACATGTTGGTCACCGACGCGGCCCGCGCCCGCAGCGCGACGGCCAGGTCGTCCGGCAGGGCTTCGCCGCCGACCAGGACGTGCACGCCGGAGAGGTCGACGGGCTCGGCCAGCAGCGCGTGGAAGAGGCTCGGGGTGGCCTGCAGGAGCGTGACGCCGTCCTCGGCCAGCGCGGCCAGGGCGCGGGTGTCGCGGACGTCGTCGCGGCTCGCGAGGACGACGGTGGCCCCGGCCAGCAGCGGCGCGAAGATCTCCAGGCCGGCGATGTCGAACCCGACGGTCGTGACGGCGAGGAGCCGGTCGCCCGGGGTGATCCCGAACCGCTCGACCATGTCGAGCAGGAAGTTCAGCAGCGGCCGGCGCGGGACGACGACGCCCTTGGGGCGGCCGGTCGAGCCCGACGTGAAGATCACGTACGCCGGGCTGTCCGGCGACGCGGTGTGCGGCAGGTTCCCGGCGTCCCCGTCGAAGATGAGTTCCTCGCGGGTGAGCACCAGTGCGGGGTCGGCGTCCTCCAGCATCATCGCGACGCGGTCGGCCGGGTAGTCCAGGTCCAGGGCGAGGTAGCCGGCGCCGGTCTTGAGCACCGCCAGCATGGCGATGATCAGCTGCTCGTCGCGCGGCAGGGCGAGCGCGACGTACCGCTCCGGCCCGGCGCCGCGCCCGGCCAGGCGGTGGGCGAGCCGGTTGGCCTGGGCGTTCAGCTCGGCGTAGGTCAATGTCGTGGCGCCGAACACCAGCGCGGGCGCGTCCGGGGTGGCCGCGGCCTGCGCCTCGAACAGCTCGATGACCGAGGTGTCCGGCAGCTGCCGCGCGGTCTCGTCGTTGGACGCGTCGATCGCCGTGCGCTCGACGGCCGACAGAAGGTCCACTGTGGACAAGGCGACGGCGGGGGTCGCGACGGCGGCGGTGAGCAGCCGGACGAACCGGGCGGCCAGGTCGGCCGCGGTGCCCGGGTCGACCAGGTCGGTCGCGTACTCCAGGTAGCCGCCGATTCCGGCCGGCGTGCCGCCGGCGCCGGTGTTCTCCTCCAGGTTGAGGGTGAGGTCGAACTTCGCCGTCGCGGTCGTCACCGGCACGTCGGCCGCGGCCAGGCCGGGCAGGGCCAGGTTCGCCGCGACGTTGTTCTGCAGCGCCAGCATCACCTGGAACAGCGGGTGCCGCGCGGTCGAGCGGGCCGGGTTGAGCCGCTCGACGACCCGCTCGAACGGAACGCCGGCGTGGTCGAACGCCTTGAGCGAGCTCTCCCGGACGCGGCGCACGAGGTCGGTGAAGCTCGGGTCGCCGCTGAGGTCGGTGCGCAGCACCAGGGTCGTGACGAAGAAGCCGACGAGGTCGTCCAGCGCCGCGTCCGGCCGGCCCGCCGACGGGGTGCCGACGGCGACGTCGTCCCCGGCGCCGAGCCGGGAAAGCAGGGCCGCGAACCCGGCCTGCAGCACCATGAACAGCGTCGCGTGCTCGCCGCGGGCGAGGTGCAGGAGCCGGGCGTGCAGGTCCGCGTCGAGAGTCACCGGGACGGTCGCGCCGCGGTGGCTCGCGACGGGCGGGCGCGGGTGGTCGAAAGGAAGGGAGATCTCGTCGGGCAGCCCGGCGAGGGCGTCGGCCCAGTAGTCCAAGGAATCGTCGGTCAGTTCCTGTTGCCACAGCGCATAGTCCGCGTACTGGACCGACAGCGGTGTCCATTTCGGAACGTCGCCCGCCGCACGGGCGGTGTAGGCGGTCGACAGGTCGCGCAGCAGCGGGCCGAACGACCAGCCGTCGCCGGCGATGTGGTGGGTGACGATCACCAGCACGTGGTCGTCGCCTTCGGGGATCAGCGCGGCCCGGATCGGGAGGTCGGCGGCCAGGTCGAACTCGCGTGCGGCGAACTCGGCGACGTCCGCCGCGGCCTCGGTCCACGGCAGCTCGATGAGCGGGCGGATCTCCTGGCGGGGCACGCCGTCGGTGTCCGGGAACACCGTCCGCAGCGCCTCGTGCCGCTCGACGACGTCGGCGAACGCCTGGCGCAGCGCGGCGACGTCGAGGGTGCCGGTCAGCCGCAGGGCGCGCGGCACGTTGTAGGTGGCGCCGGGCCGGTCGAGCTGCTCGACGAACCACAGGCTGCGCTGCGCCGACGAGAGCGGCAGGACGTCCGGGCGCGGCAGGGCCACGACGGCCGGGCGGGCGGCCCGCGCGGTGTCGAGCACCGCGGCCAGCCCGGCGACGGTCGGCGCGCGGAAGACGTCCGCGACGCCGATCCGGACCCCGAGCACCGCCCCGACGCGGGCGACGAGCCGGGCGGCGAGCAGCGAATGCCCGCCGAGGGCGAAGAACCCGTCGTCGACGCCGACCGTCTCGACACCGAGCACCTCGGCGAAGAGTCCACAGAGGACTTCCTCACGCGGGGTCCGCGGCGCGCGGCTGGTGCTCGTGCGCTCGGGGGCGGGCAGGGCGCGGCGGTCGAGCTTGCCGTTGGGCGTCAGCGGCAACGCGTCAAGCAAGACGAACGCGCTCGGCACGAGGTGCTCCGGCAGGCGTTCGGCAAGGTAGGCGCGGAAGTCGGCCGGCTCGCCCACGACGTAGGCGACCAGGAGCTTCTGGCCGGGCCGGTCCTCGCGGACGACGACGGCGGACTCGGTGACGGCCGGGTGCGTGCCCAGCGCGGTCCGGATCTCACCCGGCTCGACGCGGAACCCGCGGATCTTGACCTGGTCGTCGGCGCGGCCGACGTACTCGAGGACGCCGTCGGCGCGGCGGCGCACCAGGTCGCCGGTGCGGTACATCCGCTCCCCCGGCTCGAACGGTGACGCGACGAACCGGACGGCGGTGAGGTCGGGGCGGCCGGCGTAGCCGTCCGCGATGCCCCCGCCCGCGGCGTACAGCTCGCCGGCGACGCCGGGCGCGACCGGCCGCAGCCGCTCGTCCAGGACGTACGCGCGCTTGCCGTTCAGCGGGGTGCCGATCGGGATGGGCGCGCCGGTGAGGTCGGCCGTCGTGACGCGGTGGCCGCTGACGAAGATCATGTTCTCGACCGGCCCGTAGGCGTTGGTGAACGCCACCTCCGGGTGGGTCTCCAGGGCCTTGCTCAGGTGGGCGACCGACGCGACTTCGCCGCCGGTGTAGACGTCGCTGACCTGTGAGAAGACGGCCGGGTACTCGTCGAGGAGGAAGTTCAGGAGGCTGGCCGAGGCGAACATCGTCGTGACGCCGTGGCGCTCGACCAGGTCCGCGATGAGCGCGGGCTCGGGCTTCGGGCCGGGCTGCAGGACGCAGGCGGCGCCGGTCAGCAGCGCGCCGAACAGCTCGAACGCGAAGGCGTCCCAGGAGACGGGCGCGGTCTGCAGCCAGACCTCACCCGCGTAGCCCTGGCCGAGGATCGTCGTGGCGACGGCTGCGTGCGAGGCGACGACACCCTTCGGTGTGCCGGTCGAGCCGGAGGTGAACATGACGCAGGCGGGTCCGGCCGGCGACACCGCACGGCTCGGCGAGGTCGCCGTCGGATCCACGGTGTCCATTGCGGACAGGTCGTCGAGCACGACCGGCGCGTCGACCTGCTCGGCCAGCAGCTGCCGCCGTTCGGCGGGGAACGACGGGTCGAGGAGCGTGTAGCCGCAGCCGGCCTTGAGCACGCCGAGGATGGCGGCGACCAGGTCCGGGCCGCGGTCGAGGCAGATCGCGATGATCCGGCCGGGTTCGATGCCGGCCAGGAGCGCGGCGACGCCGTTCGCGCGGGCGTCCAGCTCGGCGTAGGTGACGGCCTCGTCCTGGAACAGCAGCGCGGTGCGATCCGGGGTGCGGCGGGCGTGGCCCTCGATCACGTCGTGCAGGGTGCCGGCCGGCGCGGCGGGGGCGGGCATGCCGCCCGTCACGGCCCGGGCGTGCTCGGCGGCGTCGAGGAGGTCGAGGTCGCCGATCCGCGTGCCGGGGTCCGCGGCGACGGCGGCCAGGACGCGCAGCAAGCGCCCGGCCAGCGTCGTGGCGGTGTCGCGGTCGAACAGGTCGCTCGCGTACTCCAGCAGGCCGGTCAGCTCGCCGTCGCGTTCCTCGAAGATCGCGGCCAGGTCGAACTTCGCGTAGCCGATGCCGACACGCTCGCCGGTGGCCTGAACACCGTCGATGGCCAGCTCGGCGGCGAGGTTGTTCTGCAGCACCAGGAGCACCTGGAACAGCGGGTGGCGGCCGAGCGACCGGGCCGGGTTCAGCTCCTCGACGACGCGCTCGAACGGCACCTCGGAGTGCTCGAACGCGGCCAGGCAGGTCTCACGGGCCCGGTCGAGGAGCTCGCGGAACGTCGGGTCGCCATCGGTGGCTGTGCGCAAGACGACGGTGTTGACGAAGAACCCGACGAGGTCGTCGAGGGCCGCGTCGGTGCGGCCGGCGACCGGCGAGCCGACCGGGACGTCGTCGCCGGCGCCGAGGCGGGTGAGCAGCGCGGTGAACGCGGCCTGCAGGACCATGAACAGCGTCGCGCCTTCCGCCGCGGCCAGGGCGGCCAGGCGGCGGTGGACGTCGGCGGGCACGTCCATCGGGACGACGCCGCCACGGTGACTCGCGACCGCCGGGCGCGGGCGGTCGGCGGGCAGCGGCAGTTCTTCGGGGAGTCCGGCGAGGGCGTCACGCCAGTACGCGAGGTCCCGCTCGACGGGGAGTTCCTGTTGCCACAGCGTGTAGTCCGCGTACTGAACCGGTAGTGGCGTCCACTTCGGAGCGTTTCCGGCGATGCGGGCCGCGTAGGCGGTCGACAGGTCGCGCAGGAGCGGGGCGAAGGACCAGCCGTCACTGGCGATGTGGTGCACGACCAGCAGCAGCACGGCGGAGTCGCCGGGCAGCGTGAAGAGCGTGGCGCGGATCGGCAGTTCGCGGGCGAGGTCGAACTCGGCCTCCGTGACCGCGGTCAGGGCGGCGGCGAGAGAGTCCTCAGTGGACTCTTCCGCGGTCCATGAGACCGCTCCGGACGGCAGGATGTGCTGCACCGGCTCGTCGCCGTCGCGGGTGAAGATCGTGCGGAGGGTTTCGTGCCGGGCGACGACGTCTTCGACGGCCTGCCGCAGCGCGGCGGCGTCGATCGGGCCGGCGAGGCGAAAGGCCTGCGGGACGTGGTAGCCGGCGTTCCGGGTGTCGGCCTGGTCGAGGAACCACAGCCGGCGCTGGGCGAACGACAGCGGCATCGGCTCGGGGCGAGGACGCGGGGTCAGGGGTGGTCGCGCTTCCGGCGCGTCTTCGAGGAGTTCGGCCAGGCCGGCCGGGGTCGGCGCGCGGAAGACGTCGCCGATGGCGGCTTCGACGCCGAGCGTCGCGCGGATGCGGGAGACGAGCTTGGCCGCGAGGAGGGAGTGGCCGCCGAGGGCGAGGAAGCCGTCGTCGATGCCGACGCCGTCGACGCCGAGGATCTCGGAGAACAGCTCGCAGAGTGCGGCTTCGCGCGGGGTGCGCGGGGCGCGGCCGGTGCGGGCCGCGGACCAGTCCGGCGCAGACAGGGCCTTGCGGTCGAGCTTGCCGCTCGGGGTCAGCGGCAGCGTCTCCAGGACCACGAAGGCGGCCGGCACCATGTACTCCGGCAGGTTCTCCGCGAGGGCCGCGCGCAGGGCGTCGACGTCGGGCGCGGCACCGTCCGGGACGACGTAGCCGACCAGGCGCTGGTCGCCCGCGCGGTCCTCACGCGCCAGCACGCACGAGCCACCGACACCGGGCTGCCGGTCGAGGGCGGCCTCGATCTCGCCCAGCTCGACGCGCAGGCCGCGGATCTTCACCTGGTGGTCGGTGCGGCCGAGGTACTCCAGTGCGCCGTCTTCCGACCAGCGCGCGAGGTCGCCGGTGCGGTACATCCGCTCCCCCGGCTCGAACGGGCTGGCCACGAACCGTTCCGCGGTCAGGCCCGGCCGGCCGTGGTAGCCGCGGGCCAGCTGAATCCCGGCGAGGTACAGCTCACCGGCGACGCCGGGGGCGACCGGGTTCAGCTCCGCGTCGAGGACGTACGTGCGGGTGTTCCACACCGGACGTCCGATGGGGACTGTCCTTTGTGCCGGGTCGCACGCCCAGTACGTCACGTCGACCGACGCTTCGGTCGGGCCGTAAAGGTTGTGCAGCTCGACGCCGGGAAGCGTCTCGAAGAACCGGGCCTGCAGTTCGGCGGGCAGCGACTCACCGCTGCACAGCACGCGGCGCAGGCCGGTGCAGGTCGCGGCGGCCGGGTCGAGCAGGAACGCCTGCAGCATCGACGGGACGAAGTGGACGGTCGTGATCCGCTCGGCGCGGATCAGCCCGGCGAGGTAGGCGGGGTCGCGGTGGCCGCCGGGGCGCGCGACGACGAGCGTGGCGCCGGTCAGCAGCGGCCAGAAGAACTCCCAGACGGAAACGTCGAAGCTGGACGGCGTCTTCTGGAGAACGCGGTCTTCGGCGGCGAGGCCGTACTCGGCTTGGGTCCAGGCGAGCCGGTTGACGATGCCTTCGTGCGGCACCAGCACGCCCTTGGGGCGGCCGGTGGAGCCGGAGGTGTAGATGGCGTAGGCGAGATCCTTTGTGGACGTTTGGACTTCGACTGCCGGGCCGTCCGTCAGGTCGAGTTCATCGAGGCAGATCGTCTCGGCGTCGAAGAGGTTTCTGTGGTGGGTCTGGGTGAGGACGACCGGGGCGGCGCTGTCGGCGACCATGTAGGCCAGCCGGTCGGCCGGGTAGTCCGGGTCGAGCGGGACGTAGGCGCCGCCGGCCTTGAGCACCCCCAGCAGGGCGATCACCAGCTCAAGGGATCGGTCGGCGCAGACGCCGGTGAGGACGCCGGGGCCCACGCCCCGCTCGACCAGGAGGTGCGCGAGCCCGTCGGCCTTCCCGTGGAGCTCGCGGTAGGTCAGGGACTCGCCTTCGAACACCAGCGCCGTCGCGTCCGGGGTGCGGGCCGCCTGCTCGGCGAGCAGCCGGGCGAGCGTGCGGCCCGCTTCCGGGACGTCGGTGGTGGTGTCGTTCCAGGCCGCCAGCAGCTGCCGGGTGTCGTCGTTCACGTAGATCAGCTCCAGTTCGGTTCTGCCGGCGGGTGGGTGGTCAGCGCATCGAGGCGACGAGGCTCGCCGGACGCAGGTCGGTCCAGTGCGTCTCGACGTACTCCAGGCACGCGGCGCGGGTGTCCTCGCCGTGCACGGTGCGCCAGCCGGCCGGGACATCCACAGTGGACGGCCAGAGCGAGTGCTGGTTCTCGGCGTTGACCAGGACCAGGAAGGTGGCGTTCTCGTCTTCGAAGGGGTTGGTCATGACTACTTCTCCTCTGTGAGAGTGGCCCGGCCGAGTGCCGGGGTCGTGACGAGCAGGGCGAGCGCGCCGAGCGCGACCGCGGTGTGGGCGAACATGGTGAGCGGGACGCCGATCGCCTCGGTCAGCACGCCGATCAGCAGGTTGCCGACCGGGGTGGCGGCGAGGGTGAACAGCGCGAGGATCGACATGACGCGGCCGCGCATTTCGGGAGTCGCCCACCGCTGGGCAAGGCTCACGAGCACGAGCGCGGTGAGGCCGGCGACCAGGCCGAGGGTGAAGAAGGCGGCGATGCCGACGGCGAGGTTCCCGGTGGCCAGCAGGGCGAGGCAGCCGGCTTGCACGGCGAGGCCCGCGGTGGCGAGCCGTCCGGCTTTCTCGCGGGGCGGCCACTTGACCGAGACGACGAAGGCGAGGGACGCGCCGAGCGTCATGGCGGTGAGCAGCCAGCCGGCGCCTTGGTTGCCGCCCAGCAGGACGAGACCGAGGTTGATCGGCCCGGCCCCGCTGAGTTCGAGGAGGCCGGTGACGATCATGGCGGTCCTGAGCGCAGGCCTTCGTGCGACGTACCGGCAGCCTTCGCCGATTTCCTGGCCGAGTTGCCTGAGCTTGACGCGCTCCCGGGGTTCTTTGCTGGTCAGGGTTTTGGTGTTGCCGGCGGCGAGGGCGGAGATCGCGAAGCTGACGCCGTTGACGACGGCGACGGTGACGAGCCCACCGAGCCCGGCCAGCCACGACCCGAGCGCCCCACCGGCGGCTTGCCCTCCCCGCACGGCGGCGAGGTAGACGGCATTGCCCCGCACGAGGTGTTCGGGCGGCAGCAGGTTCGGGCGGAGGGCATCGGAGGCCGGGATGAAGAAGGCACTGGCGACGGCCATGACGACGATGAGCCCGGCGAGGAGGGGGAGCTTGGGCCCGACGACGAGCACGGCGGCAGCCCCGGCGAGCATGGCTCCCGCGCGGATGAGGTCGGTGGTGACGAGGACCCGCCTCGGCCCGGTTCGGTCCGCGACCGCGCCGCCGACGAGCAGGGTGAGGACTTTCGGGAGCGAACCGAGGGCGAGGACGAGGCCCGCGAGGGCGGGTCCGGCGGTGCCGACGAGGGTGATGGAGAGGGCGATCAGCCAGACCGCGTCGCCGAAGGAGGACAGGCCCATGGCCAGGACCAGGCCGAGGAAGGGAGCGGGGAGGCCGTTGCCGGCGGGCCTGGCGGCGGTCGCTTCAAGCGTCGCGAATGACTCATTCGCGACCTCCGAAGCCCCGAATGAGTCATTCGCGACCTTCGGACCGGGTGCCGCTGTCATGAGAGCACCTGCTCGCGGACCCGGTCCGGCGCGCCGGGGAACCACACGTCCTCGGGGGTCAGCGCGTCGGCCCGGTACTGGCCCAGCGCGCTCAACAACATCCGCAGCTCCAACGCCAAGGCCTCCGCGAACCGCACCAGCCCGTCCACCGGATCCGTGTCCACCGCCAGCAACGCCGCCCGGCCCAAGCCCGCCGCCCGAGCCCCGAGCGCCAGGACCTTCGCCACCCGCGTTCCCTCCCACATCCGGCCGGACGCCAGCAGGCAGCCCGCCGGCGAGCCGATCCGCGCCAGACACTCCGCCAGCGGCAACCCGACCGACGCGAAAGACAGAGGCGCCCAGCCCGAGCCACCCTCGGCCCCGTCGACCGTGACGGCCGAAGCTCCTGCCGCCCAAGCCACCGAGGCCGCGGCAGCCACATCACGACCGGGCGGCAGCTTCACCCACACCCCGGCCCGCGGGAAGTTATTGCGCATCAACCGGATCTGCTGACGCAGGATCTCGTCGGTGAACGTCCCCGGCGAACCGCTCCGCAGCACCTGCGAGCCCAGCGACTGATCGACTGCATAAAGCGAAGCGAGCGAAGCGGCGGCCGCCGGCGAGACCAGCGTCATCCCGCCCAGCCCCGGCTTCGCGCCCTGGCCGACCTTCAGCTCGAAAGCCAACCGTCCGGACTCCAGCAGGGACGCCGCCGACGGGTCGGAGTACACGAGGTTCCACACCTCCGCGTCCGCGTCCTCGGTGCTCTGCTGCACGACCACGCCGCCGAGCCCGTCGGGGACCGCGTCCGCGTACGCCCGCATCCGCTCCAGCAGCGTCCCGTCCGACGCGCCGCCCGTACGGCCGTGGCCGTGCACCGGGACGACGTTCTCGCCGATCACCATCGGGATGCCCAGCCGCGCGGCCTGCGCCGAAGCCGCCGCGCCCAGCCCCGCCCCGGCGACCTGCGTCGACCCGAACGCCGACAGGTACAGCGGCAGCGAAGACTCGAAGCCGCCGATCGACGCCGAGAGCGAGACATCGCCGTACAGCGGCTCGCGGCCCAGCTCGATCAGCTTCTCCAGCCGTCGTGGCACGAACACCGGCGGCACCAGCCGGGCCGACTCCAAGGCATCGTCGGCGTGAGAAGCAGCAGCGCCGAACAACGTGGTCCCGTACGAAGAGGCGGCAGGGAACACCGCCGCGGCACCGTGCCGGGCCCGCTCCCGGACGAGATCCTCGGGGAAACCCCCGGCGTGCAACGCGGTCACGGCGAGACCACCCCCGGCAGCTTCGGGAACGCCGTCGCCTGCCACACCGCGTCCAGCCCTGCGACGTACCGGGTGAACCGCTGCACGCCCAGGCCGAACCCGGCGCTCGCCGGGATGCCCGTGCGGACCAGGTCGAGGTACCACGCGTACTTCGCCGGGTTCTCCCCCGTCTCGCGCATCCGCGTCACGATCCGGCCGTAGTCGTGCTCCCGCTCGCTGCCGGAGCACAGCTCGCCGTACCCCTCCGGCGCGATCAGGTCGAAGTTGCGCAGGACACCCGGTGTGGAAACGCTTTCGCGGTCGTAGAACCCACGCGAGCCCTTCGGGTAGTCGACGAGGAAGAACGGCCGCGCGTGCTTCTCCGACAGGATCGCCTCGCCCGTCCAGTCGATCTCGGCGTCCGCGCTCTGCGGGTGCCCGAGCTCGCGCAGCGTCTCGACGGCGGTGGCGTGCGACAGCCGGCCGAACGCGCCGCCGAGCAGGTCGGCGAACGCGCCCGAGTCGCGGCCGAGCGCCTCCAGCACGTCGCCGGCGTCCTCGACGACCCGGCGCACCACGTGCGCCACCAGGTCCTGCAGCAGGTCGAGCACGTCGTCGCGGGACGCCCCGGCGACCTCGACGTCGAGCTGGTGGAACTCGGCCAGGTGCCGCCTCGTGTTCGCCGTCTCGAGGGGCTCGAGCCGCACGTTCGGCGCGACGTAGAAGATCTTCGAGAAGCCCAGCAGCGACGCCTGCTTGTACAGGATCGCGCTGGTCATCAGCTTGTAGCGGTGACCGTAGAAGTCGACGTCGACCTGCTTGGCGCCGCGGCCGCCGGGGTCGGTGACCGGGCCGATCACCGGGGGCAGCAGCTCGGTGAAGCCGCGGGCGCCCAGGAACGCGCGCGCCTCGGCCAGCAGCTTGTGCTGCAGGCCCAGCACGTTCCGCGTGGTCTCCGAGGTCAGGTGCGTGCGGGGGTCCGGCGGATCGGTGTACTCCATGGCGTTCTCACTCCCAGCTGGTCGGGACGGATCAGGACAGGACCGGGTCGAGCCTTCGGCGGTGGTAGGACAGGTCGGCGAGCAGCCGGGTCGCGCTGACCCGGTCGTGGCCGCGGCGGCCGCCCAGTGCGGGCGGCAACGGCATCCGGCCGGTGTGCCACCACTGCAGGCGGCCTTCGTCGTCGAGCACGCACCGGGTTTCGCCGCCGTTGTCGGGGTGCAGGCAGTACGGGACGTCGAGCAGGCCGCGTTCGAACGCCGCCGGGAGCGCCTCGGTCAGGGTCGGGGCGAGCGAACGCACCTCGTCGACGAGCCGCCGGGCCTGCGCGTACACCTCGGTGTCCTCTGATGTGGGGGCGCCCGGAGCGGGCTGGTCCAGCGCGGTGGCGTGCGCCAGCCGCAGGGCCTCGACGTTCTCTTCGACGGTCGGGATCCGGTGCGCTTCCGCGGTGGTCTTGACGATCAGCCGCTCGGTGCCGGTGCGCACGGCCAGCCGGACGCTCTCGGCGACCAGCTCCCGCGCCCCGGCGGCGGACTCCGGGAAGAGACCCATGTACGTGTAGAGCACGACGTGATAGTCCACAGTGGACAATTCTTCGGCGCACAGCCGTCGCATCGCCCACAGCGCTTCGGCGTCCTGCTCAGAGCTGGTCTGCTGCGCGTAGCTGGCCGACACGCTTCGCACGCCGTGTTCGACGAAGAACAGGCACTCCAGCACCGACAGCGCGACGAGCAGGCCCGGCGGGCACAGCTGGCCGAGCATGCAGCCGCCGAAACTCTCCAGATGGCACTCGACCCCCCGATCGGCTTGTCCGGCCAGCAGCGACGCCGAGCGCGACCACGACTTCGCCGCCGTCCGCAGCGGCACGCTGCTGTAGGGCAGGCAGTAGGACACCGGCCCGCCTTCGGAAGCGTCGAGGCCGGCTTCGAGCATCGCGGCGAAGATGTCTTCCGGCTGGGCCGACCCGTGCCGCACCTGGATCGGGAACCGCGGGCCGTACAGGCCGTCCACCAGCTCGGCGGTGACGGCCGGGCCGAGCGCCACCAGCGGGTAGCCGTTGAGCGGGACGCCGGAGGCGATCGACATGGCGGCGAGGTCGTGCTGCCCGGTGCGGGTGTAGCTGTCCAGGGTCACCGTGCCGATGGCCGGCACCCCGGCGTCGGCGACCGCGCGCAGCCCGCGGCGCATCGTGGCGGGGTCGGAGAACCCCATCCGCGGCTGGACGAGCAGCGTCCGGCGGCGCCGGTGCTCGGCCACGAAGCCGCTGAACACCGACCGGGCAGCGGTCACCGCAAGGTCCGGACGTTCGCGGCGACGAACTCGCGGAACGATTCGATCGCCTGGCCGGAGTCGCCGGCACCGACGTGGAACACCGCGTCGTAGCCCAGCGCCAGCAGCTCGGTCTCCAGCTCGGCGTTGGCGTCGCCCTGGACGCCGAGCTTGCCGCCGATGACGGCGGGCAGCCCGGCGAGCCCGGTGTCGGCGCGCAGCGCGGAGATCACCCGGGCGCCGTCGACGTGACCGTGGCCGTTGATGGTGCTGATCACCAGGCAATCGGGCCGCTCGGCGCGGCAGGCGGCCAGCAGCCGGTCCACCGGAACACAGGCGCCGAGGTTGACCACCTCGTGCCCCATCTCCTCCATGATCAGCTGGAGGGCGACGAGGTTCCACATGTGCGAGTCGAATTGGACGCTGGACAGGACGAACTTGAGCGGAGGACCCGCGGCCACGCCGGGCCCGTCGGGGGTCTGCTCGATCTGGAACGTGGTCATCGTGCGTCGCTCCCTGTGTGTTCGGGGAACGTCCGCGGGGCGAGCCGCGAACTTCTCACGACGAATCGTCATCGCCAGGGCGCCGGCGCACATGGGTGCGGCGGCCCCGCATTCCGGCGCCGCTCCCGGCACCGGAGTCCGCCTCGCGCGCGGGCGACGCGGTCGCGCGCGCGACCGCGGAACCAGGGGGCCGGGGTGCCCCGCATGGGGGATCGGGGGCGCGCACGCCCTCGTCAACCCCGGTCGTGCCCGCCCGCCGAACGGAGCAACCGCCACATCCGTCCGGCGCAACCGCGTAGTTCACGACCAGGCGTTTCGCCGGCGGCGCCCCCATGAACCCCTAGAAGGCCCCCATGCCGCGCGGGAATGCGGGCGTAGCACCCCCATGTAACCCAGGTCACCCGCTGGCATGCTCGATCTCGTGATTCCCCCGCAGCCGAACCCGGCGACCACGACGCTCCCGCCCACCTGGTGGGCGGCGGCGCTGACCGCGCGGGAACGCCGTCCCGGTGCCGCTCTCCCCGCGTGGGCCGGCTTCGCCGAAGCGGCGCTTTCACGGGAAAGCGCCGCCGTCGAAGCGCAGCTTTTCCGTGAAAGCGCGCACTGGCGCACCGCGTTCGCCGCGGTGTTCCGGCCCTTCACCGACGCGGCCCGTGCCGCGATCGCCGGCGCCGCAGCGGCTTCGCCCGCCGTCGACGCCACCGCGGTCGCCGACGGCTGCGCCGCGCGGCTGGGCCACCAGCTGGCCGGGCTCGCCGCCCGCACCCTGGTGCTGGAGCTGGGCCGGGCCCGGCGCGTGGAGGTCCTCGCGGGGGAAACGCCGGAAGAGCGCTTCGCCGACTTCGTCCGGCAGACCGGCACCCCCACCGGGCTCACCGACCTGCTGCACCGCTACCCCGTGCTCGCCCGGCTCACCGCGCAGGCAGCGCTGCACGCGATCGAGTCGGTCACCGAGCTGCTCGACCGCTTCGCCGCCGACCGCGCCGCCCTCACCGCGTTCGTCGGCACCGACCCGGGGCTGCTGACCGAGATCAGCGGCGGCACCGGCGACGCCCACCAGCGCGGCCGCTCGGTCCGCGAGCTGCGGTTCGCCGGCGGCGCGCGCGTCATCTACAAGCCCCGCCCGCTCGACCTGCACGCGGCGTTCACCGGCCTGGTGGACTGGCTCAACCCGCGCGTGCCCGGCCTCGAGCTGCGCACGGTCGACGTCCTGGTGCGCCCCGGCTACGGCTGGCTGCGCTTCGTCGAGCACCGGCCGTGCGCCGACCTCACCGAGGTGGACCGGTTCTACCGCCGCCAGGGCGTGCTGCTCGCCCTGCTGCACGCTCTCGACGGCACCGACGTGCACTTCGAGAACATCATCGCCGCCGGCGACCAGCCCGTGCTGATCGACATCGAGACGCTGTTCCAGCCGGTGCTGCCGGCCGGCAAAGCCGAGCTCGACCCGGCCGCCGAGTTGCTCGCGCGGTCGGTGCACCGGACCATGCTGCTGCCGCAGATGATCGTCGGCGAGCACGGCGCGGTCGACATCTCCGGCCTCGGCGGCGGCCGGGCGGCGGCCCCGGCGCTGACGCGCGTCGACTGGCTCGACGCCGGCACCGACCGGATGCGGCTCACCCGGGTGCCCGGCGGGGTCGGCACCGGCGTCAACCGGCCCACCCTCGGCGGCGTCGACGTCGAGCCGGCCGAGCACGGCGCCGCGCTGCTGGCCGGGTTCCGCGCCGGGTACGACGCCATCGCCGCCGGCGCGGCGGAGTTCACCGCCCGGCTGGACCGCTGCGCCCGCGCGGGGATCCGCGTTCTGGTCCGCCCGACCAGCTTCTACACGCGGCTGCTCGACGAGACCACGCACCCGTCGCTGCTGGCCGAAGCCGACGCGCGCGACGACGCGTTCGGGCTGCTGCACGACGACAGCACCGACGAGGTCCGCCGCGGGCTCGTCGACGCCGAGCTCACCGACCTGTGGGCGGGCGACGTCCCGATGTTCACCGGCCGGCCCGGGTCCGCGGACCTCTGGGACGCCGAGGGGAACCGCCTGGCCGGGCTCCTGGGCGAACCGCCGCTCGAGACGGTGCGCGCGAAGGTCGCGGGGATGACCACGATCGACCGCCGCGACCAGGAGTGGCTGATCTCCGCGGCGCTGGCCACCCGGCCGGCGGCCGAGACCCACGCCGGCACCGGGGTGACCGGCACCGTCCTGCCGAGCAAGAGCCCCGAACCCGCGCACCTGCTTTCGGCGGCATGCGGCGTCGCCGACGCGATCATCGCCCGGGCGTCGTCGGCCGCCGGCCGCGTCAACTGGGTGGGGCTGGAACTCGTCGACGAGAAGTACTGGACCGTGCTGCCGATGGGCGCCGGGCTCGGCGAGGGCTACACCGGCGTGGCGCTGTTCCTCGCGCAGCTGGCCGAGCTGACCGGCATCGACCGCTACCGCGACCTGGCCGCGAAGGCGCTTTCCGGCCTGCCGTGGCTGGTGTCGGCGCTGGAGGCCGACCCGGAGCTCGCCGCCGCGGCCGGCCCCGGCGGGCTGCTCGGGCTCGGCGGCGTCGCCTACGCCACGGCCCGGCTCTCCCGGCTGCTCGACCGGCCGGACCTGCTCGACCTGACCGCGCGCACGGTCGCCGTGCTGCCGGCGCCGACGCCCGAGACGTCACCGCGGTACACCACCGGGCTGGCCGGCGGCCTGGTCGCCTTGCGCTCGGTGGCCACCCAGACCGGGTTCGCCGAAGCCACACTGCTGGCCGACGCCTACGCGGCCGAACTCGCCGTCCGCTCCCTCGATCCCGACCTCGCCGACCCGGGGTTCGCGCACGGCGCGGCCGGCGTCGACTGGGCGCTGGCCGGGTATCCCCGCGAGACCGCGACGCTGCCGCCCGCCAAGGCCGCCACCGGGCACGGCTGGTGCTCCGGGCTGGCCGGCCAGGTGCTGGCCTACGCCGGCCAGCCCGCGGTGCTCGGCGGGCTCGGCGAGCAGGTCCGGGTCCTCGCCGCGCAGGACCCGCTGCGCGACCTCAGCCTCTGCCACGGCGAAACCGGCATCACCGACGTGCTCGGCTTCCTCGCCGAGACCGGGCACGAAGACGCCGCCGCCGCGGTCGCCACCCGCACCGGGCAGCTGCTCACCGCCGTCGAACAGGACGGCGCGCGCTGCGGCACCCCCGACGGCGTCCCGTCCCCCGGCCTGCTCACCGGCCTGGCCGGCATCGGCTACGGCCTGCTGCGCCTCGGCTTCGGCCCCCGCGTCCCGTCCGCCCTGCTCCTGCAACCCCCGACCCGCTGAGCAGGCCCGTCCCCACCCCCGTCCCCACCCCGAGGAGAGAACGAACGATGCCCGACATCACCGCCGAGACCGTCGAAGCCACCGTCGGCGCCCTGGTGCTCCCCCGCGCGAACCGCTGCGGTGTCCGCAACCAGGCGCTGGCCGGCGCCCGGCCCCGGCTGTCCGGGGTCACCCTGGACACGCTCGGCAGCCCCACCGTCGTCACCAACGGCACCTTCGCCCTCTGACTCCCCGTTCGCCCCGATCACTACCCAGAGTGGAGACCACGGCATGACCGAGCACGACCGCACCGGCATCGACAGCCCGATCGGCGACCTGACCCTTCCGACGGCGGGCCGGATCGGCGCCCGCAACCGCGCGCTGTCCGGCAAGACCGCGCGGCTGAGCCAGAATGGTGCCGACACCCTGGACATCACGCCGGTCTTCACCGTCAGTATCGGTTTCGCCGAATAACCCTTCCCGCCCAGGACGAACAGCACTACCGAGAGTGGAGCCACCCGCATGACCGAGCACGACTTCGCCGCCACGGACAACCCGATCGGCGACTTGACCCTCCCCCGGACCGCCCGCACCGGCGCCCGCAACCACGCGCTGTCGGGCAAGGCGGCACGGGTGAGCCAGAACTCCCTGACCACGATGGATATCACGGTCGTCACGGGCGGCTTCACCGAATAGTGAGACGGCCCGGGCGTCGGTAATTCGACCTACGTCCGGAGGGGGCCCATCCGGTTATAGTGACCGCGATGGGCATCCGTTCGACGCGTCTCATCGGACGCGACAGGGAGCTCGGCGCACTGTCGGAGGCTCTGGAGAAGGCCCGCACCGACCACGGTGGGGCCTTCTTCCTTGTCGGCGAAGGCGGGATCGGGAAATCCCGGCTCGCCGCCGACATCGCCTCGCGGGCACTGGCGACCGGGCTCCCGGTGCTACGCGGACGAGCCAGCTCCATCGGCCCGATGGTGCCGTTCCGGCCGCTGGCCGAGGCCCTGCTGTCGCACTTCCGCGGCGGCCTCCCGCCCGCCGCTCCCGAGCTCGACCCGCTCGTGCCGGTGCTCGCCCGGCTCGTGCCCGACTGGTACCGCGGCGACCGGCCGCACGACAACGGGAACCTGCTCGTGCTGGCCGAAGCGGTGTTCCGGCTGCTGTCGGTGGCGGGCCGCGAAGGCGGCTGCCTGATCGTGCTGGAGGACCTGCACAACGCCGACGCCGAAACCCTGTTCATCGTCGAGTACCTCGTCGACAACCTGGCGTCGAGCCGGGTCATGCTGATCGGCACCCTGCGCGGCGAACCGGGCGAGGCGCTGCGGCTGGCGACCGCGGCGGCGCAGCGCTCGTCCAGTCACACCTTCGAACTGGCCCGGCTCGACGCCGAGCGCACCCGGGAGTTCGCGGCCGCCTGCCTGGAGACGGAGCCGGCCGCGGTCCCCGCCGCCGTCGCGAACCTGTTGTGGCAGAACAGCGAGGGCGTGCCGTTCGTCGTCGAGGAGCTGCTGCACGGCATGCTCGGCGACGGCCTGCTCGTCGGCAGCGCGAACGGCTGGCAGGTCGTCGGCGAGCTGCAGGCCCGCGTGCCGGAGGCGCTGATCAGCAGCATCGCCACCCGCGTCGACGCGCTCGGCTCGGACGGCGAAACGCTCCTCTCGGTGGCCGCCGTGCTGGGCCGCCGGTTCCCGCTTTCGGTCGTGCAGGCGGTCACCGACATGGACGACCGCATGCTGCACAACCACATCAGCGCGAGCGTCGCCGCGCACCTGGTCACCACCGACGAGACCACCCCCGGCTGGTACGCCTTCCGCCACCCGCTCACCGCCGAGGCGCTGCTGGCCCGGCTCGTGCCCTCGACGAAAGCGAACCTGGCGCGCCGGGCCGCCGACGCCGTCGAGCTGCTGCACCCCGGCCTGCCCGGCGAGCTGTGCGCGCTGGCCGCGGCGCTGCGGCTGACGGCGATGGACCACCCGGGCGCCGGGCGGCTGTTCGCCGAAGCCGGCCGCCGCGCGCTCGACGGCGGCGCGGCCGACACGGCGGTGACGATGCTGACCCGCGCCGTCGAGCTCCTGGCCACGGCGAGCCCCGACGACCGGGCCGACGCCCTGGAGGCCCTGCTGCACGCGCTCGGGCAGACCGGGCAGTTCGACCGGGCCGTCGGGTTCTCCGCCCGCTTCGCCGAGATCGGCCGCCTGGAACGGGCGGTCGACCTGCACATCCAGCTGGCCTGGGCGGCCTACATCGGCGGCCGGCACGACGAGTGCCTCAACCAGATCGAGCAGGCCCGCGCCCCGCTCGGCGGCGAGATCACCGAAGAGCAGAAGGCGGGTCTCGACGCCGTCGAAGCGACGCTGTGGCTCGACATCCCGGGCCCGGCGCACACCGAGCGGGCCCGGAAGCTGGCCGAGCAGGCGTGGGAGGTCGCCGAGCGCGCCGGGGTGCCGTTCGTCTCGTGCCAGGCGCTGCAGGTCCTCGGCATGGTGGCGCTGGAGACGGACCTGACCGAAGCCGAGCGCTACCTGCAGCTGGCGCGGCGGCTGGCCGAGCACCACCAGCTGACGCACCTGCGCACCCAGGTGCTGGTCCGCCTCGGCGGGCACCGGATGCTCGCCGAGGGCGACGTCCGGACGTTCGACCTGGCCCGCGCGGAAGCCCAGCGGACCGGCGCGATCACCCTCACCTGCGCGGTCGACGCGAGCCGCGCGGTGCACGCGGCGATGCGCGGCGAGTTCGCGCAGGCCGAGACGATCCTCGACGAGAACCTCGCGGTGCTCGGCCGGCTCGGCCTGGTCGCGCTGCTGCAGTACACGCACATGACGCGCGCGATGGTGGCGGCGCACCAGGCGGACCGGCCGCGGATGGAGCGCGCGCTCGAGGACTTCCGCGCCCACGGTGGCGCCGGCGCGCAGGAGCTGGTGTTGAGCGTGGGGCTGGCCCAGGTGTTCTGCTCCCTGCTCGAGGAGGACGCCGAACGCGCCCGCCGCGAGCTGGCCCAGGTGCTGACCCTGGAGGAGCGCCAGCCCAGCCGCTTCCACCTGGCCGGCCAGCACGGGTTGCGGCTGCTGGTCGAGGCGCTGGACGGGACGGAACCGGAGGAGGCCCGGCCCCCGGCGGCGGTGAGCGGGATGCGCTGGAACCGCCAGTTCGTGCTGCTGGGCGACGCGGTCCGCCACGGCCGCGCGGGAGCTCCGGACCTCGCCGACGCCGCCGTGGCCGCGGCGATCGAGGCGGCGGCCCCGTTCCCGGTGAGCCGGCACCTCGGCCTGCGCATGGTGGCGGAGTCCGCGTCGGCCGACGGCTGGGGCGACCCGGTGACGTGGCTCAAGGAGGCCGAGGAGTACTTCCACCAGGCGGACGTGACCGCGGTGGCGAGCGCGTGCCGCGGCCTGCTGCGCAAGATCGGCGCCCCGGTGGGCCAGCGCCGCACGGGCTCGGACCGCCTCCCGGCGGGCCTGCGTTCGGCGGGGGTGACGGTGCGCGAGTACGAGGTGCTGCAGCTGCTGGCGGACAACATGGGCAACAAGGACATCGCCCGCCGGCTGCACATTTCCCCGCGCACGGTGGAAAAGCACGTGGCGAGTTTGATGGCGAAGTCGAACCTGCAGAACCGGGGCGAGTTGACGGAGTACGCGCGCAACACACCCCACTAGCGGCCCGAACGTCATGAACGACTCGTTCATGACGTCGGACGAGGTGAACGAGTCGTTCATGACAGCTCGGCGCGCATCACTGTCCACATCGGACAAATCTGCGATCACCCCCGATCAGCCCTTGACGCGCGTGACTCAGGTCACGTAAATTAACTGCCTATTGAATCGTTTCAATGCCTCTGGGGGACCTCCGTGACCGAGCACGACGAAGTGCGGATCATGCCCACCACCGGCGTCCGGCTGTCCCGGCGGCAGGCGCTCGCGCTCGCCGTCGCCACCGGGGTGGCCATCCGGATCCCCGCGACCGAAGCGGCGTCCGAGACGGCCTTCCCCGCGGACCGCTTCGCCGATCCGCGGCCCGACTCACGCCCCACCGTGCTGTGGTTCTGGAACGGCACCGTCACCCCGGACCTGGTCGCCGCCGGACTGGCGGACCTGCGCGGCCAGGGCGTGCACGAAGTCCTGCTCTTCCCTTTCGAGACCGCGGCCCTGAAGCCCGCGTTCTTCACCGAAGAGTGGTTCTCCATCATCGAATTCGCCCTGCGCGAGGCCCAGCGCCACGGCATGCACGTCTGGCTGTTCAACGACGACTACTTCCCCAGCGGCCGCGCCGCCGGGCTCGTCGTCGACGGCGGGACCGTCGGTGGCCGCGTGTACCCGCCGCGGCCCGATCTGCGGCTCAAGGGCGTCGGACACCAGGTGCTCACCGCCAGCGGTGGCACGCCGGTACCGCTGGTCAGCCGCGGACTGTCGGTTTCGGACGGTCGGCTGTTCGTCGACGCCGCCGCCCGCGACGGCGTCACCCTGCTCCGGCAGGGCGCTCAGTGGCAGGACTACGACGTCGAGGCGAAGGTCCGCGTCGAGAGCGCGACCGCGGGCCTGATGGTGCGCAGCGCGAGCGAAGGCGACGGCGTCCTCGCCGACCTGCGGGCCGACGGCGCCGTCGACGTCTGGCAGCAGACCGGCGGCTCGTTCGCCCTGGTCCGCAGCGGTACTCCGGTGCCGGGTTTCGACCCGGGCGCGGACCACGTCCTGATCGTGCGGGCGAGGGGCACGCACCTGACCGTGACGCTGGACGGCACGGCGCAGGCTCCGGCGGACATCGCCTTCGCCACCGGCCGCGTCGGGGTGCGCGCGGTGGCGAGCCAGCGGTCCTCCTGGGACCGGCTGACCGTCCGCGATCCCGCCGGAACCGTGCTGTACGAAGAAACCTTCGACTCCGCGGCCGCGCTCGACGCCTTCGACCTGCCCGCCGGCGGCCTGCCCCTGGTCGCCGCGACCGCCCGCCCGGCGGGCTCGGCCGATCCCCGGTCGCTGGTGGATCTCACGACCCCGGCCCGGGCGGGCGGGGAATGGACGCCGCCGGAGGGCCGGTGGCAGCTGGACCTGTTCACCGTCCGCCCGCTGAGCACGCCCACTGGCTCCGGCCGCGCCTACCTCGACCTCCTGGACGACGAAGCGGTACGGCTGTTCCTCGACGCCGTGCCGGGCGAGTACCTGCGCCGCTTCCCGTGGGCGGCGGAAACGGTGCTGCGCGGCTTCGCCGACGACGAGCCCTACCTCGCCTCGGCGCACGGCCCGTTCGACACCGTCCCCTGGTCCCCCACCCTCGACGCCGAACTCGCCGGGCTCGGGACGTCTGCCGGGATCGCCCTGACCGCGGTGCACGACGACCTGGGCCCGGACGGCCTCCGCCTGCGCGGGCTGTTCTGGCGCGCGGTGAGCAACCGGTTCGCCGCCGCGTACTACCGCACCCAGGGCAAGTGGATGACCGGCCACGGCGTCAAGCTGATCTCCAACCCGCTCTGGGACGAATACGGTCCGGGCGAACAGCTCCAGAGCTCCGGAAACCTGAACGCGAACAACCAGTGGGCGCAGGTGCCGGGCACCGACCTGATCTTCGACCACTACCAGCGCGGCTACCACCGCACCCTGTCGCGGTTCCCGGCCAGCACCGCGCACCAGCTGGGGCTCGAGCGGGTCTACCTCGAAGCCATGGGCGGCACCGGGTGGCCGGTGACCCCGGCGTTCGTCCGCGAGGTCGTCGGCGCGTTCGCCGTGCGCGGGGTCAACCACACGCTGCTGCACGCGCGGTTCAGCGACGAGAGCCAGATCGTCTACCCGCCGCCGTTCCAGCCCGCCAACCCGTGGTGGCCGGTGTCCGCGCCGCTGAACGACTGGATCGGCAGGCTGATGGAAGCCTGCCGGGCGCCGGCCGTGGCGCGGACCGCGCTGCTGCAGCCGCAACGCGCCGCGGAGTCCACTCAGGACACTCCGGCGATGGCCGGCCTCGACACGGCCTTCCTGACCACCGCGCACGCGCTCGAAGACGTCCAGGTGGACTTCGACTTCCTCGACGAAGGCGCGCTCGACGCCGACCCCGCGCTGGTGACCCACGCCCGGCCGAGCGGGCCGAAGCTGGTCGTCGGGCAGCAGGCGTACCGGATCGTCGTGGTACCGGAGACGCCGGTCCTGGCGCTCGGCGCGGCGCGGACGCTGACCCGGTTCGCCCGCGGCGGCGGTGTCGTGGTCGTCACCGGCGCGCCACCGTCCCGCGAAGCCGGCGGCGACGACGCAGGCCTGCGGGCCGCCTTGGCCGAGCTGTTCGCGACGCGCTCGGTGAGGCGGGCGGCCGATCCGGGGGCGGCCGCGTCCGCAGCGGTCACGGCCGGTGGGGCGGCGGCCGCGCTGGACCCGCCGCACGCCGACGTCCGGGTGCTAAGCCTGGAAAACCGGGGCGAGCAGGCATTTGTCGTGGTGAGCGAGCGCGCCGACGCCGTGGATCTCACCGCGACGTTCCCCGCGACCGGAGTGCCCGAGGTGTGGGACCCCGACACCGGCGCGGCGACTCCGGCGGGCGTCTGGCGCAAGGCCGGCGCGAATACCGCGGTGCCGCTGCGGCTGGAGCCGAAAGCCGCGCTGCTGGTGGTGTTCCGCGGTGGACGGGAGCCGCTGCACGCGGTGTCCGCGTCGGCGCCGGTGGAGCGCATCGACGGGCGCAGCGCGATCGTGCGGGCCACCGGACCGGGCCGGATCACCGTCACCGCGACAGCCGGTCTACGCGGCTCGACGACCGTCTCCGACTCCCTCGCCCCCGTTCCCCTCGACGGCGACTGGACGTTCCGCTTCGACCGCGCGGGAGCGCCGACGACCACGCGGCCCCTCGGCTCGTGGACCGAAGCGGACCCCGCGTACTCCGGATCCGCCTGGTACGAAACGGAGTTCGACCTGCCCGCCGTCCCCGGCCGGCGGTGGACGCTCGACCTCGGCGAGGTCCACGAAGTGGCCGAGGTGGAGGTCAACGGCGAGGCCGCCGGGTCCCGGCTGTGGCCGCCGTACCGGGTCGACGTGACGGCGACCCTGCGCCCCGGCCGCAACCGCGTCCGGGTGCGCGTCACGAACACCGGCGCCAACGCACGCGGCCAGGTGCTCGCGTCGGGTCTGCTCGGGCCGGTGGCGCTCCGGCCGTACCGGCTCGTCGGCGTGCCGTTGACTTAAACGTTTCACCCCACTCGGCGTGCGAACTGAGTGCACGTCTGTACACTCAACGAGCATGGCTGAAGTGGGAATGTGTCCCCCGGCGTCGCCGCTGCGACGGCGGGCACTGCGCGCGTTGCGCTGGCTGTTCACCCCCCTGCGCCCGGACGACTACCTCGAGTTGATCAACCCCCTGTGGTCGACCCGGGAGCTGCGCGGACGCGTCGAGCGCGTCGAGCCCGAACGGGGCGGCGCGGCCACCGTCCTGATCCGGCCGGGCTTCGACTGGGTCGGGCACCGGCCCGGGCAGTACGTGCGCCTCGGCGTGGTCATCGACGGTGTCCACCACTGGCGCGCGTATTCGCTGACGTCGAGCCCGGACCGCCCGGACGGGCTCATCTCGGTCACCCCCAAGAGGGTCGACGGCGGGGTGGTCTCGCCGTTCCTGGTCGAGGAGGTCCACCCCGGCGAGGTCGTCCGGCTCGGCGAGGTCGAAGGCTCCTTCACCCTGCCGGACCGGCTGGACCGCGGCCTGCTGTTCGTCACCGCCGGCAGCGGCATCACGCCGGTGATGAGCATGCTGCGCCACCTGGCGCCGGGGCCCGGCCTGCGCGACGTCGTCCACGTGCACTCCGCGCGGGAGGCCGACGGGGTCACCTTCGGCGACGAGCTGGCCGCGCTCGAAAAGCAGCACGACGGCTTCCGCCTCGAACTGCGCATCACGAGCGAGGTCGGCCGGTTCACCCCCGCCGACCTGGACACCCTGTGCCCGGACTGGCGCGAGCGGGAGACCTACGCCTGCGGACCCGGCGAGCTGCTCGACGCGCTCCAGAAGCACTGGAAGGAGCACGGCGACGTCGACCGGCTGCACCACGAACGGTTCCAGCCGATCGTCGGGGGCGAGGACGCCGAAGGGGCGGGCGGGACCGTGCGGTTCGCGCACCGCAACCTCGACGCGGACTGCCCGCCCGGCACCCCGATCCTCGTGGCGGGCGAGAACGCGGGCGTCGACATGCCCTTCGGCTGCCGGGTCGGGGTCTGCCACACGTGCGTGCTGCCGATCCGGGAAGGCCGGATCCGGGACCTGCGCACGAACGCCGTCAGCGAGAAGCACAACGAGATCGTGCGCACGTGCGTGCACGGCGCCGAAGGCCGGGTCACGGTCGAACTTTGAGTCGAACTCTGAGCGGAGATAGGAACCCATGCCCTCCACCACCCACCCGTTCGCCCACCTGAGCGCGGACCAGCTCGACGAACTCGCCCGCGAGTTCGACGCCATCCACGACCAGGTGCGCGGCGACCTCGGCGAGCGCGACCGCCGGTACATCAAGGGCGTCATCCGGCTGCACCGGCAGATCGCGGTGGCCGGCCGGGCGCTGCTGCTCGGCTCCCGGTCCAAGGTGGCCTGGACGGCGGGCACCGGCTGCCTGGCGATCGCGAAGATCCTGGAGAACATGGAGATCGGGCACAACGTCCTGCACGGCCAGTGGGACTGGATGAACGACCCGTACATCCATTCGTCCACATGGGACTGGGACACCGCTTCGACGGCGACGGCGTGGAAGCACTCGCACAACTACATCCACCACACGTACACGAACATCCGCGGCAAGGACAAGGATCTCGGCTACGAGATCATGCGCATCGACCCGCACCAGAAGTGGCACCCGGCATACCTGGCGCAGCCGCTGTACAACCTGCTGCTGATGGCCTTCTTCGAATGGGGCGTCGCGGTTCACGACCTCGACGTCGAAGCCATCCGCACCGGCGAGAAGCCGATGAAGGACGTGTGGCACGACCTCAAGGGCATCTCGGGCAAGGCCCGCGACCAGATCCTGAAGGACTACGTCGGCTGGCCGTTGGTGAGCGCGCTGGCCGCGACCGCCGTCGGCCGGCTCGTGCAGCGCGAGCCCCGTTCCCGGGCCCGGGTCTTGGCGGACCGGGCGCGCGGCCGGCGCCGGAAGGGCGCGGTGCGGGCCCAGCTCGCCGCGGCCCGCGCGGAGGGCGGCGGCACGTTCGCCGCGACGTTCTGGGCGGACTTCACCGCGAACATCATCCGCAACCTGTGGGCGCACTCGATCATCTTCTGCGGTCACTTCCCCGACCAGACCTACACGTTCAGCCAGGAGGAGGTCCGCGACGAGACCCGCGGCGGCTGGTACGTCCGGCAGCTGGTCGGCGCGGCGAACATCACCGGCTCCCCGCTGTTCCACCTACTGAGCGGCAACCTCGGCTACCAGGTCGAGCACCACCTGTTCCCGGACATGCCCAGCAGCCGGTACGCGGAGATCGCGCCGCAGGTCCGGGAGATCTGCCGCCGCTACGGCCTGCCGTACAACACGGGGCCGTTCTCCCGCCAGCTCGGCACGGTCCACCGCACGATCCTGCGGCTGGCGTTCCCCGGCGGCAAGGTCCGCCCGAAGCCCGGCCCCTACCAGGGAGACGACGAGCTGCGCCGCGCCGCCTGACGCGGCCGGCACGCCCGGCCGTTGCCAGGGGCACCTTCATGGCTCTAAAGGCCATGAGGGTGCCCCTCATGGCCTTTGTCGGCGTCCGGTCGGGCAATAGCCGCATTTTTCGTGTATCACGGCGCCCCACCTCCTACTCTCAGTGGTGTGGACGGCATCGAGAGTCTCCGGCACGCGATCGAGACGATCCCCATTCCCGGCGCCCCGCCCCGGCTCTCGCGGCAAGGCGCGGCCGTCGGGCTGGCCCTCCTGGACACGTCGTTGCGGCTCAACCACGTGCGCCGGCTGACCGAGCGGCTGACCGTCGTCGAGCACGGCACCGCGCGGCGCAGCACCGAGGTCGACGTCAGCCTCAAGCTCCTCGACGAGGGGCAGCGCCAGGCGACCGCGCAGCTGCAGGACCTCATCGGCCAGGAACACGGCGAGCGGGCCGCCTCGAGACCGGCGCGGCAGCGGTCCCTCTGGGTGCCGCTCGCCCGGCTGCCGCGCCGGGACGTCTCCCCCATCGACGTGTTCGACAGCGCCGGCCAGAAGCTGCCGCGGCTCACCCAGCACGAGGCGTCCCGGCTGGTCGCCGCCGGGCTCTACCGGTTGCTGCGCGGGATCCTCGCCGGCGACGAAAACGCGCAGACCGCCAAGCACGAGCTCAACACCTTCCTCTTCCAGGTGCACGAACCGCGCTGGCTCATCCAGCAGGCGCTGCTGACGCTGCTCACCGAGCGGAACCACCCGGAGGAGAAGTTCGCGCTGGCCCCCACCGGCGGCACGGTTCCCGGGTACGGGAGGCAGTGCCGGGACCTTGCCCTCGACATCCTCACCGGCTGCGCGGACCTGCTGGTCGAATACGCGTACCTGCTGAACGTCGCCGTCCGCGACTACATGCTGGTCGTGGCGCTGGACGACTCGGTCGAGGAACACCGGCTCAGCTACGAAACCCCGCTGCACGTCGACGCCCGGCAACCCCTCGCGAAGGAGCAGTGGCGGCGGCTGGCCGCCAGCCGGCGCGGCTACGTCGTGAGCTACGAGACCATGATCCCGGCGACGCTGAAGTCCTACCACCTCGTGGCCCGCACCGCGCCGGAGGCCGAGATCTCCCGGATGTACCTGTCCACCGACGCCGATCAGCACCAGGTGGACGGCCTGGCCGAGGACCTGCTCTCCCTGGCCGAACGCCAGGACGCCGCCCCGCTGCAGGAAGCCGACGGCGCCCGGCACAAGATCCTGGAGCTGCAGGCGCAGACCGTGCTGCGGCGGCTGGCGGACCTGGTGCGCCGCCGCAAGTGGGAGGCCGGCCAGTCCGGGGTGGAGCTGTCCCCGCGCAGCCTGCCGGTTTGCCACCGGCTCACCGCCGCGGCCACCACGGGCGAGGCGGTGCGGACGGGCTCGGGCGAGCTGGACAACTCGCTGCGGCGCCATCCCGAGTTCACGTCCGCGAACCTGCGCGAGGCCGCACGCGAGCTGACCGAGCGGGAGTTCGGCCAGGACCTCGTGCTGGTCAACGGCATCGCCGACAACGAGGCGCGGGCCTACTGGCGCCGCTCCGGCGGCCGCGACCCGCGCGGCGACCACGTCCGGGTGCGCGCGACGCTCGTGCTCAAGGACTCCACGAAGTCCGGCCCGCTCAACGTGACCTTCTACGCGCTGGCCGTCGCGGCGGTCTCGTTCGTGCTCGGCTGGATGCTCGTGGGCAGCCCGTGGCCGTACGGCCGGGCCGCCACCGGGGCGCTCGGCCACGTCGGCGACGGCCAGTCCGTGATCACGATGTTGCTGCTGCTGCCGGGTTTCCTCTACAGCCGCCTGTCGCTGCCGCCGCGGCGCACCGTGCTCGGCTACCTCGGCACGCTGCCGCAGGCGCTGGTGCAGCTGAGCATCGCGGCCGTCGCCGCGTTCGCCGCGGCCGTCGCGACGCAGAGCCGGGGCGAAGTCGTGCAGGCCACCCTGACGGTCGCGGTCGGGCTGCCGGTGCTCGCCGCGCTCGTGCTGTTCGGCCAGGCGTCGTGGCGTGAATCGGCGATCCCGCTCTCCCGCATCGGGGCGCCGCGGTGGGCGGGCTCCGGCGCCTGGGACCGCCGCAAGCCCCTCGAGGCCGACGTGCGGTTCGACTCGTCCGGGGGGTGGTGAAGGTGCGCGGCCAGCGGATCTCCGTGCGGAACGTGGCCGACCTGGCCCGGGCCGGCTTCGAGATCGCCCGGCAGCCGGTGACCAAGGTGGACTTCGAAGTGCACCACGCGGCGGCCCGCCACGGCTACCTGCGCGAGCTCGTCTCCACGGACTCCGAGAACACCGTCTTCCTGGAGACGCTGTGCTCGGCCACCAACGGTGCCGGCGTCGTGATCGGCACCCGCACCCGCAAGCCCCTGGACGGCACCGAGGTCGTCGAGCGCGTCGACGGCCAGCAGCCGGCGGAACGCCCCGAGCAGAACGACGGCGGCTGGGTGTTCCACCAGACGACCTCGCCCAACCCGACGTTCATCTACGAGTCCGCGCAGACGTTCGAGGGCCTGATCGCGATCGACCCGGCGGCGCGCGAGGTGTGCGAGTGGCACGGCCTCGCCGTCCGCGACCTGATCCGGGAGATCTCCGACGCCGCGGCCTCGCTCATCGACGCGCCGCTGCTGTCGCTGCAGAGCCCGGCCCAGCTGCCGACGCTCGTCAAAACCCGCAACCACGACCTCCGCACCCGCAAGGAAGTCGCGTCGCCGTGCGCGTCGCTGGCCGTCCGGTTCGCGATCGCGCTGCGGGACGCGTCCGCGGCCGCGCGGTTCGAGCTGGCCGACCGGTTCCGCGAGCTGTGCGAGAAGCACGGGTACAGCTTCTGGCTCGCCGACACGCGGCCGGGGCACCGGCAGGGAAACTGGTTCGAGGTCTACCACGCCGACGGCGAGTTCTCCCCGCTGTACAAGGGTGACCTCCGGTCCCGCCAGCGGATCGGCACGGTCCTGCCGGTGACGTTCGTCGGGCCGGCGCGGATCGGCTCCACGAACGCGATCGCCTCCTTCCTGCAGCGCTATCCCCAGGTGGGGGTGGTCGGCTGCGCCGCCACGACGCTGTCGGACGTCGCCTTCGTCCACCTGCAGCTGGCGATCCACGGCGTGGCCGCCGACCGGCTGAACCGCATCCTCGGCAAGCTGCTCGGCGAGTCGACGACGCCGGCCCGGCCGCACAAGCTGCTGCGCGAGCTGTTCAAGCGCCTCGGCCTGCCGCCCGACCCCGACGGGCCGAGCCCGTCCGTCCAGGATCCGACCGGCGACTACCAGACGTTCACCGGCCCCGCGTTCGCCTACCGGCCGTACCAGATGCCGGACTGCGTGGCGGTGTGGGTGTCGTGGGAGATCGCCCGCCAGCAGCGAGGCCTGACCGCCCCGCTGGACTGCCTGTACCGCGCGCTGGCCCAGGTGGCGCCCCGGGTGTCCCCGGACACCCCGGGCTCGGCGGGCGACCTGGCCACCGTCGAGTACCTCATCTGCCGCGCCACCGAGCAGTCCGTGGTGCGGGGCAAGGCGAAGCTGGCGGTGCCGAAGTCGGTCCTGCGCCAGTTCTCCTCGGGCGGCGGCGAGTTGCCCGCGTCCAAGCTGTGCGCGTCGCTGGAGGAGGCGTGGAAGGCCCACGTGGACCAGTCCGGTGTGGACGGAGTGGGCGAGCTGACGGTGGCCTGGCGCGAATCCTGGCTGGGCCACTGGACTTATTCGTAGCCGGGGCCGCCGAAGAACTTCGGCGAGCCCCCGGTCACAGCGTCAGCACGATCTTGCCGTGGACGTGGCGACCAGCCTGCAGCTCCACCGCCTCGCGCACCTTCTCGATCGGGAAAGTCGCCGCGATCGGCACGACGACCTCGCCGGCGACGATCGCGTCCGTGAGCCGCGTCATCGCTTCCGGGGCCGCGTCCACACCGCCGGTCGCGCGGACTCCCCCGGGCGGGTTCGGGCCCGCCGCGATCGTCGAGATCCGCTCGGGGGCGATGCCGAGCTCGAGCGCGGCCGAAGCGGTTTCGGTGCCGAACAGGTCGGTTGCCGCGGTCGGGGCCAGTGAGCGGACTCGATCGGCCAGTCCGGGGCCGTAAGCCACCGGCGTGGCACCCAGCTCACGCACGAACGAGAACGTGCCCTCTCCTGAAGTTCCGATCACCCGGGCACCCGCGCGCGCGGCCAGCTGGACCGCGAACACCCCCACCCCGCCCGCCGCGCCACCGATCAGGACCGTGTCGCCCGAACGCAACCCGATCGCCGCCAGGGCCGCCGCCGCCGTCATGCCCGCCACCGGGAGCGTCGCCGCGGCGAGGTCGGTGACACCGTCAGGGGTCGGCCAGAGGGTCTCCGCCGGCGTGGCCACCACCGCGAAGTCGGCGACGGCCCGGGCCATCACACCACCGAAAACCCGTTGGCCCACGGTGAATCCCATGGCACCGGGGCCGACTTCGTCGACGACCCCCGCCAAGTCGTAGCCGAAACCCGACGGCACCGTGACGCCGAACTGCGCCGCCAGCTCGGGACGCGACGCCAGGCCCCAGTCCATCGGGTTCAGGCCGGCGGCCGCCACCCGGATGCGGATCTCGCCCGGCCCGGCGTGCGGCTCCGGCACCTCGTGCAGCTCCAGGACGTCGGGACCGCCGAACTTCTCGTAGATGACAGCGCGGCTCATGAGCCACCTCCACAGTGATGAGACTTGGTCCCATCACCGTACACGAGGTGACGGGACCAAGTCCCGTACACTCGGCCCATGGCCCGCTGGCAGCCCAACGCATCGGAGCGGCTCGTCGTCGCCGCGCTCGACCTCTTCGAGGAGCGGGGCTACGAAAACACGACCGTGATCGAGATCGCCGAACGCGCCGGGCTGACGAAGAGCACCTTCTTCCGCCACTTCCCGGACAAGCGCGAGGTGCTCTTCGGCGGTGACGCGATGGCCGGCCTGCTCGCCGCCGGGATCGCCGACGCGCCGACCGCGGCCACCCCGCTCGACGCCGTCGTCCACGCCCTCGACGCGCTCGGCCGTGAAGCCTTCACCGCCGAGCGCCGCGCGTTCGCTACCCGGCGGCGGGCGGTGATCTCCGCCCACCCGGAGCTGCGCGAACGCGAGGCGTTGAAGGGCCTCGGACTCACCGCGGCGATGGCCGAAGCCCTCGAACGCCGCGGTGTGCCCGATCCTGCCTCACGCGTGGCCGCCCAGCTCGGTGCGCTCGTCATGACGATCGCCTACGAACGCTGGAGCGACCCGGGCGGGGGGCGCGCCGGGGGGGGCGGCGGGCGCCGCCGGCGCGCCCCACAGGATGGGCCACCACCTGACGACAAGCACAAACACTTTTTTTGTGT
>NZ_JBFBBZ010000020.1:51165-178166 GCF_040682935.1 Amycolatopsis sp. NPDC051061
CCCGCCTCTCTCCCGTCCCCCCCCTGCGGGGGGCCCTCTTATTCCCCCCCCCCACCCTCCGGGGGCGCCCGCGGGGGGGCGGCCCCGCGTGCGCCCCCCCCGCCCGGGCGGCCCTCCGCGAAGTGCGAGCGGCTACAGCAGCTTCCTGACGTCACCGGCGCGGGCGCCGGCGGTGGGAGCGCCGCCGATGTCCGACTCGATCGCCGCCGTCACGATGCGGTTGCGGTCCCCGCCGGCCAGCACTCCGTTGCCGACCAGTTCCTGGGTCACCGCCTTCACGTGCTTCACGAACCGGTCGTGCGACGCGTACTCCGCGTTCTCGTCGATGACGTCGTTGAGCGTGCAGCCGTTGCCGATGTCGATGTTCTCCACCTGGCTGTCGACCTCGCCGATCACCACGGTCTCCCGGGTGTCCGAGACCGGGCAGGCGTCCGGTGGCGGCGGGGTCGCGACCACGGTGAACGTGCCGGACACCTCGTCCGAGACGTTCCCGGCGACGTCCGTGGCCCGCGACCGCACGGTGTGCGTGCCGAGCGCGGAGACCACCACCGGGGCGGCGTAGCGGGTCCACGCTCCACTGTCCACTTTGTACTCGACGGAGTCCACGCCGGACCCGGTGTCGGTGGCGGCCAGCGACACCGTCGCCTGGCCGACGTACGACCAGTCGCCGCTCTGGTTGCCACCCACCACCATCGTCAACACCGGCGCAGTCGTGTCGCCGCCGGCGACCACGGTGAAGGACACGCTCGCCGGAGCAGACGTATTCCCGGCGACGTCCCGAGCCCGGTAGTCGACCGTGTGCGCGCCGGGCGCGGTCACCGGAACCGGTGCGGTGTAGGCGGTCCACGCGCCGCCGTCCACCCGGTACTCCACCGCCGCGACCCCGGACCCGGTGTCCGAAGCCACGAGGGTGACGGTCGCCTTGCCGACGTAGTTGCCGTCGGCATCCTGCGTGCCACCGAGCGAAGCCGTGACGATCGGGGGTGTCGTGTCGCTCTTCACCACGGTGAAGGGGGACATGCCCTCCGGTGACGTGTTCCCGGCGGCGTCGGTCGCCCGGAAGTGGACCATGTGCGCACCGGCCCCGGTCACCGCGACCGGTGCGGTGTAAGCGGTCCACGCCCCGCCGTCCAGCTGGTACTCCACCGAAGCCACCGTCGAGTCGGCGTCGGTCGCCGTCAGCTTGACCGTGGCGACGTCGACGTAGCCGCCCGAGGGGTCCTGCTGCCCGGTGATCGCCGCGGTCACCGTCGGCGGGGTCGTGTCGCCCTGCCCTTCGACGATCGTGAAGTGCTCCATTCCCTCGGCGGACTCGTTCCCGGCGACGTCACGGGCGCGGTGGTGCAGCATGTGCATGCCCACCACGGAAACCACCACCGGCGCGGTGTAAGCCGTCCAGGTGCCGCCGTCGAGCTGGTATTCCACCGCGGCCACGCCGGAGCCCGCGTCCGTCGCGGTCAGGGAAACCGTGGCCGAGTCGAGGTAGTTGCCGGACGGGTCCTTGTCCCCCGCCACGGCGGCGGTGACGACCGGGGGCGTGGTGTCGCCGCCGCCGCCGGAGACGACGAACTCCCCCACCATCGCCGTGTGCCCGGGGATCGTGCAGAAGTACCGGTACTTGCCCGGCGTGAGCGTCACGACCGCTTCGTGCCGGCCGTCCTGGGGGTCGAAGGGGTTGGCCAGGATGTTCAGGGAGACGTCGTGGTTGTAGCCCGGCGTCGACGTGTCGAACGTCAACGTGTGCGACATCCCCGTCGTGTTGCCGGTGGCCGCGCTGTTCTCGAAGACGATGGTGGTCTCGCCGGGCAGCGCGCCGGTGGGCGCGGACGCGTATTCGGTGGTGCTGTCGCCCGCGGTCCAGGTCAGGGTCTGGACCGGCGCCCCCACGGCGGGGGTGGCCAGTCCGAGCACGGCCAGGAATGCGGCCAGCAGCACTGCGATCAGTCGTCGTGGGGACATCGCCGGAGGAACCTTCCCGTGAGGGATGGGGGCCGGGCGCGTGCCCGGCCCCCATCGCGCTACAGCTGCCGCACCCGGATGTTGCGGAACTCGATCAGGTCGTTGTCACTGTGGTTCTGCAGCCCGATGAACCCGCTGACGAACTGCCGCAGGTCGGTCGGCGGGTCCCCGGCGCGCGAGGACTGCTGACCCGGCGTGTTGTCGAACTCGTTGATCACCACGCCGTTGCGGATCATCGTGTAGTGCTGCCCGACGACCTTGATCTCGTACTCGTTCCAGGTCGCCTTCGGCCGCGCTCCCGCCTGGTCGAGCGGGCGCGGGTCGAAGTTGTAGACCGAGCCGGTCTTCTGCGGCTCGCCGGTGTCGCCGTCGTAGATCTGGATCTCGTGGCCGCAGTAGATCGCGACCCACGCCTGCGACGTCCGCGCCGAGCCGACCGTGCCGCAGCTGCCCGGCGGCCGCTGTTCCAGGGGTGTCCGCGGATCCGGGAACCGGACGAAGACGCCGCTGTTGGCCCGGTTCGCGTCCGGGGCGATGTCCTTGAACTGCACCTTCACCGAGAAGTCGGTGAACTGCCGCTGGGCGTACCAGAGCATGCCCAGTCCACCGGCCGAGCGGATCGACCCGTCGGGCTGCAGCGTGAACTGCCCCGATGGCGCCTGTTCCCAGCCCCGCAACGACTCCGCCGTGCCGTCGAAGATCGCGTCGTACCCGGTGGTCCCGGGCTTCCCGATCGGTGACGCCTCGGCCGCGGAGTTCAGCTCGGTCACCTCGGCGTCGTTCAGCACCCCGAGGTCGGAGAGCGTCTCGGTGGCCTGCTCGACGTGGTTGACGAAGGCCGCGTGCGTGCTCCACGTGCTTTCGTCGTCGATGAAGTCGTCCACCGAACAGCCACCGCCCGCGTTGCGGTTCGGCACCTTCGTGATCTGGTCTCCCAGGGTCACCACCGGACTCGGATCGGCCACGACGCACCCGACGTTCACCGCGGTCCGCGTGGTCACCGCCTCGCCGTTCGCGTAGGTCACGGTCAGCTTGGCGGTGAAGATCCCGGTGCGCGGGTAGGTGTGGCGCGGGTCGGCCTGGGTGGACACCGAGCCGTCGCCGAACTCCCAGCGGTAGGACACGCCGCCGGACTTCGACCCGGTGAACGCCGCCGTCAGCGCCTTGTTCTGCACCAGCGTCGACGACGCCGCCGGCGCCGGGGTCGGGGCGCCGCCGGTGTAGCTGATCTTGAGCAGCTTCTGGTTGGCGTCCAAGGAGAAGAAGCCGTTGCCGTAGTCGAGCACGTACAGCGCGCCGTCCGGCCCGAACTTGGCGTCCATCCAGCTCTGCACCCGGGTGTCACCCGAGCCGCCCGGGATGATCTGCCGGAACGTCTCGGCGAACACCGGCGGCTGGTGCGTCGGCACGCCCGCCGGGTCGACGGTCACCGCGACGCGGTTCTGGGCGTTGGACTCGTCGCCGATGAACCACTTGTTGTCCCAGTAGGCCGGCCACGCCACGCCGCTGTTCGTGTCGACCAGCGAACGGTGGTACGTCGGCCCGGACATCACGGCCTGGCCGCCACCCCGCAGGTACGGCTCGGTGTAGGTGGCGTCCGCCGCGTTGTACGTCGGGATCGAGGTGCCCGGCCGCTTCGGGAAGACCGGGCCGCCGCCGTCGGGCGAGTACCAGATCATGTTGTCCTTGATCGGCGGCAGGTTCACCAGGCCCGTGTTGCGCGGCGAGGTGTTCACCGGGTTGTCGCAGTCGTACCAGCCGGTCAGCTCCGCGGCGTTCGTGCTGCTGCGGTCGCGGTAGGGCTGCCGGTTGCCCATGCAGTACGGCCAGCCGTGGTTGCCCGCCTCGGTGATGACCGTCGCCGTCTCGTACTTCGCCGGCCCGAGCTCCGGGCTCGGCGACGACGCGTCGGGGCCGACCCAGCCCGCGGTCAGCCAGTTGTGCACCGGGTCGATCTGCAGCCGGGCGATGTTGCGGACGCCCATCACGTAGATCTCCGGGCGCGTCTTGTCCGCCGGCCCGTTCGGGAAGAGGTTGCCCGCCGGGATCGTGTAGGTCCCGTTCGCCTCCGGGTGGATGCGCAGGATCTTGCCGTCCAGGTCGTTCGTGTTGCCCGCCGTGCGGCGCGCGTCCTGGAAGGAGATGCCCTTGTAGTCGAGCGTCCAGTTGTTGCCGGAGTAGCCGTTCGAGCCGCCCGAGGAGTTGTTGTCCCCGGACCCGACGTAGAGGTTCCCGTCCTTGTCGAACGCCATGCCGCCACCGGCGTGGCAGCAGCTGTGGATCTGCACGTCCCAGGACAGCAGGTCCTTGCGCGTCGCCTGGTCGATCGTCTGCGCCGTGGCGTTGTAGGTGAACCGCGAGATGGTGCGCTTGCCGATCCGCTTGTCGCGGTCGATCGACGCGTGCGGCATCCAGTAGGCGTACATCCAGCCGTTCTCGGCGAACTTCGGGTCCAGCGCCAGCCCGAGCAGGCCCTCTTCGTTCTTGACCAGCTCGTCACCGCTGCCGCGGTTGCCCATCACCGGCAAGGTCGTGAGCAGCTTGACCTTCTTGGTGGCGGGGTCCCACTGGTGGACCGTGCCGCAGCCGAGGCCGACGTTCGGGTCGTCCCAGCTGACGATCGGCGCGGTCGGGCAGGCCGCCTTGCCGATGTAGAACACCTTGCCGTCCGGAGCGATGGTGAGCCCGTGCGGCTCGCCGATCTGGTCGAGCTGCCCGGCCGCGTTCTTCCCGGTCAGCCGCTCGATCTTGTAGTTCGCGGCGATGCCGGCCTGGCAGTCGCCGCGCACCATCCCGGTCGTCCAGCGCAGGGCGCCGAGCAGGTGCTTGCGGAACTGGTCTTCGCCGTAGGACGCCTCGGTGCGGCCCATGCCGGTGTAGAAGGACCGGCCGCCCTCGTAGTCACGGCACCACGAGACCGGGTGGAACGCGCCGTTGGCACCGACGCCCGGGTTGTAGCCCTTCTCCTCGACCTGCGCGACCGTGTGGACGGTGCCGACCGGGTTGGTCTCCCAGTTGAGCCACCGGTCCGTGCGCGTCCAGTTCTGCGGCAGCCCGGCGGTGGCCGGGTGCTGGGCGTCCAGGACGTCGACGACGGCCTGCTGCGGCGCGGGCTCGGGCGGCGGCGGGGTCGTCGAGGTGTCCTTGAACAGCTTGAGGTCCGCCAGCTGGATGAGCGGCTCACCCGAGTTCGCGGTGATGTTCAGCCGGTAGTTCGGGTAGACCGTGGTGTTGGCGAAGGTGAACGTCCGGGTCTGGAACCGCTCCTGGAACACCTCGTTCGTGCGCGTGTCCAGGTCGGTCCAGGTGGCCCCGTCCGCCGAACCCTGCAGGGTCCAGCTCTTCGGGTCCCGGCCGGGGAAGTCGTTCGCCGACACCAGCGAGTAGCTGCTGACCGCGACCGGGGCGGCCATCTTGTAGGCGGCCCAGCCGGTCGTGGCGAACGTCAGCCACTTGGTGTTCTCGTTGTTGTCGGCCAGCTTTTCCTTGGTCTCGTTCGGCGGGTTCTCCGCGCTCGCGGTCACCGAAGCCACGGCCTCGGGCGTCGGGCGGGCGCCGACCGGGCGCGCGCCGATCAAGCCGGTGAACCACTGGGAAGAGTCCTGCGCGCGGGCGGCGTCGGAGATGCCGAGGAACCCGCCGCCGGCCTTCATGTAGGCCTGCAGCGCGGCTTCCTGCTCACGCGCGAGCGTCACGCCCTGCGCGGACAGGAACACCACGCCGCGGTACCGGGCGAGGTTGGCCGCGCTGAACACGGCGGGGTCGGACGACGCCGTCACCGTGATGCCGTTGTCCTGCCCGAGCCGCGCGATCGCGTCCGCCGCGCGCAGCACCGGGTCCTTCTGCTCCGCCGCCGCGCCGTGGAAGAGCAGCACGTTGACCGGCACGTTCACCGCGGCGGGCGCGGCCTGCGCGACGGGCATCGCCATCAGCGGCGCGCCGGCCGCGAGGACCGATCCGATGGCGAGCACGACCGCCATCCGCCGTCCGAACCACTTTCTCTTCATGGTTCCCTCCTAAGCGTGGGTGCGGCCGTCGGGGTTCATGTCGTGCCCGGCGTGGCCGTGCTGCTTGAACCGGTCGATCGCTTCCTGTGCGCCCTCGGGCAGGCTGCCGTCGGGGTTGCGGACCAGGAACAGGCCCACCATCCCGCCGTCGGAGTGGGTCTGGACGTGGCAGTGGTACATCCACACCCCCGGCCCGACGCCTTCGCCGGCAATCACCTGGAAGCCGAACGAGCTGCCGGGGTCGAGGTTCTTGTTGTCCACGATCTGGGCGTTGTCCGTGGCACTGCTCAGCATCCCGGTGCGGGTGTCGGCCCAGCGGTGCCCGTGCAGGTGGAACGTGTGGGGCAGGCTGCCGTACCCGACGCAGACCCACTCGACGCGCTCGCCGAGCCGCGCTTCGAACATCGGCGTGTCGGGCGCCATCTCGTGGTTGATCATCATCTCGTTGAACACGACCGTGTACTGCCTGCTGGGCAACAGGTCCCCGCGCTTGCGCACGATCAGCCCGCCGTAGAGCCCGCGGGCGAGGCCGCCGGTGCCGTGGTCGGTGCCCATCGCGTGGTCGTGGTAGTGCCAGTACCCGGCGCTGCCCGGCATCCAGAACCCGCCGCTGGCCTCGTAGCGGGTCCGCGTCTTCCAGGTGTAGGTCCGGGTCTCGCCCGGGTTGTTGAACGACGCGTTCAGCGGAGCGCCGTCGGATGCGGTGTCGTAGATGACGCCGTGCGGGTGGATCGACAGCCGCTGGTCGGTCCGGTTGACCAGTTCGATCTCGAGGGTGTCGGCTTCGTAGATCTCCAGCAGCGGCCCCGGGATCGTGGCTTTGCCCGGCTCGAGACCGTAGCCGTAGAGGCCGCCGGGAAGCGCTTCCGCGTAGATCGTGATCTTGCGGGTCAGACCCGCCGCCGACGCCGAATCGGCGCCTACGCCGATAGCGGGCACCAGCACCCCGGCGGCGGTTCCGGCCAGCATCGACCGACGTGACACTCGCATGTGCTTTCCCCCGGGAGTCAGAACCGAACGGTGCGGAGGTACTCGAAGCCGACCTTGGCGGTGCTCAACGGGTCGGCCGGCTGGTCGTGCTCGACGATGTACTCGCTGATGTTGTGGCAGGACGCGGCGAAGATGCGCGGGAAGTTGATGACCCCCGCGCCGGGGTCGACCATCTGCCCGTCCGCGGTCCGGTCCTTCACGTGGTACTGCGTCACGCGCGGGTAGTTGCGCCGGAACAGCTCGACCGGGTCCGCGCCGCCGTTCACCGCCCAGAAGAGATCGATTTCCAGGTGGACGTCACGCTTGTTCGTCTTCGCGGTGAGCACGTGGTACGGGACCACGCCGCCGATCGGGGCGAACTCGTGGTCGTGGTTGTGGTAACCGAGCTTCAGCCCGGCCTTCTTGAAGGCCACCGCGGCGGTGTTCATGCGGCCCGCGAAAGCCTCCCACTCGGCGATGGTGCCGAACTGCGCGTACGGCACGACGGCGTAGCGGTTGCCGAGGATCTTGGCGTCGGCGATGGTCTGGTTCAGGTCACCGTCGATGCCGACGTGCGTCGAGGACGCGCGCAGGTGGTTCTTGTCGAGGATGGCCCGGAACTCGGTCGCGCTGCGGCCGTACGTCCCGGCCAGCTCGACCTTCCGGTAGCCGATGTCGGCCAGCGCGGACAGCGTGCCTTCGGGGTCGTTCTGCAGCAGCGAACGCAGCGAGTAGAGCTGGATGCTGATCTTGTCGAGCGGGACCCGCTGCCGGGCCTGGGACGCGCTCGCGGTACCGGGCAACGCCATCGCCGCGGCCCCCACCGTGAGGGCGGCCGTGGCCACGTTCAGGAATGTCCGTCGGGAGTGCTGTTCTGGCAAGTCACCGCACATGGAACTCCCTCATCTCTGGTTGCTGAAAGCCGCGTCGAAAGCCGCCGACGGCTGGTCGAACAGGTGCTCGCGCAGGTACTTCACCGCCTCCGCCGCGCCGCGGAGGCGGTCCATCCCGGCGTCTTCCCACTCCACCGAGATCGGGCCGGTGTAGCCGATCGAGTTCAACGCCCGGAAGCAGTCCTCCCACGGGACGTCGCCGTGGCCGACGGACACGAAGTCCCAGCCCCGCCGCGGATCGGCCCAGGCCAGGTGCGAGCCGAGCCGGCCGTTGCGGCCGTCGAAGCGCTTTCTCGTGTCCTTGCAGTCGACGTGGTAGATCCGGTCGGCGAAGTCGAGGATGAACCCGACCGGGTCGAGGTCCTGCCAGACGAAGTGCGACGGGTCCCAGTTCAGCCCGAACGCGGGCCGGTGGTCCACGGCTTCGAGAGTCCGTTTGGTCGTCCAGTAGTCGTACGCGATCTCCGACGGGTGCACTTCGTGCGCGAACCGGACGCCCACCTCGTCGAAGACGTCGAGGATCGGGTTCCACCGGCGGGCGAAGTCGGCGTAGCCGTCATCGATGTCATCGCGCGCGACCGGGGGAAACATCGCCACGTACTTCCAGATCTTCGACCCGGTGAACCCGATGACCGTGTCCACCCCGAGCTTGGCCGCCGCCCGCGCGGTGTCGGCCATCTCCGCGGCCGCCCGCTGCCGGACGCCCTCGGGTTCGCCGTCGCCCCAGATGCGGGACGGGAGGATCGCGCGGTGCCGGGCGTCGATCGGGTCGTCGCAGACGGCCTGGCCGACCAGGTGGTTCGAGATCGCCCACACCTTGAGCCCGTGCTCGGCGAGCAGCGCCAGGCGGCCGGGCACGTAGTCCTCCTCGGACAGTGCGCGATCGACCTCGAAGTGGTCGCCGGAGCAGGCGATTTCCAGGCCGTCGTAGCCCCACTCCGCGGCGAGCTTGCAGACCTCGGTGAACGGCAGGTCCGCCCACTGGCCGGTGAACAGCGTGACCGGACGGCTCATCGGGGCACCTCGGTCCACGCGGCCTGTGCGGAAGCGCTTTCCCCCACCGCGTGCAGCACGCGCTGGACCCGCAGGCCGTCCTCGAAGCTCGGCTCGGGATCGGTGCCCGCTCCGATGGCGGCCAGGAGGTCGGCGACCTCGTTGGTGAACGTGTGCTCGTAACCGAGGAGGTGCCCCGGCGGCCACCACACCCCGACGTACGGGTGCTCGGGCTCGGTGACGAGGATGCGCCGGAACCCGGCCTCGGTGCCGCCGCCCTCGTACCACTGGAGTTCGTTCATCGACTCGAAGTCGAACGCCAGGCTCGCCTTCGAGCCGTTGACCTCGAGCCGCATCGCGTTCTTGCGGCCCAGCGCGAACCGGGTCGCCTCGAAGCTCGCCACGGCTCCCCCGGACAGCCGGGCCAGGAACAACGCGGTGTCGTCGACCGTCACGTCGTCCGTCCCGCCGTTTTCGGACGGCCGCTGCTTCACGAAGGTGTTCGTCAGCGCTGAAACGCCGGTGATCACCTCGCCGGTGACGAACTGGGCGGCGTCGACGATGTGCGCGCCGAGGTCGCCCAGCGCGCCCGAACCGGCGGATTCCTTGCGCAGGCGCCAAGTCATCGGCGCCTGCGGATCGGACAGCCAGTCCTGCAGGTAGACCGAGCGCACGTGCCGGATCTCCCCGAGTGCCCCGCTCGCCACCAGTTTCCTGGCGTGCGCGAGCGCGGGCACCCGGCGGTAGTTGAACGCGACCATGGCCCGTACCCCGCGTCCACGGGCCTTCCGCGCCGCTTCGGCCATCGCTTCGGCCTCCGCGACCGAGTTGGCCAGGGGTTTCTCGCACAGCACGTGCTTCCCGGCCTCCAGCGCGGCGATCGCGATCTCGGCGTGGCTGTCGCCCGGCGTGCAGACGTCGACCAGGCCGACGTCGTCGCGGGCGATCAGCTTCCGCCAGTCCGTTTCGACGGCTTCCCAGCCGAACCGCTCCGCCGCCGCCTTCGCCCGGGTCTCGTCGCGCCCGGCGAGGACGGCGAGTCTCGGCACCAGCGGCGGATCGAAGAACCGGTGGACGCTGCGCCAGGCGTGCGAATGCACCGCACCCATGAACGCGTGGCCCACCATCCCGATCCCGATGGTTTCCCGTGCCGGGCTCATACCCCTCCTTTGTGCTCTGTGGACAGTCCGGTCAGGAGTCGAAGCCGACGTCCAAGTACTGGTCGACGTTCTCCTTCGTCACGACCGCGGAGTACGTCGTGATCTCGGCCGGGATGTCGTGCTCGGCCAGGTCGCCGATCCCCTTGCTCTGCCCGAGCAGGCGGGCCAGCGCGATCGCCGTCGAGGCCATCGACGGGCTGTAGAGCACGGTCGCCTTGATCGGCGACGCGTCGGCCTTGATCAGGTTCATCATGTTCTTCGAGCCGGCGCCCCCGACCATCAGGAACTCCTTGCGGCCCGCGGTGTCGATCGCCGCGTTGACGCCGATGCCCTGGTCGTCGTCGTGGTTCCACAGCGCGTCCAGCTTGGGCGCGCCCTGGAGCAGGTTCGCCGTCTGCTGCTCACCCGACTCCGACGTGAACTGCGCCGAGACCCGCGGGCCGACCTTGAACCCGGCCCGTCCGAGCGCGTCGGAGAAGCCCTTGCTGCGTTCCTGGGTCAGCGGCAGCGAGTCGATCCCGGCGACCTCGCCGATGATCGGGTTCGCGACGTTCTTCTTCTTGAGCTCCGCCGCGATGTAGTTGCCGGCGTTGACGCCCATCCGGTAGTTGTCGCCGCCGATCCACGTTCGATAGGCGAGCGGCGTGTCGAAGACGCGGTCCAGGTTGATCACCGGGATGCCGGCGTCCATCGCCTGCTGCCCGACCGAGGTGAGCGCCTTCCCGTCGAAGGGCAGGATGACGAGCACGTCGACCTTGGCGTTGATCAGCGTCTCCACCTGGGAGATCTGCTGGTTGACGTCGTTGGTGCCCTCGGTGGCGTTGAACTTCACCTCGCTGAACTTCTGCGCCTGGGCCTTGGCGTTCTTGGTGATCGCCGCAATCCAGCCGTGGTCGGCGGCCGGCGCGGAGAAGCCGATCGTGACCGGCTTTCCCGGCTGGGCGTTGTTGCCCGCGTTGGCGACCGGCGCGTTGGACTCCGAGTTCGCGGGTGTGTTCGACGTGCAGCCGGCCAGCAGCGCGCCGGCGCCGACCGCGGCGCCGCCGAGCAGGAATCCCCGGCGGCCGAGGAAGGGGTGTTCGGTCATGACGACCTCCAGAGATGGTGACTACTACGACCCGGTCCTGGCTTTCCTGGCCCGGAACTGCAAGAGCACGGCGAGCACGATGATCACGCCTTTGGCGATGTTCTGGATGTCGGTGTCCAGGTTGTTGAGGGTGAAGAGGTTGGACAGCACCGTGAAGATCAGCACGCCGATGAGCGTGCCGATCAGCGAACCGCGGCCGCCGGTGAGCAGCGTGCCGCCGATGACCACGGCCGCGATCGCGTCGAGCTCGTAGAACATGCCGTTGGTCGACGCGCCCGCCGTCGTCCGCGCGACGACCATCAGCGCGGCGATCCCGCAGCACAGCCCGGCCACGCCGTAGACGAGCGCGAGGTGCCGCTTGACGTTGATCCCGGCCAGCCGCGACGCCTCGATGTTGCCGCCGACCGCGTAGGTCCGGCGGCCGAAGGTGGTGCGGTTGAGCACCACCCAGCCGACCGCGAACACCAGCGCGAACAGCCAGATCAGCACCGGGATCCCGAGCAGGTCGCCGCGGAAGAAGGTCAGGAAGTCCTGGTCGGCGACGACCTGGGTGCGGCGGCCGCTGAGCCGCTCGGCGAGCCCGCGGGCCGAGACGTACATCGCGAGCGTCGCGATGAACGGCACGACCTTGCCGTAGGAGACGAGCACGCCGTTGACCAGCCCGCAGCCGAGCCCGACCGCGAGTCCACAGAGGACCATCACCCACGGGCCGTAGGACTGCGTGGCCAGGGTCGTCAGCCAGACGCTCGACAACGCGACGATCGAGCCGACGGACAGGTCGATGCCGCCGCTGATGATCACGAACGTCATCCCGACGCTGACCACGCCGATCGCCGCGGCCAACCGCAGGATCGTCGAGATGTTGCTTTCGGTGAAGAACAGCTCGGGCCGGGTGAACTGGCCGACCAGGCACAGCACGACGAGCACCCCGGCCAGGCCGAGCAGCCGCGGGTCGGCCCGGAAAGAGAACCGTTTCCGTTCGACGGGAAGCGCTTCCTGTGGCGGTGCTTGGGTGTCGGTCATGCCGCGCTCCCCTCCAGAATCACGTCGAGCACTTCGGCCTCGGTGAGGCCGGCGGAGGGCCGGTCGGCGAGGACACGGCCCTCGCGCAGCACCAGCACCCGGTCGGACAGCCCGAGGACCTCGGGGATTTCGCTGGACACCAGCACGATCGCCACGCCGGACGCGGCCAGCTCGTCGATCAGCCGGTAGAGCTCGGCGCGGGCGCCGACGTCGACGCCGCGGGTCGGTTCGTCGAGCAGCAGCACCTTGCAGCCGCGGACCAGCCACCGGGCGAGGACCGCCTTCTGCTGGTTGCCGCCCGAGAGCGTGCGGACGATCCGCCGCGGGTCGGCGGGCCGCAGGTCGAGGCGCCGCAGGCTCGCGCCGGCGTCGTCCAGCTCCCGGCCGCGCTCGGTGAACCCGAGCTTCGAGTACCGGCCGAGGCTCGCCAGCGTCACGTTGTGGACCACCGGCAGGTCCAGCAGGAGGCCCTGGCTCTTGCGCTCCTCCGGGGCCAGCCCGACGCCCGCCTTGACGGCGGCCCGGACGTTGCCGGGGGTCAGCGGTTTCCCCTGCACCGCAACGGTTCCGCGGTCGGCCTTGCGCGCGCCGAAGATCGTCTCCAGCAGCTCGCTGCGGCCGGACCCGACCAGGCCGGCGATCCCGACGACCTCCCCGGCGTGCACGGTGAAGCCGACGTCCTCGAACTCGCCGTCCCTGGCGAGTCCGTCGACCACGAGGGCCTGCTTGGTCCGGTCCGCGTGGCCGTCGTGGCGCGGCCCGAAGACGGTCTCGACCTTGCGCCCGGCCATCAGCGCGACGAGGTCGGCGGTCGGCGTGGTGCGCGCGTCGAGCCCGGTGCCGACGGTCCGGCCGTCCTTGAGCACGGTCACCCGGTGCCCGATCCGGCGCAGCTCCTCGAGCCGGTGCGAGATGTAGACGACCGCGACGCCGTCGGCGGTCAGCTCGCCGACGATGCGGAAGAGGTTGTCGACCTCCTCGCCGGCCAGCGCGGCGGTGGGTTCGTCCATGACGAGCAGCCGGGCGTCGTGGGCCAGCGCGCGGGCCATCGACACCAGCTGCTGGCCGGCGGCGGACAGCCGGCCCACCTCGTGCCACGGCCGGATGCCGGGGTGCCCCAGCCGGGCCATCAGCCGCGCGGCTTCGTCGCGCGCCTGGGAGATCTTCGTGAACCCGAGCCGGGCTCGTTCGTGGCCGAGGAAGATGTTGTCCGCCACCGAAAGCCCGGGCACCAGGTCGAGCTCCTGGTACATGGTGGCGATACCCAGCCGCAGGGCGTCGACCGGCGAGCCGAGCTCGACGCGTTGTCCCTGCCAGCTGATCTCGCCCTCGTCCGGCCGGTGCGCGCCGGACAGGACCTTGATCAGCGTCGACTTCCCCGCGCCGTTCTGCCCGAGCAGGCAGTGCACCTCCCCCGGTTCGACGTCGAGGTCGACGCCGTCGAGCGCGCGCACGCCCGGGAAGGTCTTCACGATCCCGCGAACGGAAAGCAGGCTCATGCGCACACCTCGCTGGCGCTCGGCGCCGCCTGAGCCGGAAGCGCAGTGTTGAATGATTCGCTCGCAAGCTCGCTCATACCGAGGCCTCCTCGACCAGCGTCGGGTTCGCGAAGAGCCGCTCGGCGGCCAGGTGCGCGGCACCCCGCAGCGGGGCCTTCAGGCCGAGCCGGGACGGCACGACCCTGGCGTGGCCGAGCGGCCGGACGGCGAGTTCGACGCGGATCGGTTCGACCAGCCAGTCCCCGAGTTCGGCGAAGTACCCGCCGAGGACGACGACGTCCGGGTCGAGCACATCGACCACGGTGGACAGTGCGACGCCGAGGGCGACGCCGAGGCCGTGCACCGCCGTGGCCGCGCGCTGGTCACCTTGGCGGACGCGGTGCTTCAGCTGGGCGACCCGGCCTTCGACGCCGAGGGCGGGATCGTGCAGCGGGTCGCCGGGGGGTGCCGCGGCGCGCAGGACGGCGGCCAGGTTCGCCTTCGTTTCGAGGCAGCCGGTCCGGCCGCAGGAACACCGCTCGCCGGACGGGTCGACGGCGATGTGCCCGACCTCGCCCGCGAACCCGCGCGCGCCACGCAGGACGGCGCCGCCGGAGACGAGCCCGCCCCCGACCGTCGTGCCGCCGCTGAGGTAGAACAGGTCACCGGCACCGGCGGCCGACTCGGCGAGCGCACCGAGGTTGGCGTCGTTGTCCACGGCGATGGCGTCGGCCGGGAGGTTCAGCCGGGCCGCCATCAGCCCGGCGATTTCGGCGTCCCGCCAGCGCAGCGCCGGAGCCAGCCGCAGCACGGCCGCGGCCGAGTCGACCAGCCCGGGCACCGAGATCGCGACCCCGACCGGCGGGCCGGGCAGCACCCGGTGGGCGAGGTGGGCGAGTTCGTCCATGCCTCTCTGGAGCCCGAGCGCGGCGACGTCGACGGTCTCCGCCCGCTCGGCGAGCACCCGGCCGGAGAGGTCGGTGACCAGCGCCGACAGCCGGTCGGCCTCGATGCCCAGAGCCAGGGCGTACGCGTCTTCGCCGTGCAGTTCGACCAGCCGGCTCGGCCGCCCGTTGCCCGGGAGGACGCCGGCGGCCCGGACCAGGCCGCGCTCCGCGAGTTCGGTGAGGAGACCGGGAACCGCCGACTTCGCGATCCCGCAGCCCGCCGCGAGCTGGGTGCGCGAGAGCGGGCCGGCGCGCAGCGCACGGAGGATCGCGGCCAGGTTCGCCGTCCGCGGGTTCGCCGAATCGGCGCCCCTCGTCCCGGTGACGGCCACGGTGCCCCCCACTTGTGCTGCAGACCGAACGAACTTTGTCTCTCAGGCAGCGAAAGTAGGGTGGTGCGCATCACTCGTCAAGGTGATGTTGGCACGTTTGATCGGGTTTTCACCCGGATAGACGTGCGAAACCGGACTGACTTTCGCTTCGGCGATGCAAAAGTGTGTCCGGTTCCGACGTTACGACGGGAGGTTGTTCAGCAACGGAACGTGAGAGCACGCCCGGCCACCGAAAGCCGTGAAGGCCACCTTGAGGAACTCTGAGTTCCTCAAGGTGGCCTTCACGAACCCGGGTCGGCGGACGGCTCCGAGCGTCCGGGCCGGGTCAGCTGCTGAGCGTGAACGCGCGGTCCGTGGCGGACCACGCGGCCCCGATCACGCCGGCCGTCTCGCCCAGCTCGGAGAGCACGATCGGGAGGTTGCCGGTGGCCAGGGGCAGCGACCGCCGGTACACCGCGCTGCGGACCTCGGCGAGCAGCTGGTGCCCGAGCTGCGCCACCCCGCCGCCGATCACGACCATCCCCGGGTTGATGAAGGAGACCAGCGAGGCGACGACCTGGCCGAGCCGGCGCCCGCCGTCGCGGATCAGGTTGACCGCGCCGAAGTCGCCCGCCGCGGCGGCGCGGCCGACGTCGCGGGCGGTGACCACCCCGCGGTCGGCGGCCACCTCGGCGAGGTGGACCGACCGGCCGCTGCGGGCCAGGGCCAGCCCGTCGCGGGCCAGCGCGGCCCCGCCGAAGTAGGCCTCCAGGCAGCCGACCTCGCCGCAGGCGCAGGTCGGGCCGAACTCGTCGAGCCGGATGTGCCCGATGTCGCCCGCCGTGCCCGCGACCCCGCGGTACACCTTGCCGCCGAGCACGATCCCGCAGCCGATCCCGGTGCCGATCTTGACGAACATCAGGTCGTCGGTCGACCGCGCGACCCCGGCGTGCCGCTCCCCGAGGGCCATCGCGTTGACGTCGTTGTCCACCGCGACCGGGCAGCCCCAGAGGCCGCCGAGGTGGTCGCGCACGTTGAACCGGTCCCAGCCGGGCATGATCGGCGGTGCGACCGCCATCCCCTCGGCGAAGCTGACCGGCCCCGGCAGCCCGATGCCGGCCGCGACCAGCCGGCCGGGTGCCTCGTCCCGCACCTTCGCCGCGAGCTCGGCGACCCGCCGCAGCACCGGGTGCGGCCCCTGCCGGACGTCGCAGTCCTCGACGGCGTGCGCGAGCACCTCGCACGAAGCATCCGTGACGGCCACACCGACCGACGTCGCGCCGACGTCGACGGAGAGCACCCGCAGGTCGCCCGCGAGCCGGACCAGCGTCGAGCGCCGCCCGCCCCGGCTGGCCGAGGGCCCCGCGGTCTCGACGAGCCCGACCTCCCCGAGCCGCGTCACCTCGGCCCCGACCCGGGCGCGCGGCAGCTCCAGCCGTTCGCCCAGCTCGACCCGCGACATCGGGCCCTCGTCCCGCAGCAGGGTGAGCAGCCGGGTCTGGTGCCGGGTTTCGACCATCGAGTGCTCCGTGCCGGATGCCGCGCTCATTCGCCTCAGCCTACTGCCCCGGAGACGGCGCCCGGCCGCGCGACGGGCCGGTGACCAGGGGAACCACGCGCGTCGCGGGAAATCGATCGGCGCCACCCTCGAAGGACGACCGAACAGCCGGCGGGCGAGTTGCCCGGAAAGTCCGATCCGATCAGGATTTCCCGCGCCACGCAACGGATCCCGCCCACTAGGCCGTCCGGGTGCACCACCGCGAACCCGGCAGTGGACTGGACCACCGGCACCTCGTGGACTGTTGACACGATCGAGAACGCGGCCCTACCCTCGCCGCATCCCCATCGACTCTCTCGCGCTCCCCCTCTCTCCTGGAAATACAACGTTGTAAAAATCCACGCAGGTCGCTGACCTGCGGTTCGAGAGTGAGGTCCCCGTGTCCCGCGTCCCCGTGCCCAGCGGTCGAAAACTCCTCGCCACCCTCACCACGACACTGCTCGTCCTCGGGACGATGCTCGGCCTGAGCGCCACCGCGCAGGCCGCCGGTTCCCTGCCGTGCGACATCTACGGCTCCGCCGGCACGCAGTGCGTCGCCGCGCACAGCACCACGCGCGCCCTGTACTCCGCCTACGCCGGCAACCTGTACCGCGTGCAGCGCGCCTCCGACCGCGCCGAAACGAACATCGGCCTGCTCGCCACCGGCGGGTACGCCAACGCCGCCGCGCAGGACTCGTTCTGCGCCGGCACCACGTGCACCATCACGGTGATCTACGACCAGTCCCCGCGCCACAACGACCTCACCGTCGAAGGCCCGGGCACCGCCGGCGGGCAGGACGTCGCCGCGATCGCGTCCGCGCTGCCGGTCACCGCGGGCGGGCACAAGGTCTACGGCGTCTACGTCTCCCCCGGCACCGGGTACCGGCACTACGTCGGCGCCGGCGTCGCGGTCAACGGCCAGCCCGAAGGCATGTACATGGTCGCCAGCGGGACACACGTCAACGGCGGCTGCTGCTTCGACTACGGCAACGTCGAAGCGCAGATCGCCGACACCGGCAACGGCCACATGGACGCCGTCAACCTCGGCACCACCTGTTACTTCCCGCCGTGCACCGGGATCGGCCCGTGGGTGGCGGGCGACCTCGAAAACGGGCTGTTCCAAGGGAACCGCTCCAACACCGCCAACCGCGGCAACGCCACGCCGTTCGTCACCGCGCTGCTGAAGAACAACGGCCAGACGACCTTCGCGCTCAAGGGCGGCAACTCGCAGAGCGGCGGCCTCACCACCTGGTACAACGGCGCGCTGCCCTCGGGCGGGTACACGCCGATGCACCAGGAGGGGTCGATCGTGCTCGGCACCGGCGGCGACAACAGCAACGCGTCCATCGGCTCGTTCTTCGAGGGCGTGATGACCGCGGGCTACCCGACCGACGCCGCGGACGACGCCGTCCAGTCCAATGTGGTCTCCGTCGGCTACGCCGGCTCCACCGGGACACCGCCTTACGCGGCCACGGTTTCCGGCCCCGGCGGTAAGTGCCTCGACGTCGCCGGCGACGACACCGGCGGCAACGGCACCGCCGTGCAGCTGTGGGACTGCCAGGCGAACGCCTCCGACCAGCACTGGGCGCACAACGCGGACTCCTCACTGTCCACTTTGGGCCGCTGTCTCGACGTCACCGGCAACGGCACGGCGAACGGCGCGCTGCTGGAACTGTGGGACTGCAACGGCGTCGGCGGCCAGAAGTGGGTGCAGCAGGCCGACGGCTCGCTGCGCAACCCGCAGTCCGGCCGCTGCGTCGACTCGCCCAACGGCGCCACGGCCAATGGCACCCGCCTGCAGATCTGGGACTGCAACGGCGCCGCGGCGCAGAAGTTCTCCGTGACCGGCGGCGGCCCGATCACCGGCCCCGGCGGCAAGTGCGTCGACGTGGCCGGCGACGACCACGGCGGGAACGGGACCGCCGTGCAGCTGTGGGACTGCCAGTCGTTCGCCGTGGACCAGCACTGGTTCCACCTGTCCGGCGGCGCGCTGCGGACGTTGGGCCGCTGCCTGGACATCGTCGGCAACGGCACGGCGAACGGCGCCCAGGTCGAGCTGTGGGACTGCAACGGCGTCGGCGGCCAGGGGTGGACGCAGCAGGCCGACGGCTCGCTGCGCAACCCCCAGTCCGGCCGCTGCCTCGACTCGCCCGACGGCGCGACGGGCAACGGGACCCGGCTGCGGATCTGGGACTGCAACGGGTCGGCGGCCCAGCGGTTCCCGCTGACCTGACGCGCCACCCGGTGGGGACCGCGCGGTCCTCACCGGGTGGGGTTCAGGCGCCCTCCACCGAACCCGGTGGCAGGAAGTCGACGTCGTGCAGCGCCGACAACCGGACCACCTCGGCCGGGTCCGCCAGGTCGTGCAACCGGTCGAACAGCCGCGCGAGCCGCCCGGCCGGGCTCACCCAGAACAAGGCGCGGGTGCTGCCCTCGCTGCGGTTGTAGTAGGCGTGCGGGAGGCCCTTCGGCATCCGCACGGTGTCGCCCGGCCCGGCGGTCGTCCACTCGCCGTCGAGGTAGAGGGTGAACACGCCGTCCAGGACGTAGATGTGCTCGTCCTGGGTCGGGTGCACGTGCGGGGGTACCCCGGTGCCGGGCGGGTCGAGGGTCTCGAACGCGAAGCTCGACTCGCTCGCCGCCTTCAGGGTGTAGGTGTGGCCGAGCACGTTCCACACCTTCCCCTCCCCGGCGGGGGTGATCCCCTTCGGCAGCGGACCCAGCACGATTTCCTCGCCGGTCATCGAACCTCCTGCTCGTCGTGACTGATCGCGGCCAGCCGCTCCTGCACGCGGGCGTGGCGGAACTGGTAGACGCCGCCCGCCTGCCGGAGCACCCCGCGGCGGTGGGCGTCGTCGAGGAAGTGCATGAGCCGCCAGGGAAGCCGGCCGGTGGCGGCAAGCCAGACGTGGTGGACGAAGTAGTTGCCCCAGGCGCGCGTCACGAGCACCGCCAGGCCGATGCCGCCGCCGAAGAAGACGCCGACCACGATCGGCAGGACCGGGTTCGTCGCCGCCGGGAACACCTGGCCACCGGCGATCACGCCCGCGAGGCCGTAGCACCCGGCGGCGACGCCGCGGGCCATGAACCACCCGAACGCCGCGCCGGCGAGCCCGCCGGCGACGGCCAGCGCGAGGTCGTACCGCCCGCCCAGCACCGGCAGGAACCGCGTCTGTGCGGTGAACGCGAACGCCATCCCGTCGAACAGTCCCAGGGACACCAGGAAGGAGACGGCCAGCGCGATCGCGCCGGTCCGTTCGTTGCGCAGGATCGTCCTGGGACTGGACACGCGGCTGGCGTCGACCGGTTTCGCGAGCCACACGTGCACCGCGAACACGCACCCGAACACGAGCGCCAGGAACACGACCAGGCCGGCGGCCAGCGACCAGCCGAGGCCGAGCAGGACCCCGACGACGGCGCCGATCGCGAAGCGGCCGGCGAACTTCCCGGTGGCCCCGGCGAAGCGCAGTTCGGTGCGCAGCGGCTCCGGCGGGCGCCCGAAGCGGTGGGTCAGGTAGCCGGCGCCGCCGAACGAGAGGCCGTAGATCGCCGCCAGCGCCGGTCCGTCGTCGACCCAGCCGGTGACGACGAAGAACAGCGCGATCAGCGCGCCGATCAGGGCCGAGCGGGTCCCGGCGGGCACCACCCGGTACAGCTGCCACCAGGCCAGGTCGCGGCTGCGGGCCCGGTCGAGGTGCCGGGCCAGGAACCCCAGCCAGCGGGTCGCCTGCGCCGCGGTGTAGCGCCCCGACGGGCTGGTCTTCGGGTTGCGCCCCGGCGGCTGCGGTACCTGCGCGTAGGCGTTGGGGACGAACGAATCGAGCAACTGCCCTTCGAGGGCTGCCGCGTCTTCGGCGCCGAGCAGTTCCGCGGGATCCGCGCCGGGACGGCCGTAGCCGATCCGTGCGAGGTCGACCATCAACGGCGTCCGTAGCACCCGGCCCAGGGCCGCGTCCGGGTCCCGGCGCAGCCGCTCGGCCACGGGCAGCCAGCGGTCGTTCCCCCGCGCGGAGAGGTAGGTGATCGCCTCCTGCCGGGCCACGGGTTCCAGCCGCACCACGGTCGCGGCGCCCAGCACCGGGCCGGATTCGCGCGTGACCTCCTCGTACTCGGCGGACCGGCAGGTCAGCACCAGCGAGCGGCCCACCGCCATGGTCTGGTCCAGTGCGTCGAGCGCCGCGACGCGCAGATCGGCCGGCATCTCGTCGAGGCCGTCGAGGACCGGGACGACGTGGCCGCCCAGGACGAGCCGGGTGGGGGCGCCCGGCCCGTACTGCCGGGCGGTGAGCAGGGCGGGGTGGTTGTCGGCGAGCCGGCCCGCCAGCCACCGGTCAAGGTGTTCGCGGCGCGGATCCCAGGAGGCGAGCGAGAGCAGGACCGGGACCGGCGCCCCTGGCGCGCGGGTGCGCAGCAGCTCCAGCGTCAGCATCAAGGCGAGCACCGACTTGCCGGACCCGGGATCGCCGAGCACGACCAGCTGCCGCTCGGGCAGCGCGGTGAACGTCTCCGCGATGTCGTCGAGGTCGCCCCGGCGTGCGGGCCGTCCCGGCCGCGCGAGCGCCGACCAGCGCAGGACGATCGGCTGCGGCCGGTGCAGGGACCGCAGTTCGGCTTCGGCGCGCCACTGCCACGTGACGGCTTCGGCCAGTTCGGTGACCGCGCGGTCGAAGTGGTGGTGCTCCGGCGGGGCTTCCGGCTCGAGCTCACTCGGGGTGGCCTCGGCGAGGATCTGCTCGTGCAGCCGCCGCAGGTCGGGGTTCGGGTCGACGCCGAGTTCGTCGGCCAGCCGCCGGCGCAGTCCGTGGAACAGCGTCGAGGCTTCGGCGTAGCGGCCTTCCTTCGCGAGGGCGCGCATCAGGAGCAGGTGGGATTGCTCGCGCATCGGGTGTTCGCCGCAGAACTCGGTGAGTTCGCGGACGACCTCGTCCGTTTCGCCGAGCCGCAGCCGCCACTCGGCACCGAGCTCCACGGCGTCGGCGCGCTGTTCGTCGAGCACCGCGGCACGGCCGGCGAGCGTGGTCGTCCGCAGTCCGTCGAGTGCCGGGCCGCGCCAGAGCGCGAGCGCGGCACGGATCTCTTCGACGGCGTCGAGGAGCTTCGCCTGGCCGGCGAGTCCTCGCGCGGCCGCGACGTGCCGGCGGAACCGGAGTGAGTCGAGGTCGTCGACGTCGGTCTGCAGGCGGTACCCGGGTCCGTCGGTGACGATCGCGCCGCCGGCCTCGCCGAGCCGGCCGCGGAGGGCGGAAACGCAGTTGCGCACCTGCTTCACGGCCGTCGCCGGCGGCTCGTCCTCCCAGAGCGCGTCGATCATGCGCTCCACCGGGACGACGGAGTTGGGGTTGAGCAGCAGGACGGCGAGCGCGCGCTGCCGGCGCGGGCTCGCGAGGGTGATCCGGTCCCCGTACGCCCGCACTTCCAGCGTCCCGAGAATCCGGAACCGCATCGCATCCCCCTGTCCTCAAAGGCTACCGGCTTCGAAACGCGCAGGTGACGGTACGGATGCCGGCGCGAGGACGAAACGAGGACGGCGTCGGCAACCCTAGGGGCACGGCGAAAGAGGGGGAATGCCGGGGCGACCCGGTGGCGGGCGCGTCGTTGGGGGTCGCGCCCACCACCGGGACCGCCGGGCATCCACGGGAGATCACGAACCTGATCCGGGTCTGCCGCCCGAGCCCTGAAAGCCTCCTGGCGGCCGGCCCGGCGTCAGCTCCAGATCGTCACGTAGACCGGCGGCCGGAACCTCGACGGCGGCACCCCGCTGCCCGGCGAGCGCATCACCTGCATCGCGGCCGGGGTGCCGAGGAAGTGGCGCAGGGAGTTGGCCGCCCCCGAACGGCGGTCGGTGGGCAGTGTCGTCACGTGCCAGCACAGCGACATCGGCGTTGCGCGCGTCGGGACCACCGCCAGCTCGTGGCGGCGCAGCTGGGGCGCCACCAGGTGCTCCAGCGCCACCGACACCCCCGCCCCGCTGGCCGCCGCCGACCACGCCGCCGTCTGGTTGGGGAAGATCTGGATGCCTTCGTCCGGGACGCCCAGCCGGCGCAGCAGCCGGAGCGTGTCGCTGCCGGCGTCGGCGCCGGCCGGGTCGAGCAGCCAGCGCCAGTGCGCGGGACTGCCCTGGTGGCGGCTGTTCGGCGAGCCCACCACCACGAGCGAACCCCGGAAGACCGGGACGCAGTCGAGGCCCTTCGCCGCGTCGCCGGTCAGCTCGGGACCCAGCGCGACGTCGGCGAGCCGGTTGGCGACCAGGACCGCCAGCTCCGTGGTGCGCGCCAGCCCGGCCGAGGCGTCGATCGAGGTGCCCGGCCGCCGGGTGAACGCCTCCAGCAACGGGTTCGCCACGAACTCGGCGATTTCGCTCGTGACCGCCAGCTGCAGCCGCGCGGCGACGCCGTTGGCCTGCCGGACGGCGGCGTCCGCCTCCGCGCCGAGCGCGACCATCTGCGAGGCGATCGGCAGCAGCCGGCTGCCGCCCGCGGTGAGCGTCATCCCGCCCGCGCGCTTGGTCAGCAGCTTGTCCCCGTGGTGCAGGCGCAGGGCGGCCAGCGCCTGGGACACCGCGGGCTCGCTCACGCCGAGGGCCTTCGCCGCGTCCGTGACCGAGCCCAGCCGGGCCACCAGGACGAACGCGTTGAGCTGGCCCAGTGTCATAGTCCCAGGTTCTCCGTCGAGCCGATCACGGGACACTACAACTTAAGGGAAGCATTAATCGAGGGCCATCAGGGACACGAACCGGTTCTAGCCTCGGCTGATGGCCGATTCCGACGAAACCCTCCGGGTCCTGCGCGAGATCTGGGACGCCGGCGGGCGCAACAGTGAAGACGTCGAAGAAGCGTGCGGACCGCAAAAGGCGTGCAAGAGCATGCAGGCGGTCGGCTTCGACGGGCTCACTTCGAGCTGGCGGGACCAGCTGGCCGCCGACGGCAAGCTCGACGCCGGCGCGAGCCCGGTCCGCGACCTCGTCCTCGGCCGCGACCCGCAACCGTGACGCGGGAGTACCCGGACACCGTCGCCGGCCTGACCGAGCGGCTGCGCGGCGCCGGCTACCTCGCCGATCGCGGCCTGGCCACCGCCCTGCTCGTGGCCACCCGGCTGCACCGGCCGATCCTCCTGGAAGGCGAGGTCGGCGTCGGGAAGACCGAGCTGGCCAAGACGGTGGCGGCGGTGTTCGACCGGCAGCTCGTCCGCCTGCAGTGCTACGAGGGCATCGACACCGCGCAGGCGCTCTACGAGTGGGACTACGCCCGCCAGCTCCTGCACATCCGGTCGCTGTCCGCCCCGGCCGCGGGCGAGCACGCCGTGGCCGACCTGTTCGGTCCCGAGTTCCTGGTGGAACGGCCGCTGCTCACCGCGATCCGCCGAGGCGCCGACGCCGTGCTGCTCATCGACGAAATCGACCGCGCGGACGACGAGTTCGAAGCGTTCCTCCTGGAGCTGCTGGCCGACTTCCAGGTGACCGTGCCCGAGATCGGGACGATCCGGGCGCCGAGCCCGCCCCTGGTCGTCCTGACCTCGAACCGCACCCGCGAGCTGCACGACGCGCTCAAGCGCCGCTGCCTCTACCACTGGATCGACTACCCGGCCGCCGAGCGCGAGGTCGAGATCGTGCTGGCCCGGGAACCCGAGCTGCCGGAGCTGCTGGCCCGCAAGGTGGTCGCGGCCGTGCACCGACTGCGCGAACTGGACCTGGCGAAGCCGCCGGGGGTCGCGGAGACGATCGACTGGGCGCGGATGCTGCGGTTCCTCGGTCTCGAGGAGCTCGACGCCGACACGCTCGGCGCGGTCGTCAAGGACCGCGACGACCTCGACGTCGTCCGCGCGAACCTGGCGGAGATCACCTCCGGTGGCTGAAGCGTTCGTGCCCTTGTTCGTCGGCTTCGCCCGCGCGCTGCGCTCCGCCGGAATCGCGACCGGGCCGGGCGACGTGCTGACCTTCTGCCGGGCGACGGCCGTGCTCGACCCGGCCGATCTGTCCGATGTGTACTGGGGTGGCCGGGTCACGCTCCTGGGGCGCCGCGAGGACATCCCCCGCTACGACGAGGTCTTCCGGCGCTACTTCCTCGGCGGCGACGCACCCCCTGAAGCGTTCCTGGCGGAGGTCGCCGCCGACGCCGTACTCGCCCTGCCCGATCCCGAGGGAGACGGGCCCGAGCGGGAGGCGGAGGCGGTGCTCGGGCTCACCGCGTCCGACGTCGAAGCGGTCCGGGACAAGGCTTTCGGCGCGTGCACACCCGAGGAACTGGCCGCCATCCGCCGGATCGTGGCCCGGCTGCGGCTCACCCCGCCGCGCCGGCGCACCCGCCGCACGAGGCCGGCGCGCAAGGGCCCGATCCCCGACCTGCGCGGTACCGTGCGCGGGACTCTGCGCCGCTACGGCGAGATCGACGAGCTGCGGAGACGCCGTCGCCGCGTCAAGCCGCGCCCGCTCGTGCTGGTGCTGGACGTGTCGGGCTCGATGGCGGACTATTCGCGGCACCTGCTGCAGTTCGCCTACTCCGCGCGCCGCGCGGCGGCCCGGGTCGAGGTGTTCTGCTTCGGCACGCGGCTCACCCGGATCACCGACGAGCTGGGCGAGCGTGACGCCGACTTCGCGCTCGCGAAAGCCGCCCGCACGGTCGTCGACTGGGAAGGCGGCACGCGGATCGGCGACGCGCTGGCCGAGTTCGTCCGCCGCTGGGGCCGGCGCGGGCTCTGCCGCGGCGCGGTGGTGGTGATCTGCTCCGACGGCCTCGACCGCGGCGATCCGGAGGTGCTGGCGAACGCCGTCGAGCGGCTGTCGCGGCTGTGCCACCGGCTGGTGTGGACGAACCCCCACCGGCACCCGGGCGCGGTGGGGATGCTCGTCGCCGCCCCGCACGTCGACCTCGTCGTGCCGGGTCACGACCTGCGCAGTCTGGAAGAGCTGGCGGCGCTGCTGCCCCGGCTGGGATAGGAGGGCGCGATGCTCTGGAGCGTGGCGATCGAAGCGGCCGGGAACCGGGTGCTGACGCGGGAGGAGATCGTCGACCTGGCCGACGCGGTCGCGGCGAGCGGCGGCATCGCGAGCGGGATCGGCACGACGCGCTACGGCGCGCGGCTGCTTGTGGAGGCGCCCGACCGGGCCACCGCCGTCGACCTCGCGACCCGGGACTTCGGCCGGGCGGTGGCGACCGCGGGGCTCCCGGTGTACCCCGTGGTGCGCGCGGAAGCGCTGGGCGAGGACGAATGATCCGGCTCGGTTCGGCGGCGGGCTACCCGTTCGAGGGGCCACGGCTGCTGGGCGGCTGGACCCCGCCGGCGACGGCGGCGGTGTACGCCGTGCTCTACAAACCCGACCCGGACGAGCGTCCGGAGCGGTACGCCGTTGTCTACATAGGACACAGCGATGACCTGTCGGGCGAGCGGTTCCCGTTCCAGCACGCCCGGGCGGCCTGCTGGATCAAGCGGGCCGGGTCGCGGTGGAAGGTGCACATCGGCACGTTGGAGGCCCCCGGTGCGGGACGGGCGCACCGGGAGCAGATCGTGCGGGAGCTGCTGGCCGTCTACCGCCCGCGCTGCAACGCGGAGCGGTTCGAGCACGACTGGCCGGAGCACTGGATCGGGCACAGCCGCTAGCGCGGGACGAACCCCACCATTTCGTGCAGCCGCGAGCGTCGCGTACCCGACGCCGGCCGCGCGGGCGCACGCTCCCCCACCGGGGGTTGGTAGGTCGCGCCGACGACGATGTCCTCGGCCATCCCGTACAGCAGTGGCAACGCTCCCGCGACCACTCCGCCGGTGCGGTTGATGTGCTCGACGCCCGGCACGATCAGCTCCGCGTGCCCGTTGATCTCCCGGACCTTCTCCGCGCAGTCCTCGAGGTTCGCCGCGATCCGGGCGAGCAACGAGCCCACCCAGTACAGGTACCCCGCGAGTACCGCGGTCAGCAGCACGATGTCGACGACGGTAAGCACCACCATCATGACTTCACCTTTCCGAGCACGCGCCCGAGGAACAGGTGGTGCCGCAAGCCTTCGGCGAGCACGCCGTCCACGCGCCCGGCGGTCTCCGGGATGAGCGCGGTGTCGGACGTGTTCGAAGCCGCCGCGCGCAGCGTTCCGCGGATCCCCGCGACGCGTTCGTCGATGACGCGCACGTACTTGATCAGCAAGCTCAGCAACCCGGCCACCGCGAGCACCACCACGAACCCGGCCACGATCGCGATCCACCAGAGCGTCTCGTCGGACGAAGACACGTCAGCCTCCCAAGCGTTCCCGGCCACGGCGCAGGCCGGCCGTGATGACCTCGGCGTGGTCGATGGTCGTGCGCAGGCCGCGCAGCGCCGCCGTGTACCGCACCGCCGCCTCGAGTTCGGCGTCGATCAGCGGGGCCACCCGGCCGATCGACCGCGCCAGCACCAGGATCGGCACGACGAGCGCGACGACGGCCAGCACGACCACCGCCCCGATCACGTACCCGGCGATCCAGCCTGTCGTCATGACCACCTCACACGGATTCGCAGAAGTCGCGCACCGGTTTCAGGTCCGCGTTGACGCTCTCCAGCGCCCCGGGCACCGGCGCGGTGCGCACGGCCACCAACCGGACACCGCCCAGCACGAGACCGAGCGTTTTCCGCACGTGCGCCAGGTGCAGGACGACGCGCAGGAGACCGACGGCGGCGAACAGGATGATCAGGGCCGCGATGGCCAGGGTCACCCAAGCGGCAGCGGGCATGAGGCGTTTCTCCTTTCAGCCGAGCAGTTTCGCGACGCTGCCGGCGTACCGGGTGGCGCCCGCGGACACTTCTTCGATGGTCGTCGCCGTCCGGGCCAGTGCGGCCGGCACCGGCTCCAGCTGCCCGGCCAGGCGGGCGCCACCAGCCAGGATGTCGTCGGCCGCGCCGCGGATGCGCTCCACGGCGGCGAGGACCCGGTTCAGCAGGGCGATCACCACCGGCAGCACGACGAACAGCAGCACGGCGTTGCCGATCCACCACAGGACCACGACGTCCTCCTCAGGCCGGTTTGCTCTGGTAGGGCAGGAAGAACCGGCGGAACACCCGCCGCAGGGCCATCAACGCGGCCTGCACGCCGATCCGGAACCCCCGGGCGGGCGCGGCCCCGGCGACGAGCTCCTCGCCGCGTTCGACGCGGTCGATGCCGTCCTGCAGGTTCACCGCGAAATCCCGCATCAGCACCGACGAGACGTCGGCGATCATCCCGCGGCCGTACTGCGCGGCGGCGCCGGAGATCTGCAGGTCCTGGTCGACGTCGACGCGGGTGCCCGTCCCGGAACGCACGAGCGTCGCGGTGAGTGACATGCCCGCCGTCCCACGCCCCTTCTCCTCGGACCCTTCGGCGTTGACGACGATCCGGTGGGCCGCGTCGTCGCGTTCGACGATCTCCGCGGTGCCCTTGAACCGCAGCGACACCGGGCCCATGCGGACGGCGACCCCGCCGCGGTAGCGCTCCTCGCCGAGGTCCTCGGTCAGCTCCGCGCCGGGCAGGCAGACGGCGACGCGCGGGACGTCGTCGAAGAACCGCCAGACCTTCTCGACCGGCTGGGCGACGTCGAACCGGTTCCGGATCAGCATCGGACGTCCTTCCTCGCGTAGGCCCCGGGGTCCCGGCGGAACGCGTCGCGGCAGCCGGCGCAACAGAAGAAGTAAGCGGTCCCGTCGTGCTCGACCGGCTCACCGATCGGCTCGACGGTCATGCCGCACACCGGATCGACCAGGTCGGAAGCCGGAGGCGGTGAAGCAGGCCGGGACGCGCGGAAGGCGACCAGCTCGGCCAGGATCGCGACGGCGATCTCGCGGTGCGGCACCGGCCCGAGGTCGAGCCCGGCCGGGACCCTCACCCGGTCGAGGTCGGCCCGCGGCACCCCGCGGTCGGCCAGGTACCCCAGCACGGCCTCGCCCCGCCGCCGTGATCCGACCAGCCCGACGTACGCCGGCCCGGCACGCAACGCGCCTTCGACGGCGTCTTCGTCGAAATGTCCTTGCGTGGCCACCACGACCATGCTGCCCGGGCCGACGTCGTCGAACTCGGCGCGGCCGATCAGCTCGGCGCACCAGCCGAGCGCGGTGGCGAGGCCGACGAGCGTGCGCGCCATCGGCGACCGGCCGACGACCAGCAGGTGCGGCGCCGGTTCGACCGGCTCGACGTAGATCTCCAGCGCCCCTTCGCTCTGGCAGGCGATCGGCACGACCGTCATCCCGTCCGGGACCGCTCCGCCGAACTGGCCGGACGTCCCGAGCAGCAGGAGCCGCGGCTGTCCGTCGGCGATCGCCTGGCGCGCCTCGCGGATCACGACCGGTTCGGCGCAGGCCCCGCCGATCCAGCCGTCGAGGACGCCGTCGGCGGTGACGATCGCCCGGCAGCCCTCTCTGCCCGACGACGGCCCCTGGCGCCAGACCACCGTGGCCCACGCGAACGCCTCGCCCCGGTCGGACAGTTCCCGGGCCCGATCGAGCAACGTCCAGTCGTACATGGAAGTCCTTTCAGTCCGACGTCCGCTCAGTCCGATGTACGGAGCGGCGGCATGCCGGACACGTCGCGGCGGTCCCGCAGCGCTTCCCAGACGCGGTCGGGCAGCACCGGCATGTCGATGTTGCGCACGCCGGTGTCGTCGAGCGCGTCCATCACCGCGTTGACGAAGGCCGCCGGGCCGCCCACGGCCGCGCACTCCCCCACGCCCTTCGCGCCGATCGGGTGGTGCGGCGACGGCGTGACGACTTCGCTGTGCAGCTCGAACCCCGGGGTCTCCCACGCGGTCGGCAGCAGGTAGTCCAGGTAGTTCGAGCCGATGCAGTTGCCCTCGGCGTCGTAGGTGATGAACTGCATGTTGGCCATCGCGTAGGCCTCGGTGAGCCCGCCCATGATCTGGCCTTCGACGATCATCGGGTTGATCCGCACGCCGCAGTCGTCGACGGCGACCAGGTTGAGCACGTCCCACACGCCGGTCTGCGGATCCACCTCGACGGTGACGATGTAGACCGCGAACGGCCAGGTCAGGTTCGGCGGGTCGTAGTAGGCGACGTTCTCCAGGCCGGGTTCCATGCCGTCGGGCATGTTCCCGTACGCGGCCATCGCGCACTCCTGGATCGTCACGCCGCGGTCGGGCGCGCTGCGGACGTAGAACCGGCCCAGCTCCCACTCGACGTCCTCTTCGGACACTTCGAGCAGGTGCGCGGCGAGTTTCCGTGCCTTGGCCCGGATCTTGCGCGCCACCATCGCGGTCGCCGCGCCGGCGACGGGCGTGCTGCGCGAGGCGTAGGTGCCCATGCCGAACGGCGCGGTGTCGGTGTCGCCGTGCTCCACCACGATGTCGTCGGCCGGGATGCCCAGCTCGTGCGAGACGATCTGGGCGAACGTCGTCTCGTGGCCTTGTCCCTGGCTCTGCGCGCCGATCCGCAGCAGCGCCTTGCCGGTGAGGTGCACCCGCAGCTCGGCCGAGTCGAACATCTTGATGCCGAGGATGTCGTACTCGCGGCTGTTGCCCGCGCCGAGCGGTTCGGTCATGGTCGAGATGCCGATGCCCAGCCGGCGGCCGCGAGCCCGGGCTTCTTCCTTCTGCCGCAGGAAGTCCTCGTACCCGACGGCCTTGAGTCCGACGTCTAGGCACTTCTCGTACTGGCCCGAGTCCACCAGGAAGCCGTACGGCGTGCGGTGCGGGAACTGGTCGTCGCGCACGAAGTTGCGCCGGCGGAACTCGGCCTGGTCGATGCCGAGGTCCAGAGCGGCCTGGTGGACCATGCGCTCCTGGAAGAACATCGCCTCGGTGACCCGGAACGAGCACCGGTAGGCCACCCCGCCGGGCGCCTTGTTCGTGTAGGTGCCGCGCGCGGCCAGGTAGGCGTTCGGCACGTTGTAGCAGGCGAACGCCGAGTGCAGCAGACCGATCTTGAACTTGCTGGGCTGGGCGTCGGCGAAGAACGCGCCGTGGTCGGCCACCGCCTTCATCCGCACGCCGAGGATCCGGCCGTCGCTCGTCAGCGCCATCTCGCTGTCGAGGTACATGTCGCGGGCGAACCCGGTCGAGATCAGGTTGCCGGTCTTGTCCTCGATCCACTTCACCGGCTTTTCCAGCAGGATCGAGCAGAGGATCGAGCACACGTACCCCGGGTACACGGGCACCTTGTTGCCGAAGCCGCCGCCGACGTCCGGGGAGATGATCCGGATCAGGTGCTCGGGCAGCTCGGCGATCATCGCGACGGCGGCCCGCACGATGTGCGGCGCCTGGGACGTCAGGTAGACGGTGAGCTTCGACGTCGCCCGGTCGAAGTCGGCGACCGAGCCGCAGCATTCGATCGGCGACGGGTGCGAACGCGGATAGTGCAGGCGCAGCTTCGAGATCCGGTCCGCTTGCTCGAACGCCCGGTCCGTGCCCTCGCGGTCGCCGACTTCCCAGTCGTAGATGACGTTGTCGCGCTGCCCGGCCTTGTCGTCGCGGATGATCGGCGCGTCTTCGGCCATCGCCTGCTCGGGGTTGACGACCGGCGGGAGCGGCTCGTACTCGACGTCGATCGCGTCGCACGCGTCCTTGGCGATGTACGGGTCGTCGGCCACCACGCAGGCGACCTCCTGGCCCTGGAAGCGCACCTTGTCCGTGGCCAGCACGGCCTGGGTGTCGTAGGACAGCGTCGGCATCCAGGCGAGGTTGCGGGTCGCGGCCATCTCGCCGGTCAGCACCAGCCGCACACCCGGGATCTCCCACGCGCGGCTGGTGTCGATCGACTTGATCCGCGCGTGGGCCAGCGGGCTGCGCAGGATCTCCATGTGCAGCATGCCGGGGAGCACGATGTCGTCGGTGTAGTTGCCCTTGCCGCGCAGGAAGCGGTTGTCCTCCACGCGGCGGCGGCTGGCGCCGAGCCCGCCGATCTTGTTCTCGTCCAACGCCTGGGACACGTCACGCCTCCGGTTCGTTGCGCAGCCGGGCCGCCGCCCACAGCACCGACTTGACGATGTTCTGGTAGCCGGTGCAGCGGCAGAGGTTGCCCGAGAGCGCCCAGCGCACCTCGTCCTCGGTCGGGTCGGGGTTCTCCGCGAGCAGCGCCTTCGCGGCCATCAGCATCCCGGACGTGCAGAACCCGCACTGCAGCCCGTGTTCCTCCTTGAACCCCTCCTGCAGCGGGTGCAGCCCGCTCGGCGTCGCGAGGCCTTCGACGGTCGTCACCGCGCGCCCGTCGGCCTGGACGGCGAGCATCGTGCACGACTTGATCGGGCGGTCGTCGACGAGCACCGTGCAGGCCCCGCAGTTGGTGGTGTCGCAGCCCAGGTGGGTGCCGGTGAGCCGCAGCCCTTGGCGCAGCAGGTGCGAGAGCAGCAGCCGGGGCTCGCACTCGACGACGCTGCGGTGCCCGTTCACCGTGACGGTGATCCGTCGCGTCGGGACGTCCCCTTGGTCCGGACCTTCCTCGATGACCCGCACGCTCGTCATCTCACGCCGCCCTTTCGAGGATGCGCCGCACGAAGACGCGCACCATGTGCCGTTTGAAGTCCGCCGAGCCGCGGTGGTCGCCCTGGGGCCGCGCGGCCTGCGCGGCCAGGCCGGCCGCGTGCTCGATCACGTCGCCGGTCAGCGGTCCGCCGACGAGCGCCTGCGCGGCGTCGGCGGCCTCGATCGTCGCGGCACCGACCCCGGTCAGCGCGATCCCGGCACAGGTGACCGTGTCCCCGTCGCGTTCGACCGCGACAGCGACGCCGACGGTCGCGAAGTCCCCGACGCGCCGCTCCAGCTTGAGGTAGCCGCCGCCCGGGATCCCGCGCGGTGCGGGAATCACCGCCTCGACCACGATCTCGTCGTGCGCCAGGGCGTTCTGGAACGGGCCGTGCACGAAGTCCCGCACCGGGATGCTCCGCAGTCCGCCCGGGCCCGCGGCCACGACCGAGCCGCCGAGCGCGAGCACCACCGACGCCCAGTCGCCCTGCGGGTCGGCGTGGCACAGTGAGCCGACGAGCGTGCCGCGGCTGCGCACGAGCGGGTCGGCGACCAGCCGCGCGGCGGCGGCCATCACCGGCTGGGTGCTCTTCAGCAGGGCCGAACGCTCGAGGTCGCCGTGCCGGCACAGCGCGCCGACGTGCAGGTTCCCGCTCTCGTCGACGTCGTGGTGGTCGAGGCCGGGCACGGTGTTGAGGTCCACCAGGACCGTCGGCGAGGCGAACCGGAGTTTCAGCAGCGGCACCAGGCTCTGCCCGCCGGCCAGCACTTTCGCATCCTCGCCGCCGTCGTGCAGGAGGCCGATCGCCTCGTCCAGCGAGCGGGGCGCCTCGTAGCGGAACCGGGTCGGGTACACGGTGTTCCCCTCAGCTTTCCGCGGGGTCGTCGGGTTCGGGCACGGCCACGGGCAGCGCCTCGTCCGTCGGGTCGGGCCGGGGCCGCTGGTGCGGGGGCCACGGCCCGGCCACCGGGCGGGCGGCGACCTTGAAGAAGTCGGCGAGCTCCGGCCACGCGTGAACCGTGGGGCTGCCGCCGCCGGTCGGAGCGTCCTCGACGAGCTCGTACAGCCGCGGGTTGTCCCGGCTGTGCCCGTCGGACTCGATCCGCATCTCGCGCCCCGCTTCCACCGTCGGTCCAGGTGAAAATCGATCTTTCACCCGTATCGGCGGCCCGACAACGCGCGATTAACCCTTTGCTTAAGGCGGTTGCGGTGCCGGTCCGCGCGGAGAACGATCGGGCGCTATGCAGGTGCCCGCCCCGTTCGAGTACGAGCGCGCCACCAGCGTCGACCACGCCTTGACGCTGCTGGAGAAGTACGGCCAGGCCGGGCGGGTCATCGCCGGCGGGCACAGCCTGATCCCGATGATGAAGCTGCGGCTGGCGCAGCCGGAGGTGCTCGTCGACATCAACGAGCTGACCGAGCTGGCCGCGGTCGAGGTCGTGGCCGGGACGCTGCGGATCGGCGCGCTCGCCCGGCACGCCGACCTGCTCGCCTCCGTCCAGGCCGGGGCGCTGTTCCCGGTGCTGCACGACGCCGAACGCGTCATCGCGGACCCGATCGTGCGCAACCGCGGCACGGTCGGCGGCTCGCTGTGCCAGGCCGACCCGTCGGAGGACCTCTCCGCCGCGTTCGCCGCCGTCCGGGCCGAGGCCGTGATCCGCGGCGTGGACACCGAACGCGCGGTACCGGTGCGGGAGTTCTTCCACGGCCCGTACGAGACCGCTGTCGGTCCGGGCGAGCTGCTGACCGAGATCCGGGTGCCGGTCCGGCCCGGCATGGGCAGCGCCTACGCGAAGGTGGGCAGGCGGGCGGGCGACTGGGCGGTCGCCGCGGCCGCCGCGGCGCTCACGCTGGACGGCGATGCGGTCGCCGACGCCGGGATCGGGCTCACCGCCGTCGGCGCACCCCGGTTCGTCGCCGCCGAGGCGGAGGACTTCCTGCGCGGCGGGGCGGCCACCGCCGAGCGGTTCGCCAAGGCCGGCGCCATCGCCGCCGAGCACTGCCGGCCCGCCCCCGACCAGCGCGGCCCGGTGGACTACAAGCGCCACCTCGTCGCCGTCCTCACCACGCGCGCGCTCGCGCTCGCCCTGACCCGCGCGGAGGCCTGAGGTGGACATCACCGTGACCGTCAACGACGAGCGGCACCACCGTCCGGTGGAGCCGAGGCTGCTGCTGGTCCACTTCCTGCGCGACGACCTGGGCCTCACCGGCACGCATTGGGGCTGCGACACCTCGAACTGCGGAGCCTGCGTGGTGTGGCTCGACGACGTGCCGGTCAAGTCGTGCACGGTGCTGGCCGCGATGGCCGACGGCAAGCGGGTCCGCACCGTCGAAGACCTCGACGACGGCGCCGCGCTCGACCCGGTGCAGCAGGGCTTCGTCGCCTGCCACGGCATCCAGTGCGGCTTCTGCACCCCCGGGATGCTGATGACCGCGCGCTGGCTGCTCGACCACGACCCGGACCCCGCCGAAGACGTCATCCGCGAAGCCATTTCGGGGCAGTTGTGCCGCTGCACCGGCTACGAGAACATCGTCCGTTCCATCCGCTGGGCGGCCGAAAACCCGGAGGGGCAGCGATGACCGGCGGGTTCGGCTCGAGGACGCGCAAGGAGGACGCCCGGTTCGTCCGGGGTCGCGGCACCTTCGTCGACGACCTCGTCCGGCCCGGCCTGCTGCACGCCGCCGTCCTGCGCAGCCCGCACGCGCACGCGCGGATCGTCTCGGTCGACACCAGCGCGGCCGAGGCGCACCCGAAGGTGCGGCTGGTGCTGACCGGCGCGATGCTCGCCGAGCGCGAGATGGCGTGGATGCCGACGCTCTCCCACGACGTCCAGGCCGTGCTGGCCACGGACAAGGTGCGCTTCCAGGGCCAGGAGGTCGCGTTCGTCGTCGCCGAGGACCGGTACTCCGCGCGCGACGCGCTGGAACTGATCGAAGTGGAGTACGAGCCGCTGCCCGCGGTCGTCGACGCGCTCACCGCGCTGTCCCCGGACACCCCGGTCATCCGCGACGACCTGGGCCGCACCGACAACCGCGTGTTCGACTGGGCCGCCGGCGACGCCGAGGCGTGCGACGCCGCGTTCGCGCGCGCGGACGTCGTCGTCGAGCAGGACATGCTTTACCCGCGGGTGCACCCGGCGCCGTTGGAGACGTGCGGTGCGGTCGCCGAAGTCGACGTCATCAGCGGGAAGCTCACCGTGTGGTCGACCGCGCAGGCCCCGCACGCGCACCGGCTGATGTACGCGAAGGTCACCGGCCTGCCCGAGCACCGGATCCGGGTCGTGGCCCCGGACATCGGCGGCGGCTTCGGCAACAAGGTCGTCGTGTACCCGGGGTACCTGTGCGCGGCGGTGGCCGCGATGATCACCGGGAAACCGGTGAAGTGGGTCGAGGACCGGTCCGAGAACCTGATGAGCACGTCGTTCGCCCGCGACTACCACATGCACGGCGAGATCGCCGCCACCCGCGACGGCAAGCTGCTCGGCCTGCGGGTGCGGGTGCTGGCCGACCACGGCGCGTTCAACGGCACCGCCCAGCCGGCGAAGTTCCCCGCCGGGTTCTTCCACGTCTTCACCGGCTCCTACGACCTGCCGGCGGCGCACTGCGCGGTCACCGGCGTCTACACGAACAAGGCCCCCGGCGGGGTCGCGTACGCGTGCTCGTTCCGGATCACCGAAGCGGTCTACGTCGTCGAGCGGATGATGGACGTGCTCGCCCGCGAACTGGACGTCGACCCGGCCGCGTTGCGGGAGCGGAACCTGTTGCGGCCGGAGCAGTTCCCGTACACGTGCGCGACCGGGTGGAGCTACGACTCCGGCGACTACCCGCGGGCGCTGGCCCTGGCGCTGGAGATGGCCGGGTACGCCGAGCTGCGTCGCGAACAAGCCGAGCGGCGGGCGCGCGGCGAGCTGATGGGCATCGGGATCAGCTTCTTCACCGAGGCGGTCGGCGCGGGCCCGCGCGAGCACATGGACATCCTCGGCTTCGGCATGGCCGACGGCGCCGAGCTGCGTGTCCACCCGACGGGTTCGGCCGTGCTGCGGCTGTCCTGCATGTCCCAGGGCCAGGGCCACGAGACGACGTTCGCGCAGCTGGTTTCCCACGAGCTGGGGATCCCCGAGGACGAGGTCGAGATCGTCCAGGGCGACACCGACCGGACGCCGTTCGGGCTCGGCACGTACGGCTCCCGCTCGACCCCGGTGTCCGGCGCGGCGGCGGTGACGGTGGCCCGCAAGGTGCGCGAGCGCGCGCGGCAGGTGGCGTCGGCGATGCTGGAGGTCGATCCCGGCGACCTGGAGTGGGAACGCGGGCGCTGGTTCGTCCGCGGGGTGCCCGACCGCGGCCACACCATCCGGGAGATCGCGCTGGCGGCGCACTCGAACCTCGCGCTGCCCGAGGGCGTGGAAGGGCACCTCGACGCGACGACCGTGTACAGCCCTCCGAACCTGACTTTTCCGTTCGGCGCTTACGTTTGCGTGGTCGACGTCGACGCGGACACGGGCCAGGTGCGGGTGCGCCGGTTCGTCGCGGTCGACGACTGCGGCGTCCGGATCAACCCGGCGATCGTGGCGGGCCAGGTCCACCGCGGCCTCGCCGACGGCATCGGGATGGCGCTGATGGAACTGGTCGCGTTCGACGAGGACGGCAACCACCTGGGCGGCTCGTTCATGGACTACCTGCTGTCGACGGCGCTCGAGTGCCCGTCGTGGGAGCTGGGCGAGACGGTGACGCCGTCCCCGCACCACCCGATCGGCGCCAAGGGCATCGGCGAATCGGCCACGGTCGGCTCACCGGCGGCGGTGGTCAACGCGGTGGTGGACGCCCTCGCCCCGTTCGGCGTCCGCCACGCGGACATGCCCTTGACGCCGGCCGCGGTGTGGCGCGCGATGCGCGGTGACCCGCTGCGTGCCGATCTCGCGGTGTAGCCGCGGTGGGTAGCATCGGGCGATGCCGGTGAACGACGAGCTCGCCCAGCAGTTCCTCGTGGTGGACACGACCGCCCTCTGCGATGTCGACAAGACGACCAGGGTGCTGCACGGCGCGATCCGCCCTCGGTCCGCGCGGCAGCGGATCTTCGGGCCCGCGTTCACGGTCCGGTGCCGCGACGACTTCCTCGGCGTGCTCCGGGCCATCGAATCCGCCGCGCCCGGCGACGTGATCGTGGTCGACGGTGGCGCGCGCGAGATCGCCCTCGGCGGCGAACTGTTCGCCCGCGGCGCCTTGGCCCGCTCCCTCGGCGGCATCGTCGTGGACGCCGGCTACCGGGACATGGCCTACGTCGGCAGCTGCGAACTCCCCTTGTACAGCCGCTTCGTCACCCCGCTGTCCGGCACGTCGGCAAAGCTCGGCGAGCTGCAGGTGCCGGTCACCTGCGGCGGAGTCACGGTGAACCCCGGCGACCTGGTCCTGGCCGACGGCGAAGGGCTCATCGTGGTGGCCCCGGACCGGATCCGCGACCTCCTCGAAGGAGCGCTCGCGATCAAGAAGGCCGAAAACGCGGTCATCGACCGGCTCGACGCGGGGGCCACGCTCAGCGAGACGTTCACCCTCGCCGAGCACGTCGCCGCGCTGGGCCGGGGCGAGCCGTCCGCCCTACGGCCCCGCTAGCGCCGGGCGCGGGCGGCTTCACGCCGGGGTGCCGAGGCGATCGACCAGCATCTTCCTGACCTCGTCCGCGGTTTCGGTGCCGGCCGCCCGGGTGACGGCCTCGATCACGGCCGGCACGAGCTCGGCGACCAGCTTGCCCTCCAGCGCGGCGGCGAGCTGGTCCGCGTCGACCGGGTGCGCCGAGCTGTCCGTGATGAGCTTCGTGACGGCGTCGAGCGAGGAGCCGAGCGCGGTGATCTTGGCGTCGAGGTCCTTGATGAACTGGGCGTAGTTCCGGTTTCCGGTGCTGTCGAAGACGTTGCCCCACATCAGGTGGGCGAAGTCGTCGCTGCTGAATGGCATGTCGTCCTCCGGGCTGAGGTGGTCGTCGGTGTAGGACTCGTCGAAGTCGACGGCGCCGGCCGAGCCGGGCAGGGTGCCGTCGCTGGTGTACTGGTGCACGTCGTACCGGCCGTCGTACCGGCCGGGCCCCGGCGCTTCGGGGCGGGCCCCGAACCGGGCGATCACGATCACCAGCCCCGGCACGTCCCAGCGATCCGGCCGCAGGACCGCGGCGAACGACGCGCTCAGGTACACGGCCGGGCGGAAGCCCGCCGCCGCCACCCGGCGGCAGAAGGCGGTTGCGAAGGTCTCCGCCACGCGGTCCGGCCGGAACGGCGCCTCGAGGTCCAGCAGGGGGACGACGCCGGTCGCGCCGAGCCGCCGGACCTCACCGAGCAGGACGTCGGCCTGCTTCTCCGGAGCGGGTCCGAGCTGCGCGTAGTGGTAACCGCCGACGGGGATCCCCCGCAATTTCGCGCCGGCCACGTGGGTGTCCGGCCGGTGGACCACGCCGCCCTCCGCGCGGGTGTAGGGCGCGCCGCCGTCGGACACCTTGACCCACGCGAAGGCGAGGTCGCGCACTTGGTCCCAGCGCAGGCCGCGCTGGTAGAACGGATGCAGGTCGGTTCCCCGTGCCATCGTCGAGCTCCCTTCACTGACCGGGCTGGAGCGGCGCGACCGGGCAGGTCGGCGGGACGTTCCACCGGTTGCCGGTCGAGACGATCGACGGCGGGAAGCCGCCCGGCGCCCGTTGGGTGCACTGCAGCGACCGGGCGGCGCCGCGCGACGAGTTGAGCGCGACCGTGACGCCGCCGAACGCCCCGGGTCGCGAGTCGAGGCGCACCGCCGCGAAGTAGGGGCCCGGGCCGGCCACCGTGTTGCCCGTGATCGTCGCGTCTTCGATCGGCCCGCTGATGCCCTGCAACGTGATCCCGGAGCCGTCGGGAGCGGCGTCGGTGAACGTGATGTCGTTGTCGCGGACGCCGATCTCGTGCACCGAATCGCCGTAGATCGCGTCCGCGTCGCCGTCCACGGCGATCGTGTTGCCGGTGACCGTCACGTGCGCCGGGAACCCGCCGCTGTGCGGCGTGATCCGGATCCCGGGTCCGGGCACCCCGTGCCGGCGGATGACGTTGCCGGCGATCTTGTCGCCGGTGGACACGTTCTGCGAGTCGACGACCCCGGCGCCGCTCACCGCCGTGACGTCGAACGTGTTGTCCGCGACGACGACGTCCTGGGTGCGGTCGAGGGAAAGTCCCTTGCCGCCGAACGTGTTCCCGGTGATCGTCGCGTGCCGGTAGGACGTCAGCGAAGCGCTGAAGTTCACCGTCGAACCGGCGAAGGAGTTCCCTTCCAGCCGCAGGCCGTCGTCCCAGTCGCCGCCGGTGGCCTCCCCGTCGAAGGGGGTGTCGCCGATCTGCCCGCCGAAGTGGTTTCCCAGTACCGCCAGCGAGAAGACGTTGCGCTGCACGCCGATCCCGGAGCGCGCGCAGCCGACGAACGACCCGCCGGAGATCGTCACCCGCTCCACCGCCGTGGCCGGGGTGTTGCCGAGCAGCCGGATGCAGTCGCCCTTGCGCGCGCCGGGCGTCGCCGCGTGGGCGAAGACGACGTCCCGCACGGTGACGTCGGTGACCGGCATCGAGCAGGTCCCGTTCGCCGTGGTGCACACGCCGGAGCCGATCGCGATCGCGTGGGTCTGCTCGTCGGTGTTCGTCGCCGCGGAAGTGTCGATCGTGAGCCGTTGCACGGTGATGTCGCTCGCCCCCGGGTCGAGCGAGAGCACCGCGACCGCACCGGCCTGCTGGTCCCCCACCAGTTCGAGCACCGTGCCCGGCCCGGTGCCGTCGATCGCCACGTGTGCTCCGTGCGTCGACAACGCGGCGAAGCGGTCGTAGGACCCCACCGGCGCGCGGGACACCCGCCATCGCCCGCTGCCCAGGCACACCGTGCCGCCACCCGCGGTGCTCGCCGCGTCGATCGCGGCCTGGACGGGCACCCGGTCGTCCGTGCCGTCGTCCGGCACGGCGCCGAAGGCCGCGGGGTCGAAGCACCCGCCGGTCCCCGAGCCGGCCCGGGGCACCGCGGCCGCCTGCACGACGACCGCGGTCCCGATCGACAAGCCGGCGATCGCCGCGGCTACCAGCAGCGCCCGCCGTCGGTTTCGCTTCATGGGTACACCCCGTTCTCGAAGTCGAGTCACCAGAAGAAGATCCAGCGGTCGTCGAGGCGCACGCCGTGGCCCTGGTAGGTCACGCGGCGCTGCCCCGCGGAAAGGCACCGGGAACCGGAGATCCGGTGCCACACCTCGGATTCCGTGAAGAGCATCGTGCCGGTGCGGTAGGGCACCGTGATCGGCTGACCGCCGCCGTGGCGGCCACTCGGGGCACCCGGGACGTCGGCCTCCAGGTCGAGGCCGCTGCCCCCGTCCGGGAGCTCGAACGGCACGGTGAAGTTGACCACCGCCGTGATGTCGTCCGCCCGCGCCGTCAGGCAGGGCGCTTGCGTCTCGAGCGCGTCGACGTGCCAGCTGCCGCCCGCGTACTCGCCGGGAGCGTCGAAGCCGAACACGTGGAAGCCGGGGACGGCGAGTTCCTCCGCGTACACGACCGGGAGCGCGTACCGGTGCTCGAAGAAGGCCGCCACCCGCTCGTGGGCGAGGCGGAAGCGCCGGTAGAGCGCGCGGCTTTCCGCTCGCGCGCACGCCGTGTAGTGGCCGACGCGCTCGCGGTTGCGGTAGAGCGGCTCACCGATCGTGGTCATGCCGCCGACACCCGGCGTGCGCACGGCTTCGTGCCGCAGCCCCGAGGGCACTTCGTCGACGGCGGCGCGAACCTCGGCCACCTCCGCCGGGCCGAACAGCTCGGCGGTGAACACGCGCGCGCCACCGAACCTGATCTCCTCGACCGGCCGGGCGCCGGTGTCCACTGTGGTCATGGGGAAGGCTCCTTGCACAACGCCGCCGCGGCGAGCAGCCCGGCGACGGCCGCCGCGACCGGCTGGCCGGTCTTCGCTTCGTAGTAGGTGAAACCCGGCGACGGGTTGACTTCGAAGCAGTACCACTCGCCGTCCGGGGTGCGGCGCAGGTCGATGCCGGCCACCGGGAGCCCGAGCCGCTTCGCCAGGTCGAGGCAGCGGGCCGAGACGTCCGCGGGCAGGTCGATCGCCGTCAGGACCGGTTCTCGGTGCCCCAGCACCCGGGCGTAGCGGTAGTCGTCGGCGTCGCTGTCCACCTCGACGGCGAAGACTTCGGCGCCGACGACGTGCACGCGCACGTCGGTGCCCGGCACGCGGCGCTGGAACTGGGTCGGGCAGGTCGCGACGTCCGCGAGCCGGGCGGCGTCGGCGGGCCCGACGCGGCGCACGCGGCTGCGGACCCCGCTGGTCGACTTGACGATGACTTCGCCGTGCTCGCGGAGGAACGCCCCGGCCTGGTCCGGGTCGTTCGTGACCAGGGTCGCCGGCACGAGGAAGCCGGCCGCCGCGACGGCGCGCAGCTGGTACGGCTTGGACGCGTTGCCCGCCGCGGCTTCCGGCCGGTTCAGGACGTAGGCGCCGGTGCGGTCGGACCACGCGTTCAGCACCTGGTCCACCTCGGCGGCATGCCGCCACTCGGCCGACGACGGCGCCCGGTCGCGCAGGGCGGCCAGCTTGGTGCTGTCGTGCGGGCGCAGGTAGGCAGCGTGGACGCGATCGAGGTCGAACTCTTCGCCCGCCACGGTCACGCAGGTGCGACTGAACCGGCCGGCCTCGACCCGCACGGTCGTGTCGAGCACGTGCCGCTGGTCGAGGAAGCGCACCGGCGCACCGAGCCGCCGCAGCCGCGCGAGCACCGCGGCCATCGGCTGGTCCCGGACCAGGCCCCAGAGGAGGATGGTCATCGGGCCACCACCGCGAGATCGGGCGCGACGGGTGTGGCCGGCTCGGCCGGCGCCGGGCCGGGCACGACCACATCGGCGGCCGCTTCGCCGCCCGCGGCCTCGCGCAGCACGGCCGCATCGGCCGGCACCTCACGGCCGAGCGACTCACCCAGCCCGACCGCATCGGCCGGCGCCGGGCCGGGCACCCCACCACCCGCCGCCCCGGCCAGCACGGCAGCCGCCACCGCCTCACCGCCCGCTGCCCCGGCCAGCGCCGCCAAAACGGCGTCGGCCACCTCCGGTTCGGCCAGATCCGGCCACGCCGACAGCTCCCGCACCTCGGCGCGCGGCCCCGGGCCGGAGACCGTCGCCGTCATCAACGGTGTCTCCGTCAACCGGGCCAGCTCGCCCAGCCGCCGGCCCACCGACGGGTGCACGTCGCCGACGCACACGTCGCCGACCACGTGCACCCGGCGGCCTTCGGCCCACTCCGGGGCGGCCGCCCGCGGCTCGGCCGCGAGCCCGACCTCGCGGTGCACCGGCGGTACCCGCAGCCCCACCGACGCGGCCGCGTCGGCCCACTGCTCGGGGTACCACGCCGGGCCGTTGAGGCACCGGGGATTGGGCGGGTTCAGCACCGGCGCGGGGCAGGCGTCGAGCCAGGCCAGCAGGAACGCGGTCAGCTCGGCCGCCGCGTACGGCCGATCCTCGCGGCGCACCCTCGGCAGATCCGCGCCGGTCAGCACGCCCAGCCGGTTCACCACGCCCGTCACCGGGACCGGCGTGCCCTCGGCGGTGGCCAGCCCGGCGCGGACCCCGCCGGCCGGATCGACGTCGAGGCGCCACCGGGCCAGGTCGCCGACCATGAGCAACAGCGCTTCACCGCCCCACCGGGCGGCCAGGGCCCGGGCGGCCGAATCGTGGGAGTGGGCGAGGATGAGCAGCATCAGCTGTCCTCTTCGGACAGTGCGTCGCGGCCGACCTCGGGGCGGTCCGCCAGCGAGATGAACGTGCGCTCGTCGCCCTCGACCTCCGCCGAGCCGGGTGCCGGCCCGCCGGGCGGGAAGGTGCCGGCGAGGTCGACGAACTCCTTCTGCCCGTCCTTCCCCCGGTCCTTCTCCTTGCCCTCTTTGCTGTCCTTCTCCTTGCTCTCCTTGTTGTCCTTGCCTTCCTTCTCCTTGCTTTCCTTGCCCTCCTTGCTGTCCTTCTCCTTCTCCTTCGTCTCCTTGGTTTCCGCCTTGTCCTTGAGCGGGTCGATCCGGTGGTCGATCGCGGTGATCTTCACCTGCAGCTCCTGGACCACCCCGAACAGCTCCAGCCGCAGCTCCTTGATGCAGTTGCTGACGGTGCGCAGAGCTTCGGCGACGCCCCCCAGGTCGGTCTCGATGGCGTGGAACCGCCGGTTGAAGCCGATCTCGGTGGGGGTCTCCCCGGCCTGCACCACGGTCACGCCGTCGACGAAGTCCGGGTGCGTGAACGTGGGTTCGAAGTGCAGCTCGCACTGGGGCGCCAGCTGGGGGACGCTGGTCTGGAACACGAACGGCGGAGTGGCCGTCGCCGCGATGGGGGCCGACGTCCGGGCGATGGCGCGGCCCAGCACCGCGACGACGTCGTCCTCCGGCACGCCCGCGCCGCGCAGCGCCGCGACGATCGTGCGCGCCGGGACGCCGTAGACGAGCTGGTCCTCGGCTTCGTCACTCATGAGCTCTCTCCTTGTCCTGCCCGCGCGGAAGGCGCCAGGCGGTAGCGGCGGTAGGCCCGGGCGGCGGCGATGTTCAGGCCCGTGGACCGGCCGGAGCCGTCCACGTCCACGTGCCGCCGCCGGATCGCGAAGGTGTCGGCCCGCACCCCGACGGGGGTCACGAGCTCGACGATGTTGAGCAGGTGCTCGTACTGGCGCAGGGTCAGCAGCGCGTCGTCGGGCAGCGCCGGCCGCCACGTGTACGGGTCGTTCGCGCCCGAGTGCTGACCCAGCACGCACGACACGACGCTGATCCCGCTGTTGAAGAGCGGGATGGTGACGACGGCGCCGCGTCTCGGCGAGAGGGTGGCGTGCTGGTCCCCGAACCCGCGCACCTGCCAGCGGTGGATCAGCGTGTGCTCACCCGCCAGGTTGGCGCCCGCCAGCGGAAGTCCCGTCACGCCGAACACCAGCGCCAGCGTCCCGGCGCCGGTCGCCAGGGCGACGACGCTGCTCGCGCCGGCGGCGGTGGCCGTCGTGAACAGCGGGCTCAGCAGGGCGGAGTTCGCGATCACGGCGGCCGTCCGCGCGGCGCCGAGGTCGAAGACCGCGTACTCGCGGGGCGGCACGGTGCCGAGCTGCCGGCCGAACGCGGCGACGTCGGTCACCTTCGGCACGCTCCGGCTGTTCAGCGCGGCGTCCAGCCCGGGGACCGTGGCGGTCGGCCGCGCGGCCGCCAGCACCGCGGCGGGGTCCGCGACCGGGGTCAGCTGGGCGGTCGCGAGCGCGGTGATCACGGCGACCACCGGGACGTCGTGATCGGGGTCGGTGGGCGAGACCAGCCGCGCGGTCAACGTCAACGGGACGTCGCCGTCGGCGCCCGGCTCGATGTCCACCACGAGCGGACCCATCGGCGTGGTGCTGACGAACACCGTGCCGTCGGCGTCCCGCTCGACCGTGCGCAGCCCGCACGCGCGCAGCAGCCACGCCCCGGCCGGGTCCGCCGATCGCGGCCGGGGCACCAGGTTCGGGTCCTTCACCGCGGTCGCCGCGCTGACCGCGGCGTCGAGCTCGGCGGCGACCGGCGCCGCGAGCTGGGCACCGAACCCGAGCTCGAACCGGGAACCGCCGGCGTTGTCCTGTCCCCGGAGCACCCGCGGCCAGGGCCGGGCGCCCAGCTGGACGCACCGGGCGTCGAGCGTGGTCAACGCCTCGGCCACGGTGGGCGCCAGTGGCTGGAAGGGTTGCACCTGCCAGGTGGCGAGCGCCGCACGCTGGGTGTCGACGCGCGCGATCACGTCCGGGGGCAGCAGGCGGTGCGCGTGCGCGTCGTCGCCTTCGGTGCTGCCGGCGGGCCAGATCAGGTGCACCCGCCGGATCGCGTTGAGCAGCCGGCCGATGGCGCCGGGCGCGCCCGGGGCGACCAGCCGCAGCGCGATCAGCTGCGGGTCGACCGACTCGTCGACGGTTACAGTGCTCGTCTCGCCGACGTCGGCGAGGAAGCCGTCGAGCGCGGAGTCGATCCACGGCGTGCTCGGCAGCCGCACGCCCCGCAGGACCCGCAGCCGGGCCCGGTAGGACGCGTCGTCCTCGCGGGTGCCGGGTGGCTGGAGCGGGCGGGTGGCGGGCGTCTGCTCGTCCGCGTCCCAGAACAGCTCGTCGGAGAAGCGCGCGCAGGACAGGTCGGCGCCGAGGCGGTCGAGCGCGTCACCGCTCGCCCCTTCGAGGGTTCGCATCGCCCGGATCTGCCGCGCGGTGCGCCGGGTCCGGCCCTTCTCGTCGAGCAGCACGGTGAGCAGCCGCCCGAGCACCCCGTCGACCAGGTCGAACCGCACGGCGGCGATCAGCTGCGCCGCGCTGAGCCCGACGCCGAGCTCGCCGCCGCGGATCCCGCGGGCCAGCAGGGTGAACGGCGCGGCGAGCTCCCCCTTCCCCACGGGCGGCACGAAGGCGACCAGCGCCGTGCCCGCCGCGGTGTGCGGCGCGAACGTCACCACCGGAAGCGGTTGCGGGGCTTCCTTCCCGGACTTCGGCGCGGGCAGGATCGTCAGCCCCTGAGCGTCCACATCGGACAGTACGGTGCACAGCACCAGCGGCTGCCGGGTCGTGAAGTCGACCACGGCTTCGGTCTGTCCGGTGGGCCCGCCCGGAGACGGGCGCAGCGTCAGCGGCCGGGGGGTGGCCGCCGGGGCCAGCGGCCCGATCAGCTCGGCCGCCGCGGCGGCCAGCACGCCGGCGCCGAGGTGGGCCGGGTCGAGCAGCGAAGGGGTCGTCACGGGTTTCGTCATGGCTCACCGCACCGTCAATCGGCCGGCGGACTCGACGAAGACCGCGATCTGGTCGGCGCCCACGACGAGGTTCTCGTCCAGGTCGAGCACGTCGGGCGAGGTGTCGCTCTCCCCGCCGGACCCCACGGCGTCGACCGAGAACGGGAAGCGCATCAGGTGGAGCCCGGTGACGTCGACGACGCCGGGCTCCGCCATCACGGCCGCGGACAGCGCGGCGGCCCGCACCGGCTCCGCGAGGGCGAGCCCGTCGACCACCCCGCGCAAGCGGGCCGCCAGCCGCTGCTTGAGCGCGAGCGCGCCGGGGCTGAGGTTGCGGGTGGCGACGGACCCGGACGGCAACGGCAGGCCCGCGGTCACCACGTCCGCCTGGATCGTGAAGAACACCTGCTCGGCCCGCGCCACGTCGGGGAAGATCCCGACCGGGCGGACGTCGCGGATCGCCTGTTGCACGGCCGCGCGCAACCCGGCCGGGCCGTCCCAGACCGCGGCTTCGGTCGGCGCGACCAGAACGGTGACGAAGAACGGCGACGACAGGTCGCGGTCGGCCGCGAACAGCCGCTCCAGGAAAGCGAACTGCCCGAAGATCGACTGCGAGAGGTCGAGCCCGCCCCACCCGTCGCGCACCGCGACCTGCCGCACGCCGGGGACCAGCGCGACCGTGGCCGCGATCGAGTCCGCCGTCCACAGCGACCTCGGCGCGGCAAGCAGCAGCGCCCGGTAGCGGTCGTCGTCGAACTGCGCGTTGCCGCCGGTCAGCGCCTGCGTGTGCTGGACGCGGACCAGGCCCTGGCCGATCGACGACGCCGTGGCGAGGAAGCCCGCGGCGACGTCGGCGTCGATCATCGCCTCGAGTTTCGCGTCGGCGATCTCCCAGCGGTCGATCCGCTGCGGGTGCCCGCCGCCGGCGTCCGTCACGGCCGGGTCGAGGTTGCCGGCCGGGCCCGGGTCGAAGCTCGTCACCGGCACGACGGCGGTGCTCACCCCGGCGGTGAACTGGACCGCGGCGGCGAGCGCGACGCGGTGCCCGCCCGGCGTGGACAACCGCGAACCCCGCGGCAGCACCAGCTTCGGGACGCTCGACGGCAGCGCCTTCGCCAGCGTCAGCGTGACGGCACCGTTCGCGGTGAGGAACGGCCGGGCGACGCCGAGCTCCTCGCCGAGGTCGGACAGCGCGCGACCGCGTGCCGTGCTGACGAAGCTGTCGTCGTACTCCGCCGCCAGCGCCGCCCAGGTCCGGGCGTCCTCGAGGGCGGTGACCTCCAGCAGCTTGCGCACGACACTGCCGCTCGAGAGGTCGATGGCCGGGTCGATCAGCTGCTGCGCGAGCGCGATCTTCTCGGCCAGCAGGCGCGAGAACGGCTTGGGCAGGAACCCCGCCGGGGTCACGCCGAAGCCGGCGCTGCCGCTGGAGCGGGTGACGGTCTCGTCGATGGCCAGGACGTCGGTCAGGTCGATGGCGGTTTCGTCGCTCACGGCGCCACCACCCCGAACGGCGTGCCGGAGGCGAGGCCGCCGGTGTTCAAGGTGGCCGGGTCGCCGCTGACCGCCTCGAACGAGACGGTGACGTCGAGCCGGCGGGACGCGACGTCACCGGTGGGCGACGGCGCGGACAGGTCGACCACCCGGCGCACCCGCGGGTCGGCGGCGACCATCTCCACCACCGCGCTGCGCAGTCCTTCCCGCGCCAGCACCGGGGACGTCTGGTCCACCATCGGCGTCAGGCCGAGGAACCCGAACCGCAGGTTGAACGGGTCGCTGCCGCGCAGCGTGGTCAGCCCGACCGAGAGGTCCTGGCAGAGCGCGTCCACGCCGTCCACGAGATCGAGGTCGACGCCGGTTCCGGTGCTGCGCAACACCAAATCGCGTGCCGTGTCGGCGGTGTCGACCAGGTCGGCGCGGACGCCGACGCCGAGCAGCGCGCGGCGGCGCGCGGCGGAGTCGTCGCCCGGCACGGCGCCCGGGGGCGTCGGGGGCGGAGGCAGGGAGGTCATGGGAGCTCCTTCACGAGGCGGTGAGAACGGACTGCCCGGCGGCGACGGACTTCAGCGGTACGGCCGCGGGCGTGGAACTGGCTTGGACGGAGTCGAGCAGGACGGGGTTGGTCCCCACCGTCAGCAGACTCGATCGCCCCGGGTTCGGCAGGAGCGTCGTGGTGGCCACGCAGACACCGGGTGGCGTGGGCGCACCGCACCGGGCATAGGGCCCGAAGGTCGTGGCGCCGTCGAAGAGCACCACCTTGTCGCCGCCGACGGTGAGCCGCGGGTCACCGGCCGTCGGCGACGCGGTGCCGTCGTGCCGGCAGGTGAACGAGCCCTTGACGGTGATCGGCGCGGCCATCAGCTCACGTCCATGGTGCCGCCGTCGAGCTTCACCCGGACGTCCTTGGCGTTGAGGCTGATCTGCTCTTCGGCGTCGAAGGTGATCGACTTCGCGCTGATCGAGACGCTGCCGTCGGCATGCAACACGATCCGCGCGGCGTTGTCCCCGGACCGGCTCTCGATCAGCACCGTGCCGTCGCCGAGCTCGTCGTCGGGCACCGGCCGGCCGGGGACGCGGGTGAGGGTGTCGGTCACCCGCAGCACGAACCGCGCGGTCTCGATGACGCGGGTGCCGTCGCCGTCGACGAGGTCGTGGGTCGCGGGACCGTCGTCCGGCGTCTGCCGGTCGGGGTCCACCAGGTGCTCTCGTTCTTCGACCGCGACGGGCAGCGCCAGCCAGTAGTCCCCGGGCCGGGCCTCCGGGCCCGCGTCCGGCGGCCACACCGCGCCGACGTCGACGAAGTCGGCGGAGCTGCCGCCGACGTTCGCCAGCACCACCCGGGTGCCGGGGTAGCGCGGCAGCACCAGGCCGTAGCTGCCCCACGCGAACGGCGTCACGTACGGCACCTGGGTCAGTTCCGCGTGCGCGTCGGCGGTGATCGGAGTGCGCTGCGCCGCCTGCGGCAGGCCGTCCGGAGCGGTGTCGGCGTGCCAGACCTCGCTGGTGTGCCGGGGTGTGTCGGGTGAGACGGTGTGGTCGTGGACGACCGCGGGCCGCGACCGCGTCACGCCGAAGGTACGGGCGGTCAGGTCGCCGATGACGTCGCTGATGGTGCTGGCCGCGCCGTGCGCGCTGTCGGCGAACGGCACCCCGGCCTGCCGGGCCTGCTTCGCCTCCTTCGCCGTGCCGGGCGCGACTTCGTCCCAGCCGTCGTCCTCGCCGACCAGTACGACCGCGCGGATCGTGGTGAGGAAGCCCTTCTCCCGTGAGATCTCGTGGCGCACCTCGCTGATCCGGCACACCGATGCGTCGACGTCCGGGTTGGCGACGCCGGCCGGCAGGTTCGGCAGCGAGGTCAGCAGGGTCGCGCCGATGCTCGGCGGCTCGGCGACTTCGAAGTCCTCCGGCGGCAGCACCGGGGAGACCTGGTCCCCCGGCTTCAGGTCCGGGCGGCCCAACGCGGTCACGGAGAAGGTGCGCCGCGGCGGCCTCGGGCCGAACAACCCGGGCGGGATCCGCACGTCGCGCGGCAGGTCCGCGCCGCGTTCGATGGCGAGCAGGCCGCTCTCGTCGTCCATGGGCCGCTTGGCGTCCAGCCGCGGGGTGGTCCCGTTCGCGGTCCACCTGCCCAGGTGCACGGTCCCGTCGCGGATCACGGCGATCTCCTGGCCGTAGAGCCCGAGCGCCGCCTGCACCTGCGTGCTCAGCTCGTGCAGGGCGTCCAGCGCGCTCCCCGGCGGCACGGCGGCGTAGTTCCGGACGCCCGGTGTCGGTTGCGCCGCCCCCAGGCCGTGGCCGACCACGGGCACGATGTCGGCCGCGACCCTCTCCACCGCCACCTGGAGGCCGTTCGCGTCGGCGCGTTCCTTGAAGCAGCGGCCGTCCACCCGGTGCTCGGCCAGCCGCGCCACCACCCGCTCGCGGCCCTTCACCGCGACGTCCATCCGCCGCGGGCCGGGCCGCCGCGACAGCCGGTCGATCCGGATTTCGGCGACCAAGCTGCCCTTCGGCGGCTCCGGTGTGGTCGCCGACAGCGGATTGTCGAGCCCGGTGAACTTCGCGAGCCCGCCGAGCACGCCGGTCGGGGCGTCCTTCCACCACAGGTGCAGTGAGGCGTCGAGCGGAGTCCCGGCCGGCAAGCTGATCTTCCGGTAGTCCTCCGCCGTCATGCCCTCGACGACGATCTCGTAGCTGCCGCCGGTCAGGCCGACGGGCAGCGAGGCGGACACCGAGCCGCTGTAGGCGTCGCTGCCGAGGGTGCACAGCTCGGTGTCGCGGTCGCCGTTGCGGAACACCAACGCCCACGCGGGCACGGTGCCGGGGACGACCGCGTTGCCGGTCTCGAACGTGAAGCCCGGGAAGGTGGTCATCACATCTCCTCCCACAGCTGCGACAGCAACACCGGGACACCGGGGTCGCCCAGCGGGTGGGGCGGGCCGTCGTCCGCGCCGAGCGCGAGATCGCGCCAGCGCAGGGAAAGCCGGCTGCCGAACCGGCCGGGGCTGCGCAGCGTGCCGGCGGTGAGCACGAGCTCCTCCACGGTCACCTCGACCGCGGCCGGCCCGGTCGAGCCGGCCAGGCGGACCGGCACGCCGGCCACCACCGGCACCGTCGTCCCGATCGCGCCGGTGACCACCAGGGTGAGCCGGGGCCACGCGGCGCCGTCGTCGCGGAACACCGTGCTGTCACCGGGTTCGGCGGTGCTGAACACCACCGCGGACGGGTCGGCGGCGAGCACCGCGCGCGCCACCCCCAGCGGCACCGCCAGCACGAAGCCGCGGGCGGCGTCGAGGTCGATCCGGGCCGGCAGCCCGGCGGTCAGCTCTTGGCGCACCACCTGGGTGCGGGGGTCCGCCGGCGGCGGCACGACGGCCTGCAGCGGGCGGCTGATCAGGGCGGGCAAGGTTCTGGGCATGTCGTTCCCCTCAGACCGGCAGCGCGTCGGTCAGTGCGCCGACGCCGATCGACGAGACGTCGAGCAGCTTCGCGAGGCTGCCCGGGCGCGGCAGGTGCAGCAGCCGGATCGTCACGTCGAGGGTGTCGCGCCGCTGCGCGCTCTGCGCGAACGTCAACGACTGCACCGCGAGGTCCGTCCGGATGGTGGCGGTGGTGATCAGCACCAGGCCGCCCTGCGAGCCGCCGGTGACCCGGGAGAGCGCGGTGCCCTGCCGGCTGGATTCCGCGAGGTTCTCCAGGGCGACCTTCCACGTGAAGCGCAGCGGTCCGACCAGGACGGCGCTCAGCGACAGCGAGTCGTCGTGGCTGACCACCGCGACCCGCCGGCGGGTCCCGCCGACCTGCGGCACGAAGTAGCTCGAGTCGATCGACAGCTGGGTCACCGCCCACAGCGGCACCGGCACGATGCCGTCGGACAGCACGGCACTCGGGGTGTGCAGGTACGGTTCGAAGAAGCTCATCGTGTTCCCTCTCCGGTGGAACCGGTGCCCGGTTTCCGCAGCCCCGCCTGGATCTCGGCGAAACCCGATCGCAGGTCGGCGAAGTCGACCTTCATGTCCAGCAGGCGCTGCTGCAGGTAGCTCAGCTCGCCTCCGGCGTTCGTGATCACCCGGCGGACGCCGATGTCCGGGCGGTCGAGGACCGCGGCCACCCGGGCCTGGACCTCGGGGGTGGCGATCTGCTTCTCGTTCAACGGCGCCAGGATCGCCCGGACCTCGTCGTTCGCCCTGGCGAGGCGGGCCAGCGCCGCCCCGACCCCGGACGCTTCGCCGGTGAGCGGGTTCGGGAGGTCCCGCACGCGCTCGGCCAGCAGCCGGACGTCCTTGTCGAGGTTCTTGCCGATGTTCTCCACGAGGCTGCTCACCTCGCCGAGCCCGGCTTGGGACAGCGTCTTGTTGTCACAGAGCCAGATCTCCTTGCTGCCCTTGACCAGCACGATGAAGTCGGTGCCGCCGACCGTGACGCCGATGTCCGGCGCCTTGAGCACCAGGACGTCCTTGCCCAGCTGGAACACCGCGCCGAACTCGCCGGCCATGCCGCGGACGTGGGTGTTCATGATCACGTCGCGGACGTAGGTCTCCAGCGGCACCAGCGGCTTGCCCTCGTCCCTCGCCGCCTTCTCCAGCCAGGCGCCGGCGAGTTCGAACAGGTGGCCGGGGTTGCGCGTGCCGAAGTCGCGCAGCAGCGCGGAACCCCGCAGGGCCTCGGCGATCTTCCCGGTCGGGGGCAGGCCGAGCGCCGCCACCTGCCGGTCGAGCTGCACGGCGCGAGAACGGGCGTCAGGCGAGGCACCGACACCGGCTTCCCCCGCCCGGCGCTCCGTTTCACGCGCCCGGTTCAGCGCGATGAGCGCGCGTTCGAGGTCCGCCCGCTCGGCCGGACCGAGCCCGTGCTCCGCGGCGAAGCGGTCCATCTCCGGCGGACGCCACGGAACCCGCGTGCCCTGCGCCTCGCCCGGCCGCTCCTCGCCGAGCGCCATGGCCCGCACGAACTCGGGGTCGGCGGCCGCCACCCGGTCGAGCACGGCGCGCTCGCCGGCCGGCAGCACGTGGTAGGCGGCCTGCGCGTGGGGATCCGGTGGACGGGCGCCCCGCAGGCCGCCGCCGAGCGCGTACTGCGCGTCGGGCGTGCGGACCATGCCGATCCCCTCGGTCACCTGCGCCAGTTCCTGAGGCCGCAGCACGCCGTTCAGCTCCTCCAGCATCCTGATCGTCGCTCCCGGCCGGCCCTCCAGCGCGGCGTCCACAGTGGACGCCCGGAGGAACCGGGCGCGCCGGACCGCCCCGCGCAGGTGCTCGGGGAGCGCGTCGATCCGCTGAGCCGTGCGGCGCGTCGCCCAGCGCGGCGCGGCCGGCGCGGGTTGCGGCAGCGGCGCTCCGGCGAGGCGGTGGGCGTCCACGTCGAAGTCGTCGGCGCCCGCGAGCGGGTCGTGCACCGGTGGAGCGTCGGGGGTGGCCACGGGTCCTTCGGGGTGGCTTCCCAGCCGGCGCTGGGCCCAGACGTCCGGTGGGACCAGTTCGAGACTGGTCTTGCGCAGCCGCTCGAGCGCCTCGCGCAGGCCCGCCATCTCCTCGGCCTTCAGCTGACGGCCGAAGGCCCGCTTGTAGTAGCCGTCCACCACTTCCCGCAGCCGGCCGACCTGCTCGACGGCCGCGCCCATCTCGCTCACGTACTGGTCGCCGAGCCGCTCGAGGGCCCGCAGCACCGACCGGTCGAGGTGCTCGGCGACGAGCTTTTCGGGGATCCTGGCTGCCTTCGAGATGTTCTCGACCGCCTCGCGCAGCCGCGGGAACTCGCGCACCCGCGCGCTCACCCGCGCCGCGGCCGCGGGATCGATGACGACCCGGGCGCGGGGCGTCATGATCCGGCCCCCGAGCTCGCGGCCACCGCGGCGGCCATCGTCCGCGCGGCGTGCGCGGTGATCTCCGCGCCCGGGACCGTGCCGTCGGTCCGGTAGTCGGCCGCGACCGCGGCCGCGAAGTCACCGACCACTTCGGACAGTGCGAGGTTCAGCACGTAGCCGGCGGTGAGCTGCGCGAGGAAGCTCACGACGAAGCGCTCCGCGGTGATCGCCGCCAGGTGGCCCGCCACCTCGGTCAGCTTGCGCCGCAACGCCGCCGAGGTGGCCTCGGTCAGCTCCTGCTTGGCCAGCGCCCGGATCCCGGCGATGCCGTCACGCACCACGGCGGGCAGTTCCGGCGCGATGGCCAGGAAGCCCTGCAGCCACGCGCCGGCCAGCTCGGCCTCGACCTGCGCACGCGAAAGGATGTCGTCGCCGCCGAACAGCGACCGCTGCAGGTCGGCGTGCTCGTGGGCGGTGTGGACGCCTTCGGCGGCCTGGAACAACCCGATGACGAACGCCACCTCGGGGAAGAACACGGCCAGCAGGGTGATCCCGGCCAGCTCGAAGAACTCGCGGAAGCGGGCCTTCGCGATCTCGTGCCCGGTCAGCGCGGCGAGGCCCTCGACGTAGAGGTGCTCGTCGCCGAAGATCGAGGTGCCGGCCCCGCCGCGGGTGAACAGGGCGCGCAGCCGCTTGTCGGCCAGGTCGTGCACGCCGGTCAGCTTGGCGTGGAGGTCGGTGTCCGAGGACGGCTCGAAGGTGGCCAGCCCGTAGGCGACCATCCGGTCGGTCCGCGCTTCCTCGGTCTTGTCCTGGTTCGTCTTCCGGATCTCCTCCAGCACGGCGAAGAACTCGGCGTCGACGGCGTCGGTCACCACCCGCCCGGCGCCCTTGCCGCCCACGTGGTCCAAGTGCTGGGCGGTGCGCAGCCGGCGCACGACGTCGGCGATGTCGGTGAGCTTCTCCAGGAACGGATCGGTGAGCTGAGCCGTGGTCCGCAAGGACTTCACCGCGGCCTCGACCTCCTCGAGCGTGCGCCACGCGCCGCGGGCGTCCTTGATCCGGTAACCCGTGTGGAACGGGTCGCGTCCCGGCACGTCCCGGCCGGGGAACACCGGCGTGCGCACGACCTCGACCCCGCCGATCGAGAGGTGGTTGCGGCCGGGCTCGGGGGTGATCCGCGCCGTGCCGTCGTTGTGCGCCTTGGCCGCGCGCAGCTTGCCGAGCAGCTCGGTCAGCTCGGGCAGGTCGGCGAGCAGGACCGTGAGGACGGCCCGGGCGCCGAGCAGCCAGTCGGTCGTCGCCAGCCGCCGTGCGATGTCGGCCGCGCTCGTCTCCAGCTTTTCCAGCAGGGCGTCCTGGCAGGCGGCGATGAACAGGGACGCGACGACCTTGCGGCGCGCCGGGAAGTAGTCGCGGTGCAGGAAGTTCGCCCACTCCGCGGCCTGCCCGGCCAGCGGGCAGGGCAGCTTGTGTGCCTTGTCGCGGGCGAGGACCGCCTTGGTGTAGGCGAAGTACAGGACGTTGACCGACTCCAGCGCCTGCACGAGGTGGCCGAGCACGGCCTGGCGGGCGCCCGTGCCCAGCACGCGGCCCAGGCCTTCGCTGCGCCGGGTGATGACGGCGAGCGCGGCGAAGAGGAACGACCCGATGAAGCGCGGCTTCGGCAGGTCCAGCTCGGCGGTGATCACGTCGATCGCGTCACCGAACTCGCCGGTGTCCCAGTCGGACACCTCCAGCTCGTGCAGGTAGGGCCGGTCCGGGTCGGCGTTCTCGGCCGCGTCGGGGTCGTAGCGCAACGGCGGGCAGTCGCTGCCGTACCGGGCGCCGCCGGTCTCGGCCGGCACCTCTTCGGTGAACACGACCAGCGGCAGCCCGGCCCGGTCGGCCAGCCCGGCCTGGGCGGCGAACCAGGCCACCGGGGTGCCCCCGGACCGGTACTCGTAGAGCGCGCCCTTCAGCCGGTACCGCTTGGCCCGCTCCCTCGCCCGGTCGCGGAGCCGCTGGTCGGAGTCGGCCGAGCCGGCGGCCCGCCAGATCCGCACCAGGGCCGCGGCCAGCTCCGCCCGGAACGCACCCTCGTCGGCCGTTTCGGCGACGAGGTGGAACGAGTCCGCCTGCCCGACGGCGTAGCCGGGCACGGTCTCCGCGTCCCGCCCGTCCGCGGGCAGGACGAACCGGTTCAGCCGGATCCCCCACTCCAGGCCGGGCCCGCCGTCCGGGCCGGTGCCGACGGACAGCATGACGGCGGCACCGCCGGAGTCGGCGGCGACCACGAGCACCCGGGGCGGGCGCGCACCTGCGCCGTACCGGCCCTCGAGCGCGCCGAAGACGTCCGAGAAGTCGGCGAACCGCCGCAGCCGCCTGGTCAGGCGGACCGGCGCCGGAGCCGGCGCGGTCGCCGCCAGCAGCTGCGAGGTGACGGTCTGCGCCACGGTCTGCGCACTCGCTTCGAGGTGCGCCGCGGCCCACGCCGGGACGGCGTCACCGACGAACCGCACGCTCACCTCCGGCGCCCGGCCGGACCGGACCGCGCCCCCGAGCGCGTCGGCCCGGCCGGCCCGGCCGGCCCGGCCGGCGACCCGGGACGCGGCGTCGACGGCGGCCCGGCGGACCGCGTCGAGCACGTGGGTGTCCGCCGGGTCGCCGGTCAGGTCCAGCCGGATCCGCACCGGCACGCGCACCGTGGTCATGTGAGCCCCTGCAACGCAGAGGTCAGCCGGTCCAGCGCCGTGCTCACCAGCTCGTCCGGATCGTGCGGCGCGACCAGGCGCACCTCGATCTCCACCGGGAACTGGAACACGAGTTCGCCCGGCCCGGAGTCGTCACCTTCGGAGGGCAGGATGACGCCGCTGCCGTCGCCGGGCGCCAGATCGTCGAGCACGGGCCTTCTCCTCTAGAGCGCGGACTGCAGCGGGCCGGACGTCTTGGCGCCGCCGGCATCGGTGGCGTCCACGTGCATCGAGAAGCCGGAGAACGTCGCCTGGGGCGCGCCCAGCACCGTGGCGGCCGTCGGCGAGGCGCTCGTGATGACGCACCGGCTGAGCACGATCGTGGAGAACGACCAGTCGCCGCCGGAGCGCTCCTGCACCGAGATGCTGAATTCGGTCGCGTTCAGCGCCAGCGCCGTCAGCTGCGCGGTGGCCGGGCCGATCGCGTTGACCGTGAGCGAAAACGTCAGCGAGTAGGGCTGCGTGACCACACCGACGTGCGTGCGCTCGATGCTGTGCAGCGGCTCGGCCGTGGTGGCGAACGTCGGCGTGAACGACTGGATCGGCGAGATCTCGTGGTCCACGCCCTTGTCGTCGGTGTAGTGCACGGCGAGGCGGGTGTTCCAGCTGGTTTCGGGACTCGACATCGTGGCTCCTGGTCAGAACTGGGGGGCGAGGGTCACGTTGAGCCGGTGCACCGCGGGCCCGTACGTGATGCTGATGAGGACGGACACCTGCCGGGTCTGGCGGGCGGTGACCACCTGGGCCTGCTCGGCGGTGCTGCGGGCGCTTTCCGGCAGCGCGAGGATCGCCAGCAGCGGGATGCTGACCGAGAAGTCGTCGATCACCGCGCCGAGCTGCAGCGGGCCGAGGATCCCCTCCACCCGCACCCGCACCGAGGTGAGGCCGGCCTTGGTGATCCGGGCGTCTCCGATCGCGCCGATCAGCCCGGCCCGCAACCGGAACTCGATGTCGTCGAGAACCCGGCAGATGTCGACGTAGTTGCGGGCGGGGTCGGACGAGAACGTGCCGCCGTCGCCCATGAAGAGCCCGGTGCCGGGCACGAGCGCCGGGTCGATCAGCGGGATGACTCCCTGGCCCGCCAGGCCGGTGACCTCCGAGGGCACGTACTGCCCGGTGAGCGGCACGGTGAAGCCGCGGACCTGCTTGAGCACGACGCTGGTGGCCGGGGCCTGGCCGGCGATCGCCCCCAGCACGGCCGCGGCCGCGTCGGCGACCGGGTGCGGGTCGGCCGTCTCGTCGGTGGTCGCGCCCCGCGCGGCGACGAGGATCATCCGGCCGGTCGCACTCTTCAGCGCGCCGTAGGAGTTCGCCGCCAGCACGGTGTCCACATAGGTCGCGGTCCGCGGCGTGGCGGGGTCGATCATCGCGACGGCCATCCGCCGGTTGCCCGCCGCCGACATGGTCTCCACGTGCTCCGCCAGGGCGCGCAGCCCGGTCGCGGGGGTGCCGCCGTTGGTCGCCGCGCCGACGTTCGTCTCCTCGGCCAGGCAGACGAACGTGACGTCGTCCGCGGCCTCGAGCCCGGCGAGCGCGGCGGCGTAGTTCCCGGCGGCCGGGGTGCGGACGCCGTAGATCTTGCTCGGCCGCGGGTCCTGCGCGAGCACCAGGTCGAGGCTGCGGCTCAGCGGCGTCGGCCCGTTGTTCTTGCCGAACAAGCCGAGCACGTCGGCGTGGCCGGTGACCGCCAGCGGCGTCGACACGGGCGCGGTGGCGCCGTCGGCGTTGCCGACGACCGCGACCACACCCGGCGAACGCCGGGCCGCCGGCACCAGCGCGCTGGTGTCGATGATGACGTCGACAAAGGGAAAAGCCGGTTGCACGAGGGTGGCCATACCGATCTCCGTAGGTGGTTCTGACGTGGTCGATGCGCGCTTGGCGCGGGACTTGGTCGTCATGTGGGCTCCGTGGTGGTGATGACGGCTACGCCTTGGCCGGCGAGCCAGCTCCGCGCGGCTCGCAGCCGGTCCGCGCGGCGCTGCTCCGGCGTCGTGTCGGTCCGCGCCCCCGGCCAGCCCGGGTCGTCGAACGTCGTGTCGGGCACCACCCAGCAGACGACGCGGTCGAACCGCCGGGCCGGCGCTCCCGCCGGAACGGCGGCGACGCCGTACCGGGCCGCGCCGAGCCGGGCCGCCGGTGTCGCCCGCAACAGGTCGCGGGGGCTCGTGTCCGCACCCGCGGCGAGGAACGCCACGAGCACGGGCAGCGAAACCGGCACCGGGTCCGGGTCTTGCCCCGGCGGGCTCATCCGCAAGGTGGCGTCGAGCGCGACGGGACCGTCCACGCCGGACTGCCGCGTGGCGACGTCCACAATGGTGTCGTCCAGGACCGCCGTCCGGACCACGACGGCCCCGGTCCAGACCGCGTCGGCCGCGGCGGGCGGCGCCTGCCCGGTCTCCCAGGACGCCGCGACCTCCCACGGCACCGGCTCCCCGGTGCGGCGGAACTGGGCCATCGCGGACGCCCGGGGATCGAGCGACACCGCGAGGTCCATCCGGTCGAACGTCGCCGTCACCGGATCGGTCACGAGCGCCGGGTCGAGTTCGTAGACCACGGAACCGATCGCGAGCAGCGCGTCGGCGGTCAGCACGGAAGCGCGGGCCACCGGATCGGCGAGCCGCAGCACGATCTCACTGGCGACGTCCATGGGCTCACCGTCGCAGCGCTCGTCGACAGCCCGTCGACAAACCGTCGACAGCGCCGGACGCCGGCGAATTGGTCCGAACGGACCGTATCCAGACCGGGCGAACTGTCCACCTGAGAGAGGTGGGGATGGACGATCCGGACGGACGACCGGAGTTCCGCGTGCTCGGCCCGTTCGAGGTCCGCGTGCACGGCCGGCCGCTCGACGTGGGCGGTCCCCGCATCCGTACCCTGCTCGCGCTGCTGATCGCGAACGCCGGCCGGGTCACCGGGGTCACCACCATGGCGGACGCGTTGTGGGACGTCGACGCCACGCCCGGCACCGACCGGACGGTGCGGACCTACATGTCACGGGTGCGCCGCTCGCTGGCCCCGGCCGCCGCCGCCCTCGGCGCGGCCGACCTGATCGAGACCCGCGCGGCCGGCTACGCCTTGCGGCTGTCGCCGGCGTTCGTCGACGCCGGCGAATTCGAGCGGCTGGTGACCGCCGGGCGAACCGCTTCGGCGGCCGCCGATCCGGTGACGGCCGCGACCCTGCTGTCACAGGCTTTGACGCTGTGGCGCGGTGACGCCTACGAGGACTTCTCCGGCACCGCGGCGTTGCGGGCCGAGACGAGGCGGCTGCACGCGTTGCGGCTCGGGGCCCTCGAAGACCACGTCGACGCGGAGCTCGCCACCGGTGCGGGTGAGGCGCTGATCGACGAACTGACGGTGCTGAGCGAACAGCACCCCGGCCACGAGCGGCTGTGGGGACAGCTGATGACGGCGCTGTACCGCGCGGGCCGGCAGGCGGACGCGCTGGACGCGTTCACCCGCGCCCGGGCCGCCCTCGTCGACCGGTTCGGCCTGGACCCCTCGCCCCGCCTCACCGAGATCCACCGCCGGGTCCTCGACAACGACCCCCGGCTGTTCCCCGCCGGCGCCGGCCCGGCGCGGCCTTCGTCCGGGGTCGCGCACCGCGATCCGGCCGGCGCGGTCCGCAACGACCTGCCCGGCGACATCGCCGACTTCACCGGCCGCGAAAGCGAACTCGCCCGGCTGCTCGCCGCCCGGGCCGGCGTCACGCACCACGCGCCGACGGCCGTCGTGATCGAGGCGATCGACGGGATGGCCGGCATCGGCAAGACGACCCTGGCGATCCACGCCGCGCACCGGCTCGCCGAGCACTACCCCGACGGCCGGCTGTTCCTCGACCTGCACGGCCACACCTCCGGCCAGCCACCGGTCGCCCCACCGGCCGCACTGGACACCCTGCTGCGCGCGCTGGGCGTCCCGGCGGACCGGATCCCCCACGACCCGGACGCCCGCGCCGCGCTCTGGCGAGCCGAACTCGCCGGCCGCTCGGCGCTCATCGTGCTGGACAACGCCGCGGACGCCGCGCAGGTCCGGCCGCTGCTGCCGGGGAGCGCGGCGACCCTGGTGCTGATCACCAGCCGGCGGCGCCTGGTCGACCTGGAGCCGACGCACATCCTGTCCTTGGACGTGCTGCCGGAGGCGGCCGCGATCGCGCTGTTCACCGGCATCGTGGGCGACGACCGGCCCACCACCGAAGCCGGGCACGTCCGCGACGTCGTCGAGCTGTGCGGTCACCTGCCCCTGGCCATCCGCATCGCGGCGGCGCGGCTGCGCACCCGCCCCGCGTGGACCGTGGCTCACCTGGCCGACCGGCTGCGCCAGGCCGCCCGGCCCCTGGCCGAGTTCTCCGCGGGAGATCGCAGCGTCGCCGCGGCGTTCGCGTTGTCCTACCGGCAGCTGGACCCGGCCCGGCAGCGCATGTTCCGGCTGCTCGGCCTGAACCCGGGCCCGGACATCGACGTGCCCGCCGCCGCGGCGCTCGCCGCCGTCACCCGCGGTGAGGCCGAGCGGCTGCTGGAGAGCCTGGTCGACGATCACCTGCTGCAGCAGCCGGTCGCCGGCCGGTTCCGCTTCCACGACCTGGTCCGCCAGCACGCGCGGAGCACCGCGTCGGCCGAGGAGCCCGAACCCGCCCGGCGCGCGGCGCTGCGCCGGCTGGTGGGTTTCCACCTGCACACCGGTCACCGCGGCAGCCGCCTGCTCGACCAGCAGCACCCGCCGATCGACGTCGGCGAGCCTCCCGCCGGCTGCACGCCGGCCCCGCTGCCCGACGACGCGGCCGCGATGACGTGGTTCGACCTCAACCACGAGTGCGTGCTCGCGGCGCGGCAGGCCGCCGAGGACGCCGGGTGGAACACCTGCGTCTGGCAGCTGGCCTGGACGCTCGACAACTTCCACTACCGCCGCGGCTACCTGCAGGCCAACATCCTTTCGTGGCTGGCCGGCCTGGCCGCCGCCGAACGCCTGCACGACCTCGCCGTGCAGGCCCGCGCGCACCGCCGGCTCGGCCTCGTCTACGGCCCGTTCGGGAAGCCCGCCGAAGCGCTGCACCACCTGAACCGGTCCCTGACCCTGGCCAGGGAGATCGGCGACACCCTCGGCCAGGCGGGAGTCCACTTCGTCCTGGCGCTGCACTGGACGCACGAAAAGGACGACGAGCAGGCGCTCGAGCACGCCACCAGCGCGCTCGAGCAGTACCGCGCCCTCGGCGACCCGAAATGGGAGGCACGCGCGCTCAGCCTGATCGGCGCGTGCCAGAGCCGGCTCGGACGACACGAGGAAGCGCGCCGCCACGCCGAAGCGGGACTGGCCCTGTGCCGGGAGCGCTACGACGTCTACGGCGAAGCCGACGCCCTCGACAGCCTCGCCACGATCGCCCACGAAACCGGCCACCACGACGACGCACTGGGCCGGTCCCGGCAAGCGCTCGCCCTCTGGCGCCACCTCGACAACACCTACCGCCAGGCGGGCACGCTCGCCTCGATGGGCGACGCCCACCGCGCGCTCGACCACCACGACCAGGCCCGCGAAGCCTGGCAGCAGGCCATCGACCTGTACCGGGCCCGCAACCTGCACCCGGCCGCCGACGAGATCGAGAAACGCTCGGCGGACCTGGGCATCGCCGCCGTCGGCGAGCACGTGACCGGGGATCGCCGCCCCTGATCGCGTACGGGCGCGATCGGCGTCCTCATCGCCGGGGCCCGGCCGGCGCGTACGAGCCGACCGCGTCAGTGCACGTGCGACTGCCAGTCGGCGGGCACCCGGCCCTCCGGACCCGGCACCGGCTGCGTGACCGGCCGGTGCTCCGGGGGCGCCAGCGCCGGGCCGTCGTAGGCCTCGCCCGTCTCGAAGCTGTAGAACCAGTCCTCGCCCGGCTCGAAGCTGCGGATCAGCGGGTGCCCGCTCGCCTTGTAGTGCGCCGTCGCGTGCTGGGCCGGCGAGCTGTCGCAGCAGCCGACGTGGCCGCACTGCGCACAGCGGCGCAGGTGCACCCACCAGCCGTCCACGGCCAGGCACTCCGCGCAGCCCGTCCCGCTCGGCGGAGCGGTGACGTCGATTCCCTCGATCTCAGCCATGCCGACAGTCTGCCCCGAAGGCGGGCGGCACGCACCAACGGCGCCTCGGAGGCCGGGCGCGGCCGCTCGTCAGCCGTTGATCCCCCGCGCCGATGACCTCCAGCTCCTCGACCGGCGTCGCAGCGACCGGTCGAGGGGCAGGTCGACGCCGTGCACCGTCGAGACGTCGGCAGGCACCTTCCCGAGCGCCGCGCCGAGATCGAAGCCGGACGTGGCGGCGGGCGCCGTCGAGCGCGGCCACCGCCACGGCCGCGGCGAAGGCGCGCCGCCCTCGGTCGAACGTCACCACGGCCGAACCCCGGTCCTTCCGGCTAGTCCTGGTCGCGGTTGGCGCAGTCGCCGAAGAGCACCGGTCCGGCGGGCCACTTGAAGCTCGCGTTGTTGTTCTTCATGGTCGCGGTGAAGTTGCCGCCGCTGTACGCGCCGAACGACTGCGACGCGACGCTGCCGTTGCAGCCGCTGTTGTAGTAGACCGTCGCGGCCCACTCCGCGTTGTTGAAGACCGAAGCGGCGTTGTTCTTCACCACGACGCCGCGGCCGTTGGAGCCGCCCCACCGGAACAACTCGTTGTCGAGGTTGCCGTCCGAATAGGCGTAGTTGGCGAAAGCACCGCCGTAGTTGCTGTTGAAGTAGAAGCAGAAGTACAGATCTGGGCAGCCGTGCTGGGTCGCCGCGGATGCGGCCGGAGCCGCGATGGCGGTTCCGGCGATCGCGGCGGCGAAGGCCGCGAGCCCGGTCAGTACCCGTTTCGCGCGCATGGATCTCCTCATCGTCGGTGACGGCGTCCGGCCGAACCGGGGCTACTGGACCTGCAGGGTGTCGCTGTTCAGGGTGACGTCGTAATTGCCGGTGAGGACCCGGGTGGTGGCGGCCCAGGCGGCCGGGGTGCGGCGCTTCTGGGCGCACCGGCTGGTCGAGGTGCCGATGACGCTGTGCGCCGGGATCACCAGGTTCGGCGCGACCGGGATCTGGCAGGCGTGGAACGACCCGGACTTGTAGTAGTCGGAGAACACGTGCTGGATCGTGTACTGGCTCGAGCCGGTGTTGCCGAAGTGGACCGTGAACCAGACCTCGTCGTCGTCGGCCCAGGCGCAGGTCTGCCAGTACACGGCCGTCGGGTTGACCTGGATGTAGCTGTAGCCGGTGCAGACGTGGCCGGTGGCGCCCGGCCCGACGATGACGTCGGCCTGCGCGACGCCGGTGAGCGTCACGGTTCCGGCCGCCGCCAGGAAAAGGGCGCACAGGGTTCTCGCGAATCTACGCAGCATGGTCCCCCCTCGGTCCGCGGTGGTTTCCGCCGCCGCACAGTGAAGCCGCGCGGCGGCGGGAGCACCAGGTTCCCCCGCGGTATTCCACTCGAAGGCACGCTCTTGCGGGCCGGGGCTAAACCACCGCGGCCGCTCGCGCGTTCACGGACTCCACACGGCCCGGTCGGCGCTACCGCACCCCCGGGCCGCGTGGTGGCCGTCAGAACCCGGGGAACACCCGGCGCAGGTCGTCGAGCGTGACGCTGCCCTCGACGGTGACGCCCTGGTCGTACGGCGCCTTGAGCCGGCCGCTGACCAACCGGACGAACGCTTCCGCCGGCCCGTGGAACGTCGCGGACGGTGACTCCAGGTCGGTCACGACGGTGACCCCGTCGTCGATCACCAAGGCGGCGCCGGGCACCGCGACGGACGCCGGCTTCGCGAGCTCGGCCGGCTTCGCGAGGAAGCTCAGCATGAACCCCACCGGCCCGGTCAGGAGATCGACGAGCACCTCGGCCGAGCCGGCGTCCACCCCGGCGGCCGGGTCGAAGGCCACCCGCACGTCCCACGAGTGGTTGGCCACCTCGCTCAGCCGCATGCCCACCGCGGTCAGCAGCGGGACCGGCTCCGGCAGGAAGCCGAGGTCGACGGTCAGCGACGAGCGCTGCTCGGGTGTGAGCGCCTCGACCGTTTCGAGCCAGCGGCCGTTGTGCTCCAGGAAGCCCTCGGCCTGCGCTCGCGGCGCCGACGAGTCCCAGCGCGCCCAGATCGTCGGGTTGTCCTCGGCCGCCACGGTCTCGCCGGCGGCCCGCGCGATGGGCGCGCGGCCGATCTCCGCACCGCTGCCGAGGTGGGAAAGGGCCTGGGCGACGGTCCATTCCGCGGCGCCGCTGGTGACGGCCAGCTGGTCGTCGGTGAGGGTGCGGACGAGGCCGGAGAGCACGTCGTGCTCGGCGCGCAGGGCGGTGATCGTGCGATCGACGAGTTGATTCATGCCACGCTCAACTCCGGAACGGACGCGGGTGTTCCGCCGATCGAGGTCTTGAACGAGTCGTTCAAGACGCCACCGCGCTCGTCGACGCCATGATGTGCCGGACGCGCTCGCGCAGCAGCTGGTGCGTGCGGTCGTGCTGGTTGCGCGGATGCCAGGCCATGCCGAGCGCGATGTCCGGCAGGGCCACGGGAATCGGGAACGTCCGCAGCCCGAGCGTGTCCAGCATCGAGCGGCCCAGGCCGGCCGGGGCGACGCAGACGACGTCGGTTCCGCGGGCCAGGTACAGCGCGCCCGCGAAGCTGGGGAGCACGGCGATCACCCGCCGGCTCAGGCCCAGCTCGGCGAGCCGCTCGTCGATCGGGCCGTGGGCCCGGCCTCGTCGCGAGACGACGATGTGGTCGGCCGCGGCGAACCGCCTCGCTGTGACCGTCTTCGCCTTCGCCAGCGGGTGGTCCGGCCGTACCGCGCCGACCAGCGTCTCCGTGACGAGCGTTTCCGAGTGGATCTCCGGGTCGCCCGCGCGGATGATCCCGATCTCCAGGTCCACGAGCCCTTCGCGCAGGGCCGGGGTGTCCTCGAGGTTTTCCGGCCGCAGCCGCAGGGAGATTCCCGGCGCGCGGCCCCTCAGGTCGTCCACGAGGGACGGGATGAACGTCGTGGACAGCATGTCGGTGACCTGCAGGTCGAACGTGCGCACCACGGTCCGCGGATCGGCCGCGTCCGACGGGGCGAACAGCGCCCGGGCCCGGGTGGCGACCGCGTGCACCTCACCGCGCAGCTCCAGCGCCCGGGGTGTCGGCACGAGGTCGCGGCCGGCCCGGACGAGGAGCGGATCGTCGAAGGCGCGCCGCAACCGGGCCAGCGCACGGCTCATCGCCGGTGCCGAGGTGTGCAGGCGGGCCGCCGCCTTGGTCACGCTGCTCTCGGTGAGCAGCGCGTCCAGCGCCTCGACGAGGTTGAGGTCGTAGTCCACGACCCGATTATCACAGATGAAATGACTGTGCACCAAGGTTGCACTGGAGTGAAACGGCGTCCCTCCTTATCGTCGGAATCGAAGGACTACCAAGGAGGACGCTCATGCGAGCTGTGGTGATCGGCGGCGGGATCGTCGGCTTGACGACCGGCCTTGCCCTGCGCCGCGCCGGGATCGAGGTCGCGATCCACGAGCACGCCCCGGAACTCCGCGCCGCCGGGGCCGGGCTGGGGCTCTGGGCCAACGCGCTGGCGGTCTTCGACGACCTCGGCGTCGGCGAGCAGGTGCGCGCCATCGGCAAGCCCGGCGAAATGTACTTCCACGACGCGGCCGGGCGGTTGCTCGAGACTCCGGAGTTCGGGGTCGAGGACCACCGGTTCCTGCTGGTGCACCGGGCGAAGCTCACCGACCTGCTCGCCGACGCCGTCGGCCGGGACAACATCCGCCTGGCCACCGGGTTCGCCGCGTACGAGGAGCACGCGGACCACGTCACGGTCCGGTCGGCCGAGGGCGGCGAGGACAACGCCGACGTGCTCGTCGGGGCGGACGGCGCGTACTCGGCGGTGCGCGCGCAGCTGGTGCCGGGCACCCCCGCGGAGGAACACGCCGGCCACCACGCCTGGCGCGCGGTCATCCCGGACCCCGGTCCCACGCTGACCGAAGACCGCCTGATCCTGGGCGCCCACGGCTGCCGCGGCGGGTACGTGCGCACCTACGACGGCAGCGTCTACTGGCTGGTGAACCAGTTCACCGCGCCCGAACCGACCGGAACCCTGAAGCAGCAGGCGCTGGAGCGCGCCGCGCACCTGGAAGCGGCCGGGAACCACGGCGTCCTCACCGAACTGATCGCCGCGACGCCCGAAGACCGCATCCTGCACAACCGGATCATGCTGGTACCACCGTTGCCGCGCTGGGCTTCCGGGCGCGTCGTGCTCGCCGGGGACGCGGCCCACGCGATGTCGCCGCACATCACCGCCGGCGCGACGCTGGGCATCGAGGACGCCGCGCTGCTCGGCCGCCTGCTCACCCCGGCCGGGGACGTGCCCGCGGCGCTGGCCGCCTACGAAGCGGACCGGATCCCGCGGTACGCCCACGCCGCGGAACTGTCGGCGGCGGTGGAACACGCACCCACGCCGCGGGAGTTCGCGCGCCACTACGCGGCGTTCAGCCACTGGATGATCACGCCGCCGGCGAACCGGGTGCGCACATGACTTTCACGGTGGAAGTGGACGTGCCGGTGCCGATGCGCGACGGTGTCGCGCTCGCCACCAACGTGTGGCTCCCGGACGGGCCGGGACCGTTCCCCGCCCTGCTGGTGCGGACGCCGTACGGCAAGGACGACGCCGGGCTGTACGGCAATCCGAAGCTCCCGGACGTGTTCGCCCTCGTCGAAGCCGGGTACGCGGTGGTGGCCCAGGACGTCCGCGGCACGTCCCGCTCCCCCGGGACGTTCGTGCCCCACACCCACGAAGGCCCGGACGGTCTCGACACCCTCACGTGGCTGGCCGCGCAGCCGTGGTGCGACGGCGCGGTCGGCATGTGGGGCGGGTCCTACATGGGTTTCGCGCAGTGGCAGGCGGCCTCCCAGGACGTTCCGGCCTTGCGGGCGATCGCCCCCGTGCTGAGCTCCGCCGATCCGTACGCGGCACCGTGGCGCTCCCCCGGTGGCGCGTTGTCCCAGGACGCCGTGCTGACCTGGGGCACGCTCTCGGCCCTGCGCAATCTGCGCCGCGGTCTCGCCGGCGGACACGGCGATCCCGCCGACGCCGGAGCGCTGCTGGCCGGTCTGTCCGATCCGCGGCTGCTGCACGAACCGCTGCCGATCGCCGGCCGCGGCGCGCTGACCCGCTCGCTGCCCTGGCTCGGCCAGGTGCTCGACCACCCGGAACGGGACGGCTTCTGGCAGGACATCGCCGCGATCGACCACTGCGACCGCATCACCGTCCCGGCGCTCCACATCGGAGGGTGGTACGACGTGTTCGCCGGCGAGACCGTGCGGTCCTTCACGACGATGCGCCGGCACGGCGGCAGCGCCGCGGCCCGCGACGGGCAACGGCTGCTCATCGGGCCCTGGTCCCACGCCGACGGCACCGACCTCGGCACCTACCCCGACCGGTCCTTCGGGCTCGCCGGCAGCATCAAGGCCGCCGGCGTCACCGAAGCCCACTTGCGGTTCTTCGACCGCTGGGTCCGCGGCCGGCCGGACACCCCCGGCGACACCGGCCGGGTCCGGCTCTTCGTCATGGGCGCCGACGAGTGGCGCGACGAGCCCGACTGGCCGCTGCCGGACACCCGCTACACCGGCTTCTTCCTCACCGGCGACGGCCGGGCCGACACCGCCACCGGCGACGGCTTCCTGACCCGCGACGCCCCGTCGGAGGAAGCGGTAGACACCTTCCGCTACGACCCTCGCGACCCGGTTCCGAGCCTGGGCGGCACCGTGCTCGCCGCCGCGTCCGGCGCCTACCCCGGCCCGGCCGACCAGACGGCGGCCGAAGCCCGCGAGGACGTGCTGTGCTACACCACCGCCGTGCTCGAGCGGCCCGTCGAGGTCACCGGCCACGTCACCCTGGTGCTGCACGCGTCGTCGTCGGCGCCGGACACCGACTTCACCGGCAAGCTCGTCGACGTGCACCCGGACGGCCGGGCGATCCTGCTGTGCGAGGGCATCCAGCGCGTCCGCTACCGCGAGTCGCTCACCGAGCCCACGCTCCTGGCACCGGGAACCGTCGCCGAACTCACCATCGACCTGGGCGTCACCGCGAACGTGTTCCGGCCCGGGCACCGCGTCCGGCTCGAGGTTTCCAGCAGCAACTTCCCCCGCTACGACCGCAACCCCAACACGGGCGCCGCGATCGCCACCGCCGGCGAGGACGACCTGGCCGTCGCCGTCAACCACGTCCACCACGGGCCGGCCCACCCCAGCCGGCTGGTCCTGCCGCTGATCGAGCGCCCCACGGCCGAGGAGGTTCGAGCGTGAACGCGCTGCAGGAGCTGGCCGACCGGGCGGCCATCGCCGACGTCGTCGCCGGTCTCGCCCACGCCCAGGACGACCGGGACTGGGCCGCCCTGCGGCGGCTGTTCGCCGACGAGGTGACGTTGGACCTGTCGACCCACCACCACGGCCGGCCACCGACGACCGTGCCGGCCGCCGACCTGGTCGAGCTGGCCCGCACGACGTTGGCCGGATTCGACTGCACCCACCACACCGCCACCGACCTCGTCGTCCGGCGGTCCGGGGACGAGGCCGGGTGCCGCGCCCACGTGGTCGCCTACCACCACGTCCCCGCCGCGCCCGGCGTCGTCGACCACTGCACGATGCGCGGCTGCTGGCAGCTGGAGCTCCGCAGGCTCGGCGGACGCTGGCTCATCCGCCACTGGACCGTGCTGCGCACCGCCCCGTGGGAAGGATCTCCGGACGTCTACGCACTCGCCGCCGCCCGCGTCGCGGCCCGGCCCTGACCGCCGTCCCGAGGAGGAGCATCGATGTTCTACGAGATCCGCACCGAGCACGCCCGCCCCGGACGCGGCGCCGAACTGGCCCGCTACCTGGACGAAACCGTCATCCCCCTGCACCAGGAAATGGGCATGCGGGTGGTGGGATCGTTCACCGTGGCCGGTGACGAGGACACGTTCGTCTGGATCCGGCGGTTCGAGGACGCCGCCGACCGCGAACGCGTCCTGACCGCCGTCCACCGGCATCCCCGGTGCGCGGCCATGGCCGACACCGTTTCCGCGCTGACCGGCGGAAGCGAGGCCACCGCCAGCCGCCTCGAGCCGACCGCCGGGTCCATGCTCCGCTGAGCCCGAAAACGACCGAGCCCGGAAACGACCGATGCGGACCGAACCGCGGCACACGGCAGGAGACGATTCGTGGCTCGACACCACCTTCCGGCGACGCGCGAGACCACCGTGGACGTGTTCGACCGGGACACCCCGCCGGTGCTCACGATCGACCCCGGCGATTCCCTCGTGGCCGGTTCGCTCGACGCCGCGGGGTACCTGGAGCGCCGGATCGACGGCCCCACGATGTTCCCCGGCCGGCGCGGGCACTGCCTGACGGGCCCGATCGAGGTCCGCGGCGCCGAGCCGGGCATGGTCCTGCGGGTGCACTTCACGGCGATCACGCCCGGAGACTGGGGCTGGACCACCGCCGGCGTGAAGGACAACGCGCTCAACCGCAGGCTGGGCGTGGCGGGCGGACCGGCCTCGCGGCTGACGTGGGACATCGACGGCGACACGGCCACCAGCAACCTCGGCCACACCGTCGCCGTCGCGCCCTTCCTCGGCGTCGTCGGCGTGCCGCCCGCCGAGCCGGGCCCGCACTCGACGATCCCGCCGAGAGCGGTCGGCGGCGGCAACATCGACTGCCGCGACCTGGTCGCCGGGTCCACGTTGTACCTGCCGGTGACAGTGCCCGGCGCGCGGCTCCACCTGGGCGACGGCCACGCGGCCCAGGGCCACGGCGAAGTCGGCGGAACGGCGATCGAGTGCTCGATGACGACCGAGGTGGCCCTCACGCTGTCGGCGGATCCCGCGCTCCCGGGCATCCACGCGGAGACACCGGAAGGCCGGGTGACGTTCGGGTTCGCCGCGGACCTCAACGAGGCGGCGGCGGACGCGCTGGCCGCGATGACAACGTGGCTGCAGCGGCTCTTCGACGTGGACCGGCCGACCGCGCTCGCCCTCGCCAGCCCGGTCGTGGACCTGCGGATCACGCAGGTCGCCAACGAGACGTGGGGGGTGCACGCCGTCCTGCCGCACGGATCGCTCCGCTGACCGCCGTGCGGACGACCTCCCGATGACGATCTCCGGCTCGGTCCTCGGCACGTAGTGGCCGGATCGGGCGGGGCACCGGCGGGACCACTGTGCCGGACACCACTCTCGTAGTCAGGTATCGGCGCCCTGCTTCGGGGGCTCCTGGACCGGCACCGCTCGAAGGCCGCCCGGTGACCGACCGGCCCGAGTGCGGGACGCCTGCCCGCCAGGCTAGTTTGCTCGGATGAGTCTCCTCGACGACGTGGCCGAACGCGACGGCTGGCGGTGCTGGGTGTGCGACGAACCGGTCGACCCCGAGATGTCGGTGAACGACCCGCGGGGACCCAGCGTCGACAGCCGGACCGCCGACCGGAAGGCCAAGGTCGCCGAGCGGCTCGCGCACCGCGGGTGCAACACGCGCAAGGGCGCGGTCAAGGTGGTCATCGCCTGGCCGGACCGCCTGCACGTGGTCGAACCCGCCCCGCTGATCACCGTGGCCGGCCGGCTGGAACGCAAGGGGGGCCGCGAGATGGTGGCCCGTTGCCCGACGAAGCGAGACGCCCAGGAGGCAGCCGAGTGGCTGGTGGACCGGTTCTCCCGGCTGGTGCCGGGGCTGCCGGTGACCGCCGCCGTCGAGCCGGGCGGCGGCCAGTTCCTCGTCCTCCTGGCGACCGGCCGCCGCTGAGCCGCGGCGCGCGCTCGTAGACCCTCCGGTGGTCACCGTGGTAGAAGTAGAACCTGTTCCACTTCTGACCACCGGCTGGAGGTGCGCGGATGAGCGTTCCGACCGTGACCGAGCTGCTGCTGGCCCGCGCGCAGGACGAGCGTCCAGGCCTGCGGTTCGAAGACGAGACGTGGTCGTGGGCCGAGCACGTCCGGGCTTCGGCACGCCGCGCGGCCGACCTCCGGGCGACGTTGCGCTGGGACGTTCCGCCCCACGTGGGCATCCTGGCCGACAACGTACCGGCCTTCTCCGTCCTCTTGGGCGCCTGCGCGTTCGCCGGGGCGGTGCTGGTCGGCCTCAACCCCACCCGGCGCGGTGCGGCCCTGGCGCGGGACGTCCGGCTCGCCGACTGTCAGTTCGTGCTCGCCGAGCGGAAGTACCAGCCCTTGCTCGAGGGACTGGACCTCGGCGGGATCCGCGTGCGGGAACTGGAATCGTGGCCGTCGGCGAACGACGCGCTCGATCCGGTTCCCGCGTCGGCGGACGACCTGCTCATGCTGATCTTCACCTCCGGCACCAGCGGCGACCCGAAGGCCGTGCGCTGCACCCACGGCAAGATCGCGTTCCCCGGCGCGATGCTCGCCCAGCGCTTCGGACTGTCCACAGCGGACACGGTCTACGTCACGATGCCGATGTTCCACTCCAACGCCATCATGGCCGGCTGGGCGGTCGGGCTCGCGGCGGGCGCCGGCCTGGCCCTGCGCCGCAGGTTCTCCGCGTCCGGCTTCCTGCCCGACGTGCGGAAGTTCGGCGCGACCTACGCCAGCTACGTCGGCAAGCCATTGTCCTACGTGGTCGCCACTCCCGCACGCACCGATGACGCGGACAACCCCCTGCGCCTCGTCTACGGGAACGAAGGAGCGAGCGCCGACCTGGCCGCGTTCGAGAAACGCTTCGGCTGCAAGGTGATCGACGCGTTCGGCTCCACCGAAGGCGGCGTGGGTTTCGCCCGCACCGACGACACGCCGCCCGGCTCGCTCGGCAGGCCGACCGATGACGTGGCCATCCTGCACCCGCACACCGGCCTCCCGTGCCCACCGGCCGAGTTCGCTCCCGACGGCCGGCTGACCAACGCCGAGGAGGCCGTCGGCGAACTGGTCAACACCGCGGGCGCCGGGTGGTTCGCCGGCTACTACCGCGACTCCGAAGCCGACGCGGACCGGCTGCGCGACGGCCGGTTCCACACCGGCGATCTCGCCTACGCCGACAGCGGCGGATTCTGCTACTTCGCCGGACGGCTCGGCGACTGGCTCCGCGTCGACGGGGAGAACCTCGGCACCGCGCCGATCGAGCGAATCCTGCTGCGGCACCCGGCGATCACCGACACGGCCGTCTACGCGGTGCCCGATCCGGTGACCGGGGACCAGGTGATGGCCGCCATCGTCACCGGCGGCACTCCCTTGGATCCCGCGGAGTTCGGCCGTTTCCTCGCCGGCCAGCCGGATCTCGGGCCCAAACAGGTGCCCCGGTACGTGCGCACGGTGCGGGAACTGCCGCGGACATCGACGTTCAAGGTCGTCAAACGGCGGCTTTCCGCCGAAGGCCTGAACTGCGCCGACGTGCTCTGGGAGCGCGCGGGACAGGAGATCGCCTACACCACTTCGTCCTCGGTGGACGAGCCCGCCTGAGAGGACGCGGACCCCCGGCTCAAGCTCCCCGGATCACCCGGCGGCACAGCTCGACGAGGGTGGTGCGGAGGTCGTCGTCGGAGAGGGTGTCCAGCCGGCGGTTCACCACGCCGAGGTCGCTGATGAGCCAGTAGGCGGCCTGCTGGCTCACCGTGGGATCGGACCCGAACATCAGGCGCAGGCCGCGTTCGCTCAGCTCGGCGAGTGCACGGCTGATCTTCTCGTGCCGGCGCACGATCGGGTCGTGCCTGCTCATGGGGGCGAGCGTGCGGTAGGCGGTGACGACCTGGTCGACCCACGTCGTGATCAGGTGCTCGACGCGTTCGTCCCGGTCGGTGATGCGCTCGGCCGCGTCGAGCCGCTCGGCGAGCGCCTCCACGGTGGGCGCGAGCAGGGCTTCGAGGATCGCGATCTTCGTGCGGAAGTAGTAGTAGACGTTGGCCTTGGTCACGCCCATGGTGTCGGCGATGAGCTGCAGCGAGGTCGCGTCGAAGCCGTGCTCGAGGAAGAGGCGCCGTGCCGTGTCGAGCACGGCTTGCCTGGTCTTCTCGGCCTGGGCCGCCCTGGTCACCGCCATCCCGTCATGCTAATCGTTCACGACCGCGCCGCGGCACCGCGCAGGAACGGCACGACCCGGTCGAGCACCGCGGCGGCCTGCCCGTAGGTGATGGCGTGCCCCTGCCCCGGCAAGGAGAACAGGTCCAGGCGCGGGATCCACCGCCGGACCTGGTCCGACTGCGGGTACGGGTTGACCGTGTCGGCGGTCCCCCAGGCCGCGAACACCGGGATGCCGGAGCGCCCGACCGCCTGGTAGACGTCCGGCTGCCAGGTGGAGTCGTAGTTGCGGACGGTGTCGAGGATGCCTTCGGCGATCCCGCCGAAGCGGGTCTGCTCGGCCATCCACGCGACCATCTCGGCACGCGCGGGGCCGGGCGGGCAGGCGTCGGCGATCATGCTTCGCACCTGCGACGGCCCGGCGACGCGGAAGAGCCAGTCGCCGACCACCGGCCAGGTCAGCACCGGCGCGACGACGTCCGAGCGGCCGCCGCCGCTGGGCGCCATGAGCGCGAGGGAGGCCACCCGCCCGGCCGGGGTTCTCCGCGGTGAACGCCGTCGCGATCGCCCCGCCCAGCGAGGCACCGACGACGTGGACGGGCGTGCGGACACCGAGCCCGTCGAGCAGCTCGCGCAGCTGGCGGGTGTAGAACTCGCGCGTGTACGGCACGTCCGGCCGCTCGGAGTAGCCGTAGCCGAGCAGGTCCGGCACCACGACCCGGAATCCCGCGTCCGCCAACTGTTTCCGCCACGCCGCGAAACCCTGGCCGCCGACGTCAGTCGACGATGGTGACGACGCCCGAAGGCGCGTCGAGGGCCTCGACCGTCAGCTCGGCCGCGCGGTCGAGGTGGACTCGCGGCTCGGCCGGCTTCCCACCCTCGTGGTAAGTGCCCGGGCCGTAGAACTGGCCGTAGCTCAGGACGACTCCCCCCTCGGCCAGGACCGAGCTCTCGAGGTCCGCGACCGCGCGCGCGTCCGGGCCGTCGGGCAGCGGCCAGGCCACGCTCTGGGCCAGGATCTTCGGCGAGCCGCTCCGGCGGGCCGCCTCGATCAGGTTGTGGTTGCCCTCGGTGCGGATGCGGGCGTTGCGCTCGGCGTGGTCGCCGATCTTCGTGACGTCGTCGGGCAGGTCGGTGAGCTCGTTGAGGATGACGTCCGGCTTGAAGTCGCGCACCGCCTGGACGAGCTCGTCGCGGTCGAAGACGTCGCACCGGATCGCCACCGCGCCGAGGTGGACCAGCGGCTCGACCTTGGCGGCCGAGCGCGTCATCGCGCCGACTTCGTGGCCGGCCGCGACCAGGAGCGGAACGAGCCGCTGCCCGAGCACACCCGTGGCGCCGGCGAGGAACACCTTCATCACTATCTCCTTCATTCCGATGTGGACTGTCCATGGGGGACGATTCGGTCGACGCCCCACACCAGCAGGGCCGCGACGCTGAACCCGGCGCCGAGGACGCAGACCGCGCCCCAGCCCCACGCGCTGTAGGTGGCCGTCGCGGCGACGGCGCCGCCGCCGAACCCGACGGAGTAGTACGCCATGTTGCTGCCGATGAGCCGGCTGCTTGAGCTGGGATCGACCCCCACGATCAGGTGCTGGTTGGTGACGTGCACGGCCTGCCCGGCGAAGTCGATTACGACGATCCCGATGAGCAAGGGGATCAACGAGTGCGGCAGCCACGCGATCGGCAGCCAGGACACCGCGAACAGCGTCAGCGTGCTCCCGGTGACCCACTGGGCCCGGCCGCGGTCGGCCAGCGCGCCCGCCCGGGCCGCGCCGATCGCACCCGCGGCGCCGACGAGGCCGAACAGCCCCACCTCCGACGTCGACAGCTGCCACGGCCGCGCGGACAGCGGCAGCGCCATCGAACCCCACAGAGCGCCGAAGCCGGCGAACATGAACAGCGTGATCAGGCTGCGGACGCGGAACACCCGCTCGTGCACCGTCAGCGTGACCACCGACGTGATCAGCCGTCGGTAGGACACGGCCGGCCGGCCCGGCCGCTCCGGCGGCAGCCGCAGGCCGAGGACGACCGCGACACCGAGCATGAGCAGCGCCGAGACGACGTACACCGAGCGCCAGCCGAACGCGTCGGAGAGCAACCCGGACACCGTGCGGGCGAGCAGGATGCCGAGCACGACGCCGCTGGTCACGATACCGAGGACCCGGCCGCGGGAGCCGGGACCGCTCAGCACGGCCGAGTAGGCGATGATCACCTGCTGCACGACGGTCGCGAGCCCGACGACACCGCTGGCGACGAAGAACAGCACCGGGCTCGGCGAAACGGCCACGGCGACCAGCGCGAGGGCGGCGATCACCGACCCCGCCGGGATGAGCACCCGCCGGTCGAGCAGGTCGCCGAGCGGCACGATCAGGAGCAGGCCGAGGAAGTAGCCGAGCTGGGTCACCGTCGTCACGAACCCGAGGCCGGCGGGCCTGATGCCGAGGTCGCGCCCGATCTCCTCGAGCAGCGGCTGGGCGTAGTAGATGTTCGCGACCGCGATCCCGCAGGCGACGGCCAACAGGAGGGCGAACCGCGTGCTGATGGTGGGTGGTCCGGGGGACTCCCGGACTTCGGTCGAAGTCACGCTTTCGACGCTAGGCCGAAATGGATCAGGAGTATGGTCCATTTTCATGGCGGGAACACGGGCCAATTCTCCGGCGGACGACGGCGGCCTCGGCGCCGACCTGCACCTGGACCACGTCGGTCTGCGTGGCCGCCACGGCCTGCGCGATTCGCTGATGGCCGCGCTGCGCGAGGCCGTGCGCACCGGCCGTCTCCAGCCCGGCGCGCGGCTGCCGCCGTCGCGGACCTTGGCCACCGACCTGGGGATCGCGCGCAACACCGTCGCCGAGGCCTACGCGGAGCTCGTCGCGGAAGGCTGGCTCACCGCGCGGCAGGGTTCGGGCACCCGCGTCGCCCCGCGTGCGGAACCCGGCCGGCCACCGAAGGCCGGCTCCGAGCGCGTCCCCCTCGCGCGGCCGACGCCGATCCGCGCGCCCGGCACCCGGTACAGCCTGCTGCCCGGCAACCCCGACCTGTCGAGCTTCCCGCGCGCGCACTGGCTCGCGGCGGCCCGGCGGGCGCTCACGGCCGCGCCGCACGAAGCGCTCGGCTACGGCGACGCGCGAGGCCGCGTCGAACTGCGCACCGCCCTCGCCGGCTACCTCGCCCGGGCCCGCGGGGTGCACGCGACGCCCGACCGCATCGTGGTCTGCGCCGGGTTCGTCCACGCGCTGCGCCTGATCGGCGCCGTGCTGCACGGCCGCGGCGTGCGGACGGTCGCGGTCGAGGCGTACGGCGTGCCGCAGTACTACGACCTGCTGACCGACGCCGGCCTGCGCACCCCCGCCCTCCCCCTCGACGACCACGGCACGCGCACGGAAGAACTCACCGACGCCGGCGCGGTCCTGCTGACGCCGGCCCACCAGTACCCGACCGGCGGCGCGCTGAGCCCGGACCGCCGCGCCGGCGTCGTCGACTGGGCGCGCGCCACGGGCGGGCTGGTGCTCGAGGACGACTACGACGGCGAGTTCCGCTACGACCGCCAGCCGGTCGGCGCGCTGCAGGGCCTCGATCCCGAGCGGGTCGTGTACTTCGGCACGGCGAGCAAGTCACTCGCGCCCGGGCTGCGCCTGGGCTGGATGGTGCTCCCCCGGTCGCTGACGCGCGAGGTGATCGCGGCCAAGGGGCACGTGGACTGGGCGCCCGGCTCGTTCGACCAGCTGACGCTCGCGGAGTTCCTGACGTCCGGCGACTACGACCGGCACGTCCGCGCGATGCGGCTGCGGTATCGACGCCGCCGCGACCAGCTGGTGGCGGCGGTCGCCGAGCGGGCGCCGGGGATCCGCGTGTCGGGCATCGCGGCGGGACTGCACGCGGTGCTGGACCTCCCACCGGGCACCGAGCGGCCGGTGATCGCGGCGGCGGCGAAGGCGGGCTTGGCGCTGAACGGCCTCGGGGACTTCGCGCACCCGTCGCCCGGGGAGCCGTGTCGTGACGGGCTGGTCGTCGGGTACGCGACTCCGTCGGACAGCGCGTGGTCGGGTGCGCTGGCCGCGTTGTGCGAGGTGCTGCCGCGGTTTCCCTGATCCGGCACGGCGGCCCGGGTGAAACCACCCGCCCAGGACCGCCGCCATCCCCTCCGGCGACGATCCGGCTTCGGTCCAGCCGCAGCGGCCGCACGCCCCGGTCGACGAGCTGCGCGCCGAGCTCCTTCTCCAGCCCGCGGATCTGCTGGCTCAGCGCGGGCTGCGCGAGGTGCAGCCGCTCGGCGGCGCGGGTGAAGTTCAGCTCCTCCGCGAGCACCACGAAGTAACGCAGGGTCCGAAGATTCACAACGCACCCTAACCGCCGGCCTCATCCGGCGCTGGGAAGAAGTTCCCTTACAGGTCCAGAGCACTGACGAGCAACGCGGCGAGCGCGGCCCGGTGCTCGGGACCGTCCTTCCACCGCAGGTGGCGTCCGGTCTCGACCACCACGCCGAAACCGGCGTGCACCAGCACCCGCGCCTGGCGCGCATCGAGATCGGGCCGCGCGTGGCGCAGATGCTGCTCCCACACGGCGATGTGCTCGCGCTGCGCGGCGACCAAGGGCCGGCGCAGGCCGGCCGGCAAGCCCACGATCTCCGCGTTGGCCACGCTGTTGAGGGCGTTGTGCTCGAAGCTGTACGCCACGTAGGTCGCGGACAGCGCCGTCAGGGCCTCGTGCGGATCGGTGACCCCGCGGAGGTTGTGCTCGACCGCCTGGGCCAGCAGGTCGGCTGCCTGCAGGCACGCCGCCGCCAAGATGTCGGCCTTGCCCGGGAAGTACCGGTACAACCCCGACGACACCATCCCCACCGCCTCGGCGATCATGCCGTTGGTGACGGCGGTGAACCCGTCCCGCTCGAACAGCGGGATGGCGGCCGCGAGGATCTCCGAACGCCGGGTGCGGGGCACGGGCCGGGCGGGCAGTTCGACGAGACGGGTGTCCGCCGCGGCGGGATCGGTCGCGGCCACGCGGAGCGCGGACGCCTGCAGCAGGTCTTCGACCCGGCGCCGGCCGAGCGAGTTGTGGTGCATCGTGATCGAACCGATCGCCCCCAGGGCCGCCACGGTGCGCAGGCGCTCGCCGGGTCCCGGGTACTCGCGCCCCACCACGTCCGCGACCCGCTCGACGACGTGGGCGAACTTCCCCTTGAGCACCCGGCGGTCTTCGCGATCGAGGTACCGGGCCTCCCACCGGTGCACCCCACCGGACCCGCGGTGCGCGACGGTGACCCGGGTGACGGAGGCGAGGACGTCCGCGAGCGGCGCGTCCGAAGGCACCTCGCCGAGGGCCGCGACGAGGCGGTCCACCATGACGTTCGCGCACTCGGCGAACAGGGCGTACTTGTTCGGGAAGTGCCGGTACAGCGCGGCCGCGGTGATGCCCACCCCGGCCGCGATCTCCTCCATGGAGGCGGCGTGGTAGCCGCGCTCGCTGAAGACGGTGGCGCCCGCTTCGACGATGAGCTGCTTGCGGTTGCGCGGCCGGACGGCCGCCGCCGGCTCGGCGGTCACCGAGGCCGCCGGGCAGCGGTGCGCGAGAACGGGGCCATGCGTGCCAGTCAACCACGAAGTGAACCGGGAGACTCGCGCCTCGTGGCCGCCATGGCGGGACCGATTCGGGCGGTGAGGCTCTTGCCGACCAGCGTCCGGCCTCGCTATGTTAATGGAGAATCTCCCCGTAGCCGCCGCTCGACGCAGTTACTGCCTACCGAGGAAGCTAGGTAAGTAAATGAGCAATCTCAGCCGAAGGAACATCCTCTCCCTGGGCGTCGCACTGGGCTTGGCGAGCGCGACCGGCGTCGTCCCCGCCTGGGCGTCGGCCGGCGGCGCCACCGCGGGCACGGACCCCTGGTGGGTCTGGGACGACGAGGTGGACCGCCTGATGGCGGGCATCGTCGACACCGGCCAGGTGCCCGCGGTCAACACCGCGCTGCGGCCGTGGGTGAACAACGCCGACCCGCTCCCCACCGGCCTCCCCGCCGACCTGGCCACCTACCTCGGGCAGGTCAACCGGCTGCCCTCCTGGGCCGACGCCGCCAAGCTGCGCCGCGCCGCCGACTTCAACCGGCGCAAGGACACCTACCTGTTCATGCTGTACGGCCTGGGCAGCGGCATCATGAGCACGGTGATCCCGCGGGAGGCCAAGTCGGTCTACTGGTCCGCGGGCGGGGCGAACATGCAGGACCGCGCGGCCAAGACGTTCACCTTCGGCTACGACCTGAGCGACCTGAACGCGTTCCGGCCCACGGGCCAGTTCGTGGTGACGGCCACCAAGACCCGGCTGGTGCACGCCGCGGTGCGCCACCTGCTGCCGCAGTCATCGCATTGGCGGGCGGTGGCCGACGAGCAGGTGCCGATCAGCAACGGCGACATCCTGGTGACCTTCCACAGCCTCGGCACCTTCGCGCACCGCAAGCTGCTCGAATGGCGCGTCCCGATGTCGGCCGCGGACGAGGAGGCTTTCCTGCACCAGTGGCAGGTCGCCATCCATCTGCTCGGCGTGCGCGACGAGTTCATCCCCCAGACGTGGGCCGAAGCGGACGCGCAGTCGACGCAGGTCCTCACCCCGCTCCTGTCCCCCACGACCGAGGGCAAGGAGCTGGCCGAGGACCTGCTCGGACTGACCGCGCAGATCGACCTGGGCGTCACCCGCGGGTTCCTCAACGAGTTCGTGCGCTACGTGCTGAGCGACGCGGTGGGCGACTGGCTCGGCCTGCCCCGCGATTACGCGGCAGCGGCCCTCGTCCGTACCGGATGGCCCGCGTACATCGCGTTCCGCGAGGGGCTGTTGCCCATCGCCCCGGCGGGGTTCTCCGTGTTCGACCAGTTCGTGCGCGCGATCGCGATGCTCTTCCTCAACAAGGTCACTTCCCCGACGAGCACGCCCATCACGATTCCCACCGGCAACCGGCCTGGAGCCTGAATCCTGTTTTGCCTGCGCGCACAACGGCTCCGGCCGGCACCGGGAAGCCTCCGCTTTCAGGAACAGCAGCCTTCGGGCTGGGTGGCCTCGTCGGGCCGGCCTGTCTCGGCGTCCGGCGTGCAGCAGGTGGCCGGGGTGACCAGTGCGGCGCTGTCGGCGCCGTAGGTTTGCGAGTCGCCCTTGACCGTGTAGACCTCCCACGGCTCCTGGCCGGGGCCGTGCACCCACACCTTGTCCTGCACGGCGTAGCAGCAGGTGGTGTCGTCCTCGGTCAGGGTCTCCAGTCCTTCGCCGGTGAGGCGTTTGGTGGCTTCGCCGACCTGGTCGGTCGACTCGACCTCGACGCCGAGGTGGTCCATGACGGTGGCCTGGCCCGGCTCTCCTTCCAGCAGTACCAGCTTGAGCGCGGGTTCGGCGATGGCGAAGTTGGCGTAGCCGGGACGGAGCTTGGCGGGCTCGGTGCCGAACAGCTTCGAGTAGAAGTCGATCGAGCCTTCGAGGTCGCCGACCCGCAAAGCTAGCTGTACCCGTGACATCTCGTCCTCCTTGGATAGATGTTCATCAAAACAGTGGACGCGACTTAGATTGCTCTCTAGATAGATGTCTGTCAAGATAGACGCATGCCGAAACAGCTGCCGGTCGTCGCGATGGACACGTGCTGCTCCCCGCTCGCGCGCGAGCCCCTGTCCGCCGGGCAGGCGATCGAGTTGTCGAAGTTGTTCAAGGCCATGGCCGACCCGGTCCGGCTGCGCCTGCTGTCGCTGATCGCCTCCCACGCGGGCGGCGAGGCGTGCGTCTGCGACCTGACCGACGCGTTCGACCTCACCGGCCCGACCATCTCCCACCACCTCAAGGTGCTCCGCGAGTCCGGCCTGATCACCGGTGAACGGCGCGGAACGTGGGTGTACTACCGCGTCCACCCCGAGGTGCTGGCCCGACTGTCGGCCGTTCTGGTTCCCGGCGACGCGATCGTCCCGGCGTGACGGACAAGGTCGTCGGCAAGCTGTCCACTTTGGACCGGTTCCTGCCCGGGTGGATCGCGGCCGCGATGGCCGCCGGTGTCCTGGCCGGACGCGGGGTCCCTGGCCTGAACACCGCCCTCTCCGCCGTCGAGGTGGACGGGATCTCGCTCCCGATCGCCCTCGGGCTGCTGGTGATGATGTACCCGGTGCTGGCGAAGGTCCGCTACGACCGGCTCGCCACGGTCACCCGCGACCGGCGGCTGCTGTGGCCGTCGCTGGTGCTGAACTGGGTCGTCGGCCCCGCGCTGATGTTCGCCCTCGCGTGGCTGCTGCTGCCGGACCTGCCGGAGTACCGGACCGGGCTGATCATCGTCGGCCTGGCCCGCTGCATCGCCATGGTGATCATCTGGAACGACCTGGCCTGCGGCGATCGCGAAGCCGCCGCCGTGCTGGTCGCGCTGAACTCGGTCTTCCAGGTGATCGCGTTCGGGCTGCTGGGCTGGTTCTACCTCTCGGTCCTGCCCGCCCGGCTCGGACTTCCGCAAGCCGACCTCGCGGTGTCCGGGTGGCAGATCGCGAAAAGCGTGCTGATCTTCCTCGGCATCCCGCTGGTCGCCGGCTACCTGACCCGGCGCCTCGGCGAGCGTGCCCGAGGTCGGGCTTGGTACGAGACGCGGTTCCTGCCCAAGATCGGCCCGGCCGCGCTCTACGGGCTGCTGTTCACCATCGTCGTGCTCTTCGCCTTGCAGGGCGAGCAGATCACCGGCCGGCCGTGGGACGTCGTCCGGATCGCTGTGCCGCTGCTGGTCTACTTCGGACTGATGTGGGCCGGTTCCTTCGCGTTCGGCAAAGCCGTGGGCCTGTCCTACGAACGCACCACGACCCTGGCGTTCACCGCCGCGGGCAACAACTTCGAACTCGCCATCGCCGTGGCCATCGCGACGTTCGGGGCCACCAGCGGGCAGGCGCTGGCCGGCGTCGTCGGCCCGCTGATCGAAGTGCCGGTGCTCGTCGCCCTCGTGTACGTCTCTCTCGCCTTGCGCCGCCGCTTCACCGCCGCTCCCCTGGAGGTCGCCCCGTGAACACGCCGCAAGTCCTCTTCGTCTGCGTCCACAACGCCGGCCGGTCCCAGATGGCCGCCGCGCTGCTGCACCGCCACGCCGCCGGTCGCGTTGCCGTCCGGTCCGCGGGCTCGGCTCCCGCGAGTGAGGTGAACCCGGCCGTGGTCGCGGTCATGGCCGAACTCGGGATCGACGTCTCACGCGAGTTTCCCCAGCGGTTGACCACCGACGCGGTCGAAGCCGCCGACGTCGTCATCACCATGGGGTGCGGTGACGCGTGCCCGATCTTCCCGGGCAAGCGCTATCTCGACTGGCAGCTCGACGATCCCGCGGGACTCCCGGTCGAGCGGGTACGCCCGATCCGCGACGAGATCGACCGCCGCGTCCGGGCGCTGCTGGCCGAGCTGGTCCCCGCCACCGCTTGAACCCGGCGGCTTCCGCGCGCGCCTTTCATCGTCTATCGTCGATGGACGATGGAAGGAGCGCCGTGCTCGATCGCGACATCGCCGAGACCTACGCGGGCTGGTTCCGCGCGCTGGCCGACCCGACCCGGGTGCAGGTCCTGAACCTGCTGGCGTCCACCAGCCGCCCGATGACGGTCGGCGAGATCGTCGAACAGGTCGACGTGGGCCAGTCCACCGTGTCCGCGCACCTCAAGATCCTCACCGAAGCCCGGTTCGTGCTCGTCGAACCCCGCGGCACCGCCCGGCTCTACCAGGTCAACCAGCGCTGCGTGTCCTGCTTCCCGACCGCCGCCGACGTCGTCATGGGCCGGGCCGCCCCCAGGTTCGCCGACGTCGCCTGCGAGGCCGGCCGATGAACCCCGACCGCGACGCCGTGCACGATCGCTACGCCGCCGCCGCGCGGCGAGCCCTCGCCGGGGAGGGAACCGGCCTGCTCAGCGGCGACGGGGACGCCGAACGGCTGGGCGCCGTGCACTACGCCGGGGAGGAGATCCCGGCCGAGGTGGGCGCGACCAGCCTCGGCTGCGGCAACCCGCTCGCCGTCGCCGAACTGCGCCCCGGCGAGACCGTGCTCGACCTCGGTTCCGGGGGCGGCCTCGACGTTCTGCTCTCCGCCCGCCGGGTCGGCCCGGCCGGCCGGGCCATCGGCCTCGACATGACCGACGACATGCTCACCCTCGCCCGCCGGCACGCCGAGCGGGCCGGGGTGAGCAACGCCGAGTTCGTCCGGGGCACGATCGAACGGATCCCGCTGCCGGACGCCTCGGTCGACGTCGTCATCTCCAACTGCGTCATCGCCCTCTCCCCCGACAAGCCGGCCGTGTTCGCCGAAATCGCGCGCGTCCTGCGTCCCGGCGGCCGGCTCGGCATCACCGACATCCTCGCCGGCGACACGCTCACCGACGCCGAACGCGCGGCCCGCACCGGCGCGGTCGAGTGCCTCGGCGGCGCGCTCACCGCCGACCGCTACCGGGCGCTCCTGCGCGACGCCGGGTTCGTCGGTGTCGACGTCCGGCTCACCCACGAAGTCGGCGACAAGCTGCACTCGGCGATCATCCGTGCCGCCACGCCGGTATAACCCGCGTATCAGTGCGGCAACGGCGCGCCGAGCACCGCGAGCAGGACGCCGGCCCCACCGGCGGCGAGCAGGGTCAGCACCACCCCCCGCCGCAGGAGCAAGAGCAGGACGGCGGCCCCGGCGAGCACGCCGTACTGCCAGGCCTGGGTGAGAGCCAGGGTCAAGGGGATGGCCGAGCCGAGGATCGCGCCGATCGCGGCCGGTCCGGCGCCGTCGAGGAACGCGCGGACGGCCAGGTTCCCGCGCAGCCGGTCGAAGTGCCGGGCGCCGAGCAGGACGAACACGAAGGACGGCGAGAACGCGATGGCCGAAGCCAGCAGTCCGCCGCCGAGACCGGCGGCCGCGTAGCCGACCACGGCGACGGTCTGCACCACTGGCCCGGGCGTGATCTGACCGAGCGCGACGGCGTTGAGGAACTGGCCGCCGGTCATCCAGTGGTAATGGTCCACGGCGTCGGCCTGCATGAGCGGGATGATCACGAACCCGCCGCCGTAGGACAACGCGCCGACCTTCAGCGCCACCCACGCCACCGACAGCAGGACACCGGCACTCGCGGCGCCGGCGAGCACGCTTTTCCCGGCGGGGACCAGCAATGCGGCGGGTGACGCGCCGGCGTCGCGGGAGCGGTGCACCGTCCACTCGACGATGCCGCAGCCCAGCAGCACCAGGACGAGCCAGGGGCCGAGGATCGCCGCGGCGGCGAGCCCGGCGCCGAGATAGGCACCCCAGCGCAGCCGGTTCGCCGCCGCCGATCGGCGCCGGCTCGCCGGGATCAGGCCGACCCCGGCGTGCACGGCCACCGCGGCCACCGCCGCGCCCGCGCCGGCTCCGGCGCCGGTCACCCAGGCCGGTGGCGTACCGGTGAGGAACAGCGCGGCCAGGACGAGGATGACGACGAGACCGGGCACGATGAACGCGACACCGCCGGCCAGCGCACCCCAGCGGCCGCGGACCCGCCAGGCGCAGAAGATCGACAGCTGGGTGGACGCCGGTCCCGGGAGCAGGTTGCACGCCGCGACCGCGTCCTCGAACTCCCGCGCCGACAGCCACTTCCGCCGGTCCACGCACAGGGCGCGCAGCAACGCGATGTGGGTGGGCGGACCGCCGAAGCCGATGCAGCCGATCCGGCCCCACTCCCGGACCACGGTCAGCAGCCCGGGCGCGGACCCCTGCGTCACCGGGTGGCCGGCTGGAACAGTTCGACGGGGTTCCCGGCGGGGTCGTCGAGCAGGATCTGGCGGCCACCGGGGCCGGTGACCACGTCGTTGCGGAACCCGATCCCGGCGGCGCGCAGGCGCGCCACCTCGGCGTCGATGTCCTCGACGAGCAGGTGGATGCGATTCCAGCCACCGGGTTCCGGAGTCCGGCCGTCGGGCATCGGGCGGCCGGCCGAGCTGGCCGGCCCGCTCAGCAGCAGGCGCAGGTTTCCGCGCACGACGTCGGCGAACGCCGGGGCCGCGTCGGTCCGCAGCGTGAAGCCGAGGTGCTCGGTGTAGAAGGCGACGGCGGCCTCGACGTCGTCGACGAGGTAGCGCACGTGGACCAGGCCGGTCAGGTCGGTGGACATCTTCGGATCACCTCTTCCTTTCGGTGTCGGCCAATGTGGCGAGGTGGTGCAGCAGGAACCGGGCCCGGCCGTCGAGTTCGGCGGCGGTGCGCTCGAAGGCGGGGTAGGTCTCGGGGTCGGTGTCGCCTTCGAGTGCCGGGTCGGGCACGCTCCAGTGGATCGTCTCGGGGTGGCCGGGGAACTCCGGGCAGACTTCGCGGACCCGGTCGCAGAGGCTGATCACCGCGTCGAAGTGCCGGTCCCGCACCGTGTCCAGGTGGGTCGGCTCGGGGGACAGGGTGATGCCGTAGCCGCGGAGCACGCGCACGGCGTTGGGGTGCACCGGTTTCGGGCGGCTGCCGGCGCTGGCGACGTCGACCACGCCCCCGCCGCGGTGGCTCAGCAGCGCGGCGGCCATCGGCGAGCGCGCGCTGTTTCCCGTGCAGAGGAACAACACCCGGCGACGAACGGCTGCCGGAGCCGGCGGCGCGACGGGGTCGAGCCGCAGGCCCGGGTGCAGGGCCGCGCCCGCGTCGGCCAGCAACCCCGCGCACTGCTCCAGGTCGAGGTGGTAGTAGGTGTCGCGCCCGTCGTAGCTGCTGCGCCGCGCCACCACGAGCTCGGCCGCCCGCAGCTTGCTCAGGTGGTAGGACAGCAGGTTCTGCGGCTGCCCGAGCCGTTCCACCAGCTCCCGCACCCGGCGATCGCTGTGGGACAGCTCGCGCAGCAGCCGCCACCGCACGGGGTGGCCCGCCAGCCGCACGAACGACGGCGACGCTTCGGCTTGCGACACGAGAAGGACGATACATCAATCTGGATTGATGTAAATCCCCCTGGGTTCAGGAGCTACCGGGAGTGACGAGGCCGGATTCGTAGGCGAGGATCACGAGCTGGGCGCGGTCGCGGGCGTGCAGCTTGGTCATGGCCCGGTTGACGTGGGTCTTCGCGGTCAGCGGGCTGATCCCCATGCGGCCGGCGATCTCGTCGGTGGACAGACCCCGCGCGACGAGCGCGACGGCTTCGCGTTCCCGGTTGGTCAGTTCCGTCAGCCCGGTTCCGGTCCGGGGGGCGGGCGGCTGGGTGACGTAGCGGTCGATCAGCTTGCGGGTGATCGACGGCGCGAGCAGGGCGTCGCCCCGCGCGGCGACGCGGATGGCGTGCAGGAAGTCCTCCGGCCGGATGTCCTTGACGAGGAACCCGGCCGCGCCGGCGCGCAGCGCGTCGAAGACGTATTCGTCCAGGCCGTAGTTGGTCAGGATGACGACGTGCACCGGAGCGAGCGCCGGATCCGCGGCGATGCGCCGGGTCGCTTCGATGCCGTCGAGGACCGGCATCCGGATGTCGACGAGAGCGATGTCGGGCCGGAGTTCCCGGGCCAGCGCGAGACATTCGCGGCCGTCGGCGGCCTCGGCCACCACCTCGATGTCGTCCTCGATGTCGAGCAGCGCGCGGAACCCGCTGCGGATGAGCGGCTGGTCGTCGGCCAGCAGGACCCGGATCACGACGCCGGAGCCACGGGAAGCTCGGCTTGGACGGTGAAGCCGCCTTCGCCGCGCGGCGCCGCGTTCAGCCGGCCGCCGAGGGCGGTGACCCGTTCCCGCATCCCGAGCAGCCCGGTGCCGGGCACCGGCGCGACGTCCGGGGTGGCCGTGCCGTCGTCGTCCACCTGGATGACCAGGGCTTCGGGCTGGTAACCGATCCGGATCGCCGCGGTGGCGGCACCGGCGTGCCGGGCGATGTTGGTCAGCGACTCCTGGACGATCCGGTACGCGGTCCGGTCCACCGCCGCCGGCACGTCGGTGCGCTGCCCCTCGATCGTCAGCCGGGCGTCCAAGCCGGTCGTCCGGGCCTGCGTCACCAGGTCCGGGACGTGGTCGAGCCCGTGCGGCGGGGCCGTGTCGTCGTCGCGCAGCGCCTCCAGCGTCGCCCGCAGTTCCCGGGCCGCCTCACGACCGGCGTCCCGGATCGCCAGCAGCGCCTCCGGCACGTCCTCACCCCGCTTGCGGGCGACGTGGACGGCGGCCTCGGCGTGCACCTTGATCACGGAGATCTGGTGGGTGAGCGAGTCGTGCAGCTCGCGCGCGATGTGCAGCCGCTCCTCGTCGGCGCGGCGCCGCGCGGTCTCCTCGCGGGTGCGCTCGGCCTCGTCCGCCCGGCGCTCGGCCTGCCGCAACGCTTCACCCGCCGCGCCGGCGGCGATCAGCCAGGCCAGCTCGAGGGCGCCCCGGGCCTGCGCGAACGCCTCGCCGGTGTCGTGCAGGCCCGAAGCCAGGGCCGCGAGGGGCAGCGCGACCAGCATCAGCACGCTCGCGACCACCGTGCTCGTGCGACGGCCGGCTCGCACGGCGGCGTACACGGCGAACAGGTACGCGACGGCGGGCACGTCGAAACCGGCCCCCAGGTACCCCACCGCACACAGCCCGGTGACGGCGAGGACGGCGACCGGAGCCCGACGGCGCGCGGCCAGCGCCAAGCCGCCGGCCGTCAGCGAGGCGTAGCCGAGCAGGTCGAGAGCGGTCGCCGCGTGCTGCCCGGACAGCCCGGTGACCAGCAGGATCGCCGCCACGCCGACGGCGACCAGCCCGTCCACCGCACCGATCCGCCTCATGCGCGAACCCTAACCGGATGTTCGCCCGGGCACCTCCTACGCACGGAGTACTGCATCCGCGGTACTCGCGCGACGCTTGCCGCGTCCGCGGTAGCCGGATGCGGCCGCGGCGGCAGCGCGAAATGCCTGTGTTCGCCAGACGACCGGAGGGGGTCCGACGGACATGCTCTGGGGAAGACCCAAAAGGAGAAGGAGAAACCCATGTCTGTACATCACTTGCTCACGACCGCCACCTACGCGATCACCCCCGGACGGCTCGTAGGCTCCGTGGCCGCCTTGGTGGCGCTGGCCGGAGTGGTCATCGGCCTGCGGGCCCTGGTTCGCCACGGCAGACAGAGCGCCTTCGCGGCTCTGTTCGCGGGGGTGGCCGGCATGGCCACCGGCGGGGCGGTCGTCGCGGCCGCCGAGGGTGGTCCCGGCACGGGCTACGGCATCGTCGGCGGCTTCGCGGCTCTCGCGATCGGGCTCGTCGCCGCGGTCCTCGGCGGGCTGGCCCTGGCCCGCTCCCGCCACACCGCGTGAGCCTGACGAACACGACTCGAGCCACCGGCGCCACCGTCGTGCGTCACCGCAGCTTCTTCGGCGGGGTGGTGCCCGTCCGTTCGTCGCCGTAGCTCAGCCAGGTTCCGATCGGCGCGCGCTGCCCGACGCCCGGGCGGCGGTAGTCGCACACTCCGCCGGGGAACGTCGCCCGCAGCCGCTTCTGGTCCGCCGTGGTGAAGGTGACCGGGTAGTCGCGGAAGTTCAGCGGCTGGAGCCGGCACTTCAGCACGTCGAGGGACAGGCCCTCCCCCGCGACCATCCGGGTGTTGGCCGCCACCGGGTACTGCGCGCCGCACCGGCCGGTCGCCGGGTACGTCAGCTTTTCGTTGATGCGCGACGCGGCCGAGAGGTAGCAACCGTCGCCGAGATCGCGCGGCCGGTTCGCCAGCACCTTCTGCTGGAGGCTCCGGTGCGAACCGTCGGCGTCGATCGCGGTGAGCCAGCGGTCCATCGCGTCGAGCTCGTAGACGCTGGCAGCCGCCGCTTCGGCCGCGGTCGCGTGGTTTTCGATGATGACCTGGTTGCCCGCCGTGCCGTTGGCGCGCAGAAGCCGTTGCCGCATCACGTAAGACCACTCGGTGGTGTGGATGTCGTTGCCGAACCCGGCGAGGTCGAGGTCGGTCCGCTGGTCGATGATCGGCGTTTCCCGCAACCCCTGCGACGCCGAGTTCACGATGTCCTCGGCGTACACCGTGTCGAGTGCCTTCGGATCGGCTGCGATCCGCTGCGCCACGGGCTTTCCGGTGTAGTCGAGGCCGCCGATGGCGGCGTTGAGATCCACGAACTGCGCCGCGGTGATCGTCCCGGCCTTCAGCGCGGCCAAGCCGTACTGCACGCCGGTGGTGTCCAGCGGGCTGCGCACGAACCCGGTCTTCGGGTCCCGCCCGATCTGGTTGGCCAGCTGCTCGTTGGAGTTGCACTTCACCCCGCGCGGGTTGGTGACCGGATCCCACCGCGCCGGGACCGGGATGGCCGCGTTGCAGCTGCCGGTCGCGGTGGCGCGGCTGGCGAAGGTCAGGTTCCAGGACACGCAGGTGTCATAGCTGGCGAAGCCCGCGACAGCCTGCTTCTGCGCCGCGGTGAACGACGCACCCGGCCCGGCGAAGTACTGCTCCAGCAAGCGGCAGTCCGACACCGGGCCGCCCGTGCTCAGCGGGTCCGGGAACGAGACGCCGGGGATGATGCCGTCGACGATGCCGGGGTAGTTCTCGGCGATGTCGTACTGCTGGATCGCCCCGCCCGAGCCACCCCAGCCGATGGTGTGGGCGACCGGGCCGTAGGTCTCGACGAAGTGCTCCTTGACCATCATCGCCGCTTCGGCCGAGATGATCGGGCTGCAGTTGTTGTCGAGCACGTTCAGGCTCGACGACGCGACCGCGTAGCCCTGGGCCAGGAACAGGTCGTTGACGACTCCGCCGGTCGAGTTGCCTTGGTGGTAGCCCGCGTTGCAGCCGCCGCCGAAGGTGTAGACCAGCTTCCCGTTCCAGCTGCTGTCCGGCGCGACGGGCGACGGCGCCCCGGCGTAGAGCGCCGCCATCTCGTAGACGGCGCGGTCGATCGTGCCGCGCTCGACGCGGACCACGTACGGCACCGCGTGCCCGCCGACCGTGGTCGTCGCGAGGTCCGCGGGCCGGCTCGCCGGGTCCGCCAGCGGCGCGAACGCCCCGGCGGTGGTCTTGTACTGGTAGCTCACCTGGGTCGGCGCGCTGCAGAGCGGCGGCGACGCCGCGGGGAGGCCGAACGCCTGGGTCTCGCAGTAGAACGGGTGCTGCTGCGAGCCGGAGAAGACGGGCCCGGTGCTCGGGTGGTTGGTGACGCGCAGGTTCGCCCGCTGGTCCGGGCCGTGTCCGTTCGTCCTGGCGCTCACGTCGTTGGCGCCGTCGCGCAGGCCGGTGACCAGGCCGAGCAGGCTGCCGTCCGGCTGAGCGCGGAAACTCGACGTGACGTCGTGGCCGTTGGCGCTGACGTTGACGCGGCCGGCCGGCGTTCTCTCCGGCGGGACGACCTTGACCAGGACCTGTCCCCCGCTGACGAGCGCCGGGCGCGGGTTCGACACCGTCTCGATCGTCAGCTGCCGCCCCCGCGGCGAGTCGGGAGCGGCCACCGCGGTCGCGGTCCCCAGCAGGAGGACGGGCGCGGTCAGAGCCGCCACCACGACCGATGAGCGCAAAGCACGGTTCGCCACCAGACACTCCGCTCGCATGGGGCATCGCGTCGTCGCGACACCGGGCAGCTGCCGGTATAGCACCTGCGGCCCGACCGGAACAACGTCCGGCGCGCGCTTCCGCGTTCAGGCCGCCCCGCCGGCGAGGTCGGCGGCGGTCCAGGCCATCGCGATGGCGCCGCCCGCCGAGCAACGGGCGCGGTTGCGGCAGATGCGCGACTACTACGTCTTCATGACCGAACAGCTCGAAGCGCTCTTGGCCGAGTACACCAGCCGGGTGACCGAGGCCGGCCGATAGCCGGTCCCGTTTCTCACGGTCGCCGCCGGCCACGTGCCGGCACGAGCTCATCCGCCGCTGTCCCGGTGGCGCCGCGGCGGTCCACCACGAACCCCACCACGGCCAGCGCGAGCCCGACTGCGCTCACCACCACCCCGGCCCACGCCGTCGCGCGGTACCCCAGGCCCACGGCGATGACGACGCTGCCCAGTGCCGCGCCGAGGCTGTTGGCCGTGTTGAACGCCGACTGGTTCAGCGCCGCACCCATCAGCTGGGCGCCCGGCGCCACCGCGATCAGCCGGGCCTGCAGCACCGGTCCGAGGAACAGGATCGTCCCGCCGATCAGGAACGCGCCGGTGAACAGGCCGAACGCCGAGCCCACGGTCAGTCCGAAGTAGACGTTCGCGACGATCACCGCGGCGAAGCCCACCACCATGGCGCGGCGCAGGTTCCGGTCGGCCTGCCAGCCACCCAGGAAATTGCCCACCGTCATGCCGAGCCCGACCGCGACGAGGGCCCACGGGACCGCACCCGGCGACAGCCCGGTGACCGACGTCGTGATCGGCGCGAGGTAGCTGTCGACGGCGAAGAACCCGGCGATCCCGATCGACGCGGTCACCGCGACCAGCCACACCTGCGGCCGGCGCAGCGCGCGCAACTCGTCGGCCGGCGACCCACCCGCGGCCGGCGCGTCCGGCACCGTGGCCGCCACCGCCACCAGCGCGAGCAGGAAGACCCCGGCGATGACCAGGTACGCCGTCCGCCAGCCCGCGGCCTGCCCCAGCCGGGTGATCACCGGGACACCGGCCACGTTCGCCACCGTCAGCCCGCTGAGCACCACGGCGAAACCGCGCCCCTCGCTGCCCGGCCCCATCAGCGTCGCCGCCAGCAGCCCGGCGGCCCCGAAGTACGCGCCGTGCGGCAAGCCCGCGGCGAACCGGGCCACCAGCACCAGACCGAACGTCGACGCCAGCGCGGACGCGACGGTGCCGAGCACGAACAGCACCAGCAGCCCGAGCACCAGCCATTTGCGCCGCATCCGCGCGGTGATCGTGGCGAGCACGGGCGCGCCGACGACCACGCCCAGCGCGTACGCGGTGATCATCCACCCGGCCCGCGCGACCGAATCCGGTTCGGCGTTCCCGAGCACGCTGCGCGCGATGTCCGGCAGCAGCCCGGCCGGCACGAACTCGGTCAGCCCGATCCCGACCGAACCGAGGGCCAGCGCGAGCAGCGCCGACCAGCGGCGCCGACGGGTGAGGTCGTCCATTCCGGCGACTTTAGCAACGCTGTTGCGTTAATACCAGAGCCCGGCGGTAGGGTGACGCCGTGCACCTGGCTTTCCTGCGGGACTACCACGAAGCGCTGGTGATCGCGCTGGCCCGGACCGTGCCCACGCTCGAGCGCGGCACCGTCGCCGAGGTCACCGGGCTGACCCCGCAGGCCGTGTCGAAGGTGCTGGCCCGGCTGGTCGACGAAGGGTTGCTCGAGCCGGCCGGCGTGCGGCGCCCGCCGCGAGGCAAACCGGCCGCGGTCTACCGGCTCGTCCCCGGCAGCCGCTGGGCGATCGGCGCGCACGTCAGCCGCCGCGCGCTGCGCCTGGTCCTCGCCGACCTGGCCGGCACCGTCCACGCTTCGACGGCGACGCCACTGCCCGCCGACTTCACGCCGGACCAGCTGCTGGACGAACTGGCGTCCGGCGTCACGACGATGATCACCGAGCACCGCCTGGCCGCCCCGGAGCTCGCCGGGGTCGGCATCGGCATGATCGGGCCGCTCGACCAGTCGACCGGCACCGTCCGCGGCGCCCACCGGCTACGGCACTGGCGAGACGTCCCGCTGGCCGAGCTCGCCGAGGCGCGGCTGGGACTGCCCGTGGTCGTCGACAAGGACGTCACCGCCGGCGTCACGGCCGAAGCCTGGCGCCGCGGAACCACCTTCCGCGACGCGGCCCTGGTCGTGGTCGACGCCGGAGTGGGCGCCGGCCTGTGGCTCGGCGGCAGCGCCCACCGCGGTTCGCACACCAACGCCAGCGAGTTCGGCCACGCCGTCGTCCAGCTCGACGGACCGCTCTGCGCCTGCGGCCGGCACGGCTGCCTGGAAGCCGTCCACGAGCAGGCCCCCGACCCCGCGGCGGCCGCCGCCGTGCTCGCGACCGGCGTGGTCAACCTCCTGCAGACCCTCGACCTCGGCCACATCGTCCTCGGCGGGGCGGACCTGCTCCCCCACGGCGACCTCTACCGGGAGGCCGTCGAACACGCCGTGCGCACCCAGCTGCCGGGCGCCGACTGGCTCACCGTGGAGGTTTCCCTGACCTCGCTGGGCCCGGACGTCGTGGCCGCCGGCGCGGCCATGCAGGTGCTCGACGCCCGCTACGGCCTCCCCGCCCCGACCCGGCCGCGCGAGCCCGTGGCGGCGAGTCGTTGACTCACGCCCGCGGAGACCAGTTCGCGCAGGTGCCGATGGTGAAGCCGCGGCCCGGGAAGACCTTGCGCACCAGCAGGTCGTGCACCTCCGGGTCGACGTCGCCGCACCCGTCCGACAACACCGCCACGCGGTAGCCGCGGTCGGCGGCGTCGTAGCAGGTGGCGGCGACCATCGCGCTGGTGGCCACCCCGGTGACCACGACCGCGCCGATCCCCCGCGCCCGCAGCACGACGTCCAGGTCCGTGCCCGCGAACGCGCTCGCGCGGCGCTTGACCACCACGACGTCCTCCTCGTGCACGGGCAGCGCCGGCTCGGTGCCCGCCGAGCCCTCGTGGAACGAGTCGCCGGCGTCGAAGAACCCCGCGAACAACGGATCGTCGTCCGGGAGGTCGGCGCGGTTGACGCGGAAAGCGGTCCGGATGAACACCACGAGCACCCCGGCGGCGCGCGCCCTCGGTAGCAGGTCCGCGACGCGGGGTACGGCGGCTGCGGCGAAGTCGTAGTGGTCGGTGATGCCCCGCTGGAGGTCACCGACGATGAGAGCCGTCTTCACGGGACGAGGCTACCGTCGAGGCGCTCCATCCGGCGGCCCACCGTGGCTTCGATCCGTCCCGCTGTTCAGCCGACGGCGGGGAGGCCACCGATGGCGTCGAGGGTCGTTCCGTTGACGTAGCTGGCGGCGTCGGAGGCGAGGAACGCCACGGCGCCGGCGATCTCCTCGGCCTCGGCCAAGCGCTGCAGGGCCACCGACTTGGCCGCTGCTTGGAAAGCAGCACCGTAGGCCGCGGTGCCCTCGGTGCGGGTCGGTCCCGCGGCCACGGCGTTGACGCGGACACCGGCCGATCCGAACTCCGCCGCCCACACGCGAGTGAGGGACTCCAGGGCCGCCTTCGAGGCGCCGTAGATGCCGGTGCCGAATCCGGGTGCGGCCGCGGCGCCACTGCTGATGTTGATCACCGCGCCCCGACCTCGTGTCGCCATCGCGGGCGCGAGGGCTTGGACGAGGAGGAACGGGGCGCGCAGGTTCACGTCGATGTGCGCGTCGAAGGTCGCCTGATCGGTCTCGACGGTGCCGGCGAACCGGAAGATGCCGGCGTTGTTGACGAGCCCGAACCCGACAGGATCGGGCCGGTAGCCGTGGGGGTCAGAGCAGGACAGCTGTCCGCGAGGCCCGGCGAACCTTCGTCGCGCCAACCGCTGGAAGCCTGCACTTCCAAGTCAGCCGAACGGAAGTACATCGGGACAAGGATGCTGGTCGGGCACCGTGCCCTGCTCGGCATCGTGCGCTTCGTTGCCGGGCCGCCGGCGCACACGGATCCGGTCCCAGCATCAACGGCGCCGGGGCGACCGATGGTCGCCGTGGGCGTCCCCGGTCGGTTCGGGGCGAGCAGCTCGATGAAACCGCAGGCAGGAGCCCTAGCTGCCGAGCATCACCCGGGTGCGTGGGTGTGCGTAGATGGTATAGGCCGACCAGGACGGATCGTCGGGCCGGTTTTGGCGCGCAGCGAGCCGCGCCGACATCATCGCGGCACCGACGGTATCCCCCTGTGCCAGGCCGTGATAGAAGGCGAGGAGCCCGCGGCACCCGGTCTTCACGCGGAACGGTCCAGCCCGGCCAGGCGGGTGAGAACGGCGAAACCGTCGTCCGTGCCGGGCCAGCGCGCCCGCACGGCCTCGAGCCCGGCGCGGCGGATGACACCGCGGAGCACCGCGATGACGACGATCGCGTCGTCGGCATAACCGAGGACCGGGATCACGTCGGGGATCAGGTCGATCGGGAAGGCCAGGTAGGCCAGCAGGAGTCCCAGCCGGATCCGGATGCCGCGTGGGAGGGCGGGGTCCGCGGCGAGCGCGCGGACCAGGCGCAGCACGTCGGGCAGCAGCCGCAACGCCTCGCGCAGCAGGCCGCCCCGGGGCCGCACCACGATCAGGACCACGACCAGCGCGAGCCAGGCCACCAGCAAGGCCGAAGCAACACCGATCAGGAGATCCCACCAGAACGAGCCGGTCACCCCCGGATCGTAATGCCGGTACCGACCGCAGCGGAAATCGTAGGACTCCGCCCGTGAATGGAAAGTTTTCTCGCTCTTGTTTTCACCCGGGCGAGAAAGCATGGCCGGAACGACATCGATCTGCGACGATCGGATACGGGGGCCTTCTCGGAAAGGAACTCCGGTGCGATGTCGATCGTGATGTTCGTCGTCGGCGCGGCTTTGCTGATCTACAGCGCGGAGAAGCTGATCGTCTACCTCGTGGGCGCGGCGGCCGGGCTGCGGGTCTCGGTGTTCCTGCTCGCGATCGTCTTCACCGGAATCGAATTCGACGACGTCGCGCTCGGCGTCGCGCTGAACGTCGAAGATCTCAGCGATGTCGCGCTGGGAACCGTCTTCGGCACGGCGATCTCGATGATCGGAATCGTGCTCGCCCTCGCCGCGATCATTTCGCCGACGAAAGTGGACCTCCCGCGCCCGTACCTCGCACTGTTCGCCGCCGCGCCGGTGGTGCTGATCCCGTTCGTCGTCTTCCAACCCCTCACACCGCTCTACGGCGTGGTGCTCGTACTGCTTTTCGTGGCCTTCATCGGCTACGTGACCGCCCGGGAGCTCAAGCGCACCACACCGGTCTTCCGCAACGCGGAAGTCCTCGAAAAGCTGGCGGTCGGCGCGCGGCCCGGCCCGCCGCCGACGAGCGACGCCCCCACCGACAAGCCACCCTTCGCCGTGACGATGCCGTTCGGCAAGAACCGCCCGCTCCCCGGCTGGGCCGCGCTCGGGTTCGCCGTCGCCACGCTGGCCGGGCTCGTCGCCGGCGCCGCCATCACCAGTTACGGCACCCAAGGGATCCTCGAGGACTACCACCTCCAGGGCGCCTTGTTCGGCGCCACGATCGCCACCCTCGTGCTCACCCTCGAGGATCTGTTCCTGACCGTCGAACCCACCCGCAAGGGCGCGCCCGAACTGGGCGTCGGAAACGTCATCGGCAGTGTCGTCTTCGGCGTGACCGCGAAGCTCGGCATCATCCTGCTCGCGGGGGGCAGCATCGTCGTCGACGACGACGTCCTCTCCTGGCACCTGCCGGTGCTCGTCGGCATGACGGCCCTCGCGGCGTACTTCCTCTACACCCGCCGGTTGCGGCGCTGGCACGGCTTCCTGCTGCTCGCGCTCTACATCGCCTACTGGGCCCTCAGCTTCGCGTTCTTCGGCGGGGCACCGGTGGAGGCGGACTGACGGAGCCGGCGTTCGCCGCTTCGACGGCCCGCGCGACGAGGTCGTGGTCGGGCGAGAGGTGACAGACCGGGTCGGTGCGCGCAGCGTCGCCGGTGAGCTCGAACGCCTGGCACCGGCATCCCCCGAAGTCGAGTTCCCGCCGAGCGCAGCTCCGGCAGGGGTCCGGCAGCCAGTCCGTCCCCCGGAACGCCGTCATGACCGGCGCCTCGGCCCAGATCCGGGCCAGCGAGTCCTCCCGCACGGTGGCTCGCGGCAACGGCAGGGCCTGCGCCGCCGGGCACGGCAGGACGTCGCCGTTCGGCGTCACGGTCAGCTGCCGGGAGGCCCAGCCGCCCATGCAGGGCTTCGGGTAGCGGCTGTAGTAGTCGGGCAGGACGTAGAGGACGTCCATCCGATCCCGCAGCCGCTCGCGCGCGTCCCGGACGACGGTTTCGGCGGCGTCGAGCTGGGCCCGGCTCGGCAGCAGCGCGGCACGGTTTCGCCACGCCCAGCCGTAGTACTGGGTGTTCGCCAGCTCGACCCGGTCGGCGCCGGCCTCCTCGGCCAGCCCGAGCAGTTCGGCGACGCGGCCGATGTTCTGCCGGTGCAGCACCACGTTCAGGGTCAGCGGCCAGCCCAGCTCCTTGACCACGCGCATGGCCTCGACCTTGCGCCGGAAGGAGGTGGTCCCGGCGATCCGGTCGGACAGCACGGGTTCGTCGGACTGGATGCTGACCTGCACGTGGTCCAGGCCGGCGGCGCGCAGCCGCTCCGCCAACGGCGGCGAAAGCCCGAGGGCGCTGGTCACGAGGTTGGTGTACAGGCCGAGATCGTGGGCTTCCGCGACGATCTCGACGAGGTCGCGCCGCAGCAGCGGTTCGCCGCCGGACAGGTGGCACTGCAGCACCCCCAGCTCACGGGCCTCGGCCAGCACGCGCCGCCATTCGCCGGTGGTCAGCTCGTCGGAGTAGTCGGCCAGGTTGACGGGGTTGGAGCAGTACGCGCAGGCCAGCGGGCAGCGGTAGGTGAGCTCGGCCAGCAGTCCGAACGGGCTATCCATCGGCGAACTCCACCCAGCGCCGGGCGACGAGCCGCGTCAGGAACCGCCGCACCTCGTCCTCGGGGACGCTCCCGTACCGCGCCCCCAGCTCGGCCACGACCTCGGCCACGGTGCGCCGCCCGTCGCACAGCTCGAGGATGTCCGCTCCGCTGCCGTTCAGCACCACGACCGTCTCCGGGAGCAGCAGGACGTGGCGCTGCCGGGACCGGTCGAAACTCAGCCGGACGTGGCGGGCCAGGCGGGGACGATCCACTGTGGACACTGTGGGCACTTCGGACACCGTCACTCCGGATACGTGCGGTCGATGGCGTCCATCAGGCTCCACAGGACATCGCACTTGAACGACAACGCGTCGACGGCGAGCGCCTGGGCCTCGACGGACCGGCAGTGCTCGGTGACCACCTCGAGTGCGTGCTCGCAGTCGCGCGGGGCCTGCTGGAGGCGGTTCCGGAAGTAAGCGAGCCCCGCGGGGTCGATCCACGGGTACCACCGCTCGAACGCGGCCAGCCGCTGCGCCATCAGATCGGGCGCGAACAGCTCGGTGAGCGACGACGCGACCGCCTCCACCCACGGGCGGGTCCGGGCGAAGGTCACGTACGCGTCGACCGCGAACCGCACCCCGGGGACCAGGTGCCGGTGGTCCTGGACCTCTTCGCGGGTCAGCCCGGCGGCCTCGCCGAGGCGCAGCCACGCCTCGATCCCGCCCTCTCCGGCGTGCCGGCCGTCGTGGTCGGTGATCCGGCGGATCCAGCGGCGGCGGACCTCGACGTCGGGGCAGCCGGCGAGGATCGCCGCGTCCTTGCGGGGGATGTTCTCCTGGTAGTAGAAGCGATTGGCCACCCAGCCGCGGATCTGCGCGCGGCTCAGCAGGCCGGCGTTCATCCGCACGTGGAACGGGTGCTGGTCGTGGTAGCGGCGCGAGTGGGCCCGCAACGTCTCGACGAAGGTCGCCTCGGCTGTCGTCGTCACCGCATCACATCCGTTCCGTCCGTGCGGGTCCGGCGCCGGACCCCCTGGCCCGGCGCCGTCCCACGTCCGCTAGTCGGCCAGCTGGGCGACGTACATCGTCACCTCGGGCGCGACGGCGATCTCGTCGAACTCGGGCGTCTCCCACACAACGACTCGATGTTCCATGGCTTCACCTCCTCCGCGGGGTTTCGCAGGCGGTGGGTCAGGACGTTTCCGGCAGGGCGAAGACGATCAGGGCGCTGCCGTGGCCCGCGCCGAGCATGCCGGGGAGGAATCCCTCGGCCCAGCCGCCCCAGCCGACCGGCACGGCGACGTACTGCCGTCCGTCGATCGCATACGTCGTCGGGCTGCTGTGGTGACCGCTGCCGCACTGGAACTGCCAGAGCAGTTCCCCGGTCCGCGCGTCCAGCGCGTTGAACTCCCCGGACGGTTCGCCGGCGAACACCAGGTCGCCGCCCGTGGCCAGCGTCGACGCGCACATGGGAAGTTCGTTGCGCCAGCGCCACTTCTCCTCGCCGTCGGCGTCGAAAGCGCTTACCGAGCCGGCCATGTCGTCGATGTCGACCGCGACGCCCGCGCCCCAGTACGGGATGCTCTCCCGGAACTCCCGGCGCCGCCGGGTGGCCGTGGCCCCGGTGTCCTGCACCGGGACGTAGAACAGCCCCGTCTTCGGGCTGTAGGACGCGTGGGTCCATTCCTTGGCGCCCGCCGGACCCGGGTAGAAGTGGACCGGCTCGCCCTCCTTCTCCGGGTACACCTTGGCCGTGACCTTCCCGTCGCGCGTGATCGCGCCCCAGGTGATGCGGTCCACGAAGGGGGTGATCCGCACCAGCGAGCCGTCCGTGCGGTCGAGGACGAAGAAGTAGCCGTTCTTGTCGAAGTGCCCGAGCAGCTTGCGCCCTTCGTGCTCGAACAGGATGCATTCGGCGATGCTGTCGTAGTCCCACAGATCGTGCGGCGTGCACTGGTAGTGCCAGCGGATCCGGCCGCTGTCGACGTCGACGGCGACGATGCTGTCGGTGTAGAGGTTGTCCCCTTCCCGGACTTCGCCGTCGAAGTCGGGCGCCGGGTTGCCGGTGCCCACGTAGAGCAGGTTCGTCTCCGGGTCGAACGTGCCGGTGAGCCAGCAGTTCGCGCCGCCCCGCGCCCAGGCCTCGCCCTCGGCCGGCCAGGTCTCCGAGCCGGGCTCGCCGGGCTTCGGCACCATGTAGAGGCGCCACTGGTGGTCACCGGTCTCGAGATCGAACGCGTCGAGGTGACCCCGCACGCCGAACTCGCCGCCGGAGCTGCCGACGATGACCAGGTTCTTCACGATCAGCGGCGCGACCGTGGCACTCTCCCCGGCACGCACGTCGCCGTAGGTCTTGACCCAGACCCGCTTGCCGGTGGTGGCGTCGAGCGCGATCAGCCGCGCGTTCGCCGAGACGAAGAAGACCTTGCCCGCGGCCACCGCCACCCCGCGGTTGACGTTCCCGCAGCACAGCGAAACGTCGAAGGGCACGGCGTGCTTGTACCGCCAGATCTCCACCCCCGTCTTCGCGTCGAGGGCCCACACCCAGCCGTCCCAGCCGGAGAGGAACATGATCCCGTCGACGACGATCGGGGCGGCCTCGAACGAATAGGTCGACGCGCCCGCGATCAGCCCGGTCGTCCCGGCCTGGAAGATCCACGCGGGGACGAGCCGCTTGACGGTCTCGGTGTTGATCTGGTCCAGCGGGCTGTAGCGGTGCCCGTTGTAGGAACCGTAGTAGGTGAGCCAGTTGTGGGGCTCCTGGCCGGCGTTGAGGATGCGCTCGTACCCGAGCCGGGCCACCACCGGCGGCGCGATCTCGCCGCCCGCGACCTTGCCGCTCAGCTTCGCCTGGTCGATGGCCTCGCCCGCGTCCACGTACTCGACAGTCATGTCGTCCTCCTCACTAGGGCCGCGGCTGCGGGGGTCGGTCGAGGCGGGCCTCCGGCGGCGCGTCCCCGAGGACGACGATCGCGCCGGTCAGCCCCCGGCCCTCGTCGTTGCCCGTGGGCGAGCTGAACCAGTAGTAGCCCGGCCCGTCGAGGTTGAGCGTCGCGCGGCCCCGGGAATGGTTGACCAGCCAGATGAACTTCCGGTCGCCGTTGCTCGGCAGCAGGGCGCAGTGCGTGTTCCGGTCGTCGTTGATGAGTTCGAGTTCGAGATCACCCTCGTGGGGCATGACCACAATGGACGGATCCCAGGTCAGCTCGTCCGGGTTGATGCGGACGGTCGCCTGCAAGCGGCCGTCCGGCCCCTCGACGGCTTGCCCGATGTTCCCGGTTCCCAGCACCGCGCCCAGCGATGCTTTGTTCTGCGCGTCCAACCCGATCTTGTTCAGCAGGTCGGCGCGCTCTTGGATGCTCGTCATCGGCCTTCGTCCTCCTCGCCCGGATCTCCGTGGGCGAGAATCAAGCTACGCCGGGCAAGGCGGCCGAGCGGGCTTCGCGCCGTTCATCCGCCACCGGCTACCGTTCACCCGCGATCAGGCCCGTCAGCGATCGAGGTCCATGACCTTGGCCCACGCGGCGACGAAGTCGCGCACGAACTTCTCCCTCGCGTCGTCGCACGCGTAGACCTCCGCCAGCGCGCGCAGTTCGGCGTGCGCGCCGAAGACGAGATCGACGCGGCTGCCGGTCCACCTGACCTCAGAGGTGACCCGATCGCGGCCCTCGAAGACCGCCCCGGCCGGCTGCCACCGCACGCCCGGGTCGAGCAGGTTCACGAAGAAGTCGTTGGTCAGCACGCCGGGGCGGGACGTGAACACGCCCAGCGTCGACCGGCGGTGGTTCGCGCCGAGGACGCGCAGGCCGCCCACGAGCACCGTCATCTCGGGCGCGCTCAGGCCCAGCAGGTCCGCTCGGTCGACCAGCTGCCGCTCCGGGCCTTTCCCCGGGTAGTTGCGGAATCCGTCGGCGACCGGTTCGAGCACGGCGAAAGACTCCGGGTCGGTCCACTCCTGCGTCGCGTCCGTGCGTCCCGGCGTGAACGGGACTTCGACGTCGTAGCCGGCCGCGTGCTCGATGGCGGCCGCGCCACCGAGCACGATCAGGTCGGCCAGCGAAATCCTGGCGCCGGCGGCTTCCCGGACTCCGTCCAGGACGCTCAGCACCCGCGCGAGCCGATCGGGCTCGTTGACCTCCCAGCCGCGCTGGGGTTCCAGGCGGATGCGAGCACCGTTCGCACCCCCTCGCTGGTCGCTGACGCGGAACGTCGAGGCCGACGCCCAGGCCGTGGAAACGAGCTCGGCGACCGACAACCCGGAAGCGAGGATCTCCCGCTTGAGCGCCGCGATGTCCGGCGCGGAAACGAGCTCGTGGTCCACCGCGGGAACCGGGTCCTGCCAGAGCAGGCGCTCCCGTGGAACCAGCGGTCCGAGGTAGCGGTGGATCGGCCCCAGGTCGAGGTGCGTCAGCTTGAACCAGACCCGCGCGAAAGCGCTTGCCAGCCGGTCCGGGTGGGCCAGGAAACCCCGGGCGATCGGCTCGTAGCCCGGGTCCATCCGCAGCGCGAGGTCCGTCGTCAGGATCGTCGGGGCGTGCGTCTTCGCGGGATCGTGGGCGTCGGGCACGGTGCCGGCGCCCGCACCGCCGCGCGGGATCCACTGCCACAGGCCGGCCGGGCTCAGCGCCAGGTCCCACTCGTAGCCGAACAGGGTCTCGAAGAAGCTGTTGTCCCAGCTCGTCGGCGTGGGGGTCCAGGTGCCCGCCAGGCCGCTGGTGATCGCGTCCGCGCCCGTGCCGGTGCCGTAGCCGCTGCGCCAGCCGAGGCCCTGCTCTTCGAGCGCGGCACCCTCGGGACCGGGCCCGAGGAAGGAATCCGGATCGGCGGCGCCGTGGGTCTTGCCGAACGTGTGCCCGCCCGCGATCAGCGCGACGGTCTCCTCGTCGTTCATCCCCATCCGGCGGAACGTCTGGCGGATGTCCCGGGCCGAGGCGAGCGGGTCCGGGACGGTGTTCGGTCCTTCCGGGTTGACGTAGATGAGGCCCATCTGGTCGGCGGCCAGGGGATGCCGCAGTTCCCGGACGCCGCCGTGCCGCTCGTCGCTCAGCCAGGCGTGCTCGGGTCCCCAGTCGACGTCGTCGGGTTCCCAGACGTCCTGGCGCCCACCAGCGAAGCCGAAGGTCGTGAAGCCCATCGTCTCCAGTGCGCGGTTGCCCGCGAAGACCATCAGGTCGGCCCACGAGATCTTGCGGCCGTACTTCCGCTTCACGGGCCAGAGCAGCCGGCGCGCTTTGTCGAGGTTGCGGTTGTCCGGCCAGCTGTTCTGCGGCGCGAAGCGCTGCATGCCCGCGGCCGGACCGCCCCGGCCGTCGCCGATCCGGTAGGTCCCGGCGCCGTGCCAGACCATCCGGAGCACGAGCGGCCCGTAGTGGCCGAAGTCGGCGGGCCACCACTCCTGCGAGGTCGTCAGCACGTCGTCGACGTCGCTCGCCAGGGCGTCGAGGTCGAGGGTCCGGAACGCCGCGGCGTAGTCGAAGTCCGGCCCCATGGGGTCGGCCGCGGCGGGGTGCCTCCGGAGGACCCCCAGGTCGAGCCGGTCCGGCCACCACTCTCGGTTGCTGTCTCGCACGGCGGTCCTCCGCGGCTCAGATGTTCAGCGCGCGGCGCACGGCCGGAGCGTTGCGCCGGGAGACCGGCACCAGCTCGTCCGCCGCGCCGTCCATGATGAGCAGGAGCTCGCCCTTGCCTCCGCGCTCGATCTCCCGGATGCGGCTGAGGTTGACCACGTACCGGCGGTGCACCCGCAGGAAGCCGGCCCCGGCCAGCTCGGTGTCGAGCTTGTCCAGGCTCGGCGACGCGGCTCGCAGGCGCCCTTGCGCGGTCGAGAGCCACACGTCGTTGCCCTCCGATTCCGCGAGGGAGACTTCCGGCAGCCGCAGCAGCACCATCCGGTTCTCGCGCACCCCGACCAGCCGGCGCGGCGGCACGCCAGACTCTTCGGCCTGGGGCAACGGCGCTCCCTCGGAGACCCCGAACGAGACCAGGTGCCCGATCAGGTGCGCGGAGGAGAAGACGGGCCGGATGCTGATCGCGGTCGGCTCGTCGGCGAGGTGGGTGAAGATCCGCGTCGAGCCGACCCAGTCGGGGTTGTGCGCGGCCTGCTCGCTGGCGTGGCGGGCGGCGGCGATCAGCTCCGGCAGCCCGGGGTTCCACCGCAGGGTGGCGTCGATCGCCGGGGTCGACGCCGGAACGCCCATGAGCACACTCGCCTTGTCGTCCGCGATGACGGCCTTGCCCGCCGGGTCCACCGCGGCCAACGGCGTGCCGGAGCGGGCGCCGGCCTGGGTGTAGGCCGCGACCAGCTCGGCGCCGCTGTCGCGGGCCCGGCTCTTCAGCGCACGCTGGGTCTTGGCGACCGCGTTAGCCAGCCACCCGCCCGCGGACGGGGGAAGCCGGCTGCGCCAGCAGCAGAGGTTCAGTCCCCCGATCGGCTCCCCCGTCACCACGTCGCGCACCGCGATGCCCGCGCTGACCCAGTTGTGGAACGCCTGGCACCAGTGTTCCGCACCGCTGATCAGCACCGGGCCGTGCGCCTCGAGCGCCGTGCCCATGCCGTTCGTCCCCGCCGCGCACTCCGACCAGCAGAACCAGGGCGCCAGGTTGAAGTCGGTGGCCCGGGCGAGCGTGGCCGGGTCGCCCCACTCGCCCAGGATCCGGCCGGCGGCGTCGGTGACGATGACGACGCCGTGCAGGGCGCCCATTTCGTGCGCGACGGAGGCGGCGCGAAAACCCAGCTCGGCGAAGACGACATCGTGTTCGGGAGTGTGGTCGCGCCCGGAGGCCGCCACCGGAGCTTCCCTGAGGTGGGGGTCGACCCGGTACCGCTCCCGGCAGCGGTGCCAGGAGATCGCCACGACGGGCCGGACGCCGGGGACCTGATCCTCGCCCCGCACGAACCGTTCCCATGCCTCGAACACGGCGCCCGCCGCTTGTCCTTCGAATCGGTCTGCATCGATCATGGTGGAGATCCACCTTCGGCCCATCACCGACGCCCGGCGGCAGGCGCACGGCCCCGCACCGGTTCCCGCTCGTCCAGGCCCGGCGCGGACCGGGCATTGCCTCGCGCGCGTCTCTGGCTTCGTCACTGCGTCACGATCGCCACTACCACTCTAAGGACCGTTGCCGGGCCGCGCATGTCCCTCGACCAGCGGAACCCGTACCGCCGATCGCCACAGTTCCCGTCGGCAGCCCGGCTCCGCCCGTCAGCGGCCGTAGGCCTCGAGCAGCCGCAGCCAGACTTCGCTGACGGTGGGAAAAGCCGGGACCGCGTGCCAGAGCCGGTCCAGGGGAACCTCGCCGGCCACGGCGATCGTCGCGGCGTGCAGCATTTCCGCGACGTCCGGGCCGACGAGGGTGAAGCCGACGATCACCTTGCGGTCCTCGTCGACGACCATCCGGGCGTGGCCCCGGTAGCCCTCGGCGTGCACAGCGGATCCGGCGGTAGCCGCCAGGTCGTGGTCGACGACCCGGATCCGCAGCCCGGCGGCCTCGGCGTTGGCCGCGGTGAGGCCGACCGAGGCGATCTCCGGTTCGGTGAAGACGACCTGCGGCACCGCGCGCTCGTCGGCGGTCGCCGCGTGCCGGCCCCACTCGCCGTCGTCGACCGCTTCGCCCTTGGCGCGGGCCACGATGACGTCGCCGACCTGCCGGGCCTGGTACTTGCCCTGGTGCGTCAGCAGGACGCGCCGGTTGACGTCGCCGGCGGCGAAGAGCCAGCCGCCGTCGACACCCTCGACGCGCATCGTGCCGTCGACCGTGAGCCAGGCGCCCGGCTTCAGGCCGACGTTGTCCAGGCCGATGTCCTGAGTGTTCGGGGTCCGGCCGATCGCGACGAGCAGTTCGTCGGCTTCGATCTGCTCGCCGTCGGTGAGCGTGATGGACACCGTGCCGTCGTCGCTGCGCATGACGGACCCCGCTTCGGCGCCGATGCGCACCGAGACGCCCTTGTCCCGCAGGGACTCCGCGACCTGCTCGCCGACGAACGGCTCGTTCAGGTGCAGCAGCCCGTCCCGGGCCAGCATCGTCACCGACGAGCCCAGCTCGGAGAACGCGGTCGCCATTTCCGAGGCGACCACCCCACCGCCGATGACGGCGAGCCGGCCCGGAACTTCCTTCGCCGCGACCGTTTCCCGGCTCGTCCACGGCTTCGCGTCGCGGAGTCCTTCGATGTCCGGGACCAGCGCGCCACTGCCGGTGGCGACGATGACCGCGTGCCGCGCGGTCAGCGTCGTGGTGGTGCCGTCGGCGCCGGTCACCTCAACGACCCGGTCGGCGCTGATCCGGCCGTGCCCGCGGAACAGCGGGATGCCTGCCGATTCGAGCCAGGACACCTGGCCCTCGTCGTTCCAGTTCGAGGCGAAGGAGTCGCGGCGGCGCAGCACGGCCGCCACGTCGAGCTCACCGGTCACCGCTTCGCGCGCGCCGGGCACCTGGCGCGCGGCCCGCAGTGCCGCACCGCTGCGCAGCAGCGCCTTGGTCGGCATGCAGGCCCAGTAGGAGCATTCGCCGCCGACCAGTTCCCGCTCGACGATCGCGGCGGTCAGGCCGCCCCGCACCACCCGGTCGGCCGCGTTCTCCCCGACCGGGCCGGCCCCGATGACGATGACGTCGTAGGTGGTCATGTCAGTTCTCTTTCGCGGCGCGGCCGAGCCGGATCGCCGAGACGAGGAAGAAGACGCCGCCGAGCACGGCATAACCGGCTACAGTGGACAGTGACGGGTTCGCCGCGGAGGCGCCGATGACGAAGTTGGCGCCGGCCAGCACGGAAATGCCGCCGCTGAGGATCATCGGCCACTGGCCGCCCATCTTGCGCCTGCCGATGGCGACGATCAGCTGGACCAGCCCGGCCACGATCGCCCAGGCGCCCCACACCCGCAGCACTCCCGGCACACCGGACGCGGAAGCGACGGCGATCCCGATGGCCGCGAGCAGGCTGATCGCCATGTTCACGTACAACCCGCGGGCCGACCCGGCCTCCTTCGACGATCGAGCGTCCACCACGGCCGAACCCACGTCGAACAGCGGGTACACGACGACCAGGGCGACGCCGACGGCCCCCAAGCCCGACTTGGTCGTCAGGAACACCAGGACCGCCCACACGATGGCGAACGCGAACCGCACGAAGTACAACCGGCGCAGCGCCGGGGCGAACCCACCTACGGCGGGCGAGTCGACAGTAGTCACGATGATCCTCTCAAGGCTGCGGGGGAACTCCCCCAACAAGACCGAACGTTCTATCTCAATTCAGCATGGTGGGGTCGCCTCGAGTTGTCAAGACAGAACGTTCTATCCAAAGTCTTACGCGCGGGAGAGGGCGGCGCTGCGCGGGCGTGGTTCGGCGGCCGCGCGCGGATCGTGGGTCAGCTCAGGCCCAGCTCCGGTACCCGTCGGCCGGAAGACGATCTCCGCGTCGACGGACGAACGTTCTATCCGGCTGTCGCCCGCGCCGCGGGCAGCTTCTTCTCGGCCGCCGAGCCGAGGCGGAACCGCAGGATTCCGTCGACGCCCTGGAGGAACGTGTCGCAGACCTCAGCGGGGTCCGACAGGCAGCCCGACGCCATCGCGCCGTCGCGCAGCATCACGAAGTGCCGCCCCGCGAGCTCCGGCGGCGTTTCGCCCACCTGCGCGAGCAAGTCCGTGACAGTGCGGAGGAACCACTCGCGGTGAGCGAGCACGGCCTGGTGCACGGGGTGCGCGGGATCCGCGTACTCGGCCACCGCGTTGAGGAAGGCGCAGCCGCGGAAGTGCGCCGACCGGATACTGTCGGCGATCGACCGGGCGATGGCGCGCAGGGCCTCGGCCGCGGGCAGGTCACCGGCGAGGACCTCGTCGAACCCTTCGCGCTCCATCTCGGAGACACTCTGGAGATAGGCGACGACGAGGTCTTCCTTACTGGGAAAGTGCCGGTACAGCGTGGCGCGGGTGACCTTCGCCTCCGCGACGATCCGGTCGATCCCGACGGAATGCAGACCCTCCGCGTAGAAAATCCGGGTGGCCGTCGCGAGCAGCCTCGACCGCGCTTCGGACACCTGGCCGCGAGTGTTGTGCACCATCCGCTCGAGTCTAGCAGAGAGAACGGTCGGTATCTCGGCGGAGCGCTCATCGGTCCTTGCCGCTCGATGCGGCGCCCTGTCCACAGTGGAATCGACGGAGAGCGGGTTCGTGGCCGGCGGCTCGACAGCGCGTGTTCACCGCTCAGCCGTGCTCATCGGTTCACCTGGCGCTCGGTGCGCGCCTGTCCGGGTAGACCTTGTTGCACGTTTCTTCGCCGGGCTACGCTCGGATCTAAGTCTCATCGAGACTCTCCGACAGTCACTCAGCGCGGACCCGAGGGAGCCACCGACGTGGTCGAGACGCACGACATCGTTCGCCCGCCCGCCGAGCTCAGCGCGGCCCTCGCGGCCATCGGCAGCGCGACCGCCAGCGGCGAGCTCAGCCGCATGGGCATCCGCAGCGCGTTCATCCGCGGCCCGGTTTCGGTGACCCCCGGCGTGCGCGTGGCCGGCCCGGCGCTGACGCTGCAGTTCCTGCCGAAGCGGGAGGACCTCTACCCCGTCGACGAGTACGAAGAACCGGAGAAACAGCTGCACCGGCACGTCATGTACCACGCCCAGCCCGGCGACATGATCGTCGTCGACGCGCGCGGCGACATGGAGAGCGGCGTGTTCGGCGAGATGATGCTGACCTTCTTCAAGGGCCGAGGCGGTGCCGGTGTCGTGGTCGACGGATGCCTGCGCGACACCGGCGAGGCCAAGCAGCTCGGCCTCGGGCTGTGGATCCGGGGCGCCACCCCGAACTTCCACACCCAGACCGGCATCGTCCCCGCCGCCGTCAACGTGCCGGTGGCGTGCGGTGGCACGCTCGTCGAGCCGGGCGACATCGTCGTCGCCGACGACGACGGGGCGGTCGTGGTGCCGGTCAAGCTCGCACCCGCCCTGGTTGCCCACGCTCAGGAGCACGCGGAATGGGAAGAGTTCTCCCGGATCCGGCTGGCCGAGGGCGGCGACATGCGGCTGTATTACCCGCTGTCGGACGAGGCCCGGCCCGAGTACGAGCGGTGGCGCGCCGGGCGGGGCCGCGCCTAGCTCCACAGCCGGTCGTGGCTCGATTCGGAGTCCCAGTGCGTCGTCTCGGCGAAGAACACCGGATCGCGCGGGTCGAGGTGGCGGCGCAGCAGCTCCTCGTCGAGGTCGCCGAACCCCAGTCCCGGCGTGTCCGGCACCGTGATGTGGCCGCCCTGGATCAGCGGGCGCGGCAGGTCGGTGACGAGGTCGCTCCAGAACTCCACCTCGGCCGCGTGGTGTTCGAGGGCGAGGAAGTTCTCCGTGGCGGCGGCCAGGTGCACGCACGCCATCGTCGCGATCGGCGACGCCGCCAGGTGCAGCGCCATCGCGATCCCGCGCTCCTGCGCGTAGTCGCCGAGCCGCTTGGTCTCCGCGATCCCGCCCGCCGTCGCGGGGTCGGGGTGCACGACGCGGATGGCGCCGGCGTCCAGCAGCGGCCGGAAGCCGTCGAGCAGGTAGATGTCCTCCCCCGTGCACGTCGGGACGGCGACGGCCTCGGTGAGCCGGCGCCACTGGCCGGTCAGCTGCCACGGGATCAGGTCCTCGATCCACGCCAGGGTGAACGGCTCCAGCGCGCGGCCGATCCGGATGCCGGAGTCGAGCGCGATGTGTCCGAAGTGGTCAGCGGCGAGCGCGATGTCGTAGCCGACGACAGAGCGGACTACGTCCACATAGGACGCCAGATGGTCGACGCCCTTCGCGGTGACCTGGATGCCGGTGAACGGATGCATCGTCGTCACGTCCGCGCGGGCACCCGGCGGCGCGATCAGCGCTCCCGGCACGTCCCACAGCAGGTCGACGCCCACGTCCATCTTCAGCATCGTGAACCCGCGCCGCTTGCGCTCCAGCAGCCGGGCGCCCATCGCCTGCGGGTCCGACAGCGACGGCGTGTCCGCGTAGCAGCGGATCTCGTCCCGGAACCGGCCCCCGATCAGCGCGTACGCGGGCACACCGTACGCCTTGCCGGCCAGGTCCATCAGCGCCATCTCGACGCCGGAGACCCCGCCGCCCTGGCGGCCGTGGAACCCGAACTGCTTGATCTTGCGGAAGATCTTGTCGACGTTGCAAGGATTTTCCCCGACGAGCCGGCTCTTGAGCACGAGCGCGTAGGTGGCGCTGGCCCCGTCGCGCACCTCCCCGTAGCCGGCCAGCCCTTGGTTGGTGTCGATCCGGATGATCGACGAGCGGAACGGCACGCCGGTCAAGTTGGCCACCCGCAGGTCGGTGATCCGCAGGTCGCTGGGCCGCGACGCCGTCGCGACGTGCTCCTCCGTGATCTCGCTCATCCCTTCACCGCCCCCGCGGTGAGGCCCTCGGTCAGGAACCGCTGCCCGAACCCGTACATGAGCACGACCGGGATGCTGACCAGCAGCGAGGCCGCGGCCAGCTGCCCCTGCGGCACGACGTCGCCGAAGATCATCGACTGCATGCCGACGGGCAGCGTCTTGTAGTCGTCCTTGGTGATGAACACGAAGGCGAACAGGAACTCGTTCCACGCGTTGGTGAGCGTGAACAGCGCGACCGCGAGCAGGCCCGGCTTGGCCAGCGGCAGCACGATCCGGACGAAGGCCCCGAACCGCGTGCAGCCGTCGACCAGCGCGGCCTCCTCGAGGTCGGCCGGGATCGACTTGAAGTAGCCGACGAGCAGCCACGTCGCGAACGGCAGGGTGAACGTGGGGTAGGCGAGCACGAGCGACCACAACGAGTCGTTGAGCCCGATCCCGCTCATCAGCTGGTACAGCGGGATGAACAGCAACGCGCCCGGCATCACGTAGGTGAGCAGGATCGTCACCGTGAAGCTCTCCGAACCCCGGAACTTCAACCGCGCCAGGGCATAACCGGCCAGCGCCGCGCAGACCAGGGCGATCACGGTGGACGCCACCGACACCAGGATCGTGTTGACGTACCAGGTGCCGAACGCCCGGCCGGTGAACAGGTTGGTGAACTGCTCGGTGCTCCACGGGGTCGGCCAGAGGTCGTCGGTGCGCGCGACGATCTGGTCGTCGGACTTGAAGGCCGTGATCGTCATCCAGTAGATCGGGGCGAGCACGAAACCCAGCAGGCCCACCAGCGCGACCCCCGAACCGACGCCGCCGACCAGGCGTGCGGCCAGGCGGTTGCCCCGCGTGGCGAGCACGGAGACGACCCGTCCGACGGCGGCCGTGAGCACCACGAACACGCCCAGCACGAGCGCGGCCTTCCAGACGATGTGCGGCGACGCCCAGACCAGCACGAGCACCGAGCCCACGACGATCACCCACGGCAGCGCCTTGCGCTGAGCGGGAGTCAGTGATCTGCCCCGCCCCAGGTCGCTCGCGCCCGGCAGGTCGCTGCGGCGCATCATCCGCACGAGGAGCACCACGAGGATGGCGATGATCGGCAGCATCACCAGCGTGACCGCGGCGCCCGCGCCCAGCTGCAGCTGCTGGATGGCCTTCGAGTAGGCCACCATCACGTACGGCGCGGTGGCGTCCCCCGGTCCGCCCTGGGTCATCAGCCAGATCAGGTCGAAGTTGTTGAACGTCCAGATCGACGACAGCAGCACCGTCACGATCATGACGGGGCGCAGTCCCGGCAGCGTGATGTGCACGAAGCGCTGCCACGGCGAGGCGCCGTCCACCATCGCCGCCTCGTGGAGACCGCGGTCGATGGCCTTGAGCCCGGCGAGGAACGTCACCGTGAAGAACGGGATGCCCTTCCAGACGTTGACCAGGATGACCGCCGGCATCGCGAGCGCGGGATCGGACAGCCATTCCGCGGGCCACTTGTCGACGAGCCCCAGCGAAGCCAGTGCGGGCCCGATGCCGGAGTCGGTGAGCAGGACGTTGACGCTGCCGAAGATCGGGTCGAGCAACGACCGCCAGGTGAAGGCCGTGACGACCGTCGGGATCACCCACGGCAGCAGGATCACCCCGGCGATGATCGCCTTGCCGCGGCGCAGGTGGTGCAGCATCAACGCCGCGATCAGGCCGAAGGTCACCTTGAAGATCTCGGCGTACGCGGTGAAGACGAACGAGTTGAGCACACCCTGGTGGAACAAGGCGTCGTGGATGAGCGCGGTGTAGTTGTCCAGCCCGACGAAAACCGTCTCGGCGCCGTGGCGTTCCGTGGCACTGGTGAAGATCGAGCTGACGATCGGGACCAGGATCAGGCCGGCGACCAGCACCAGTGTCGGCCCGATGAACAGCGCGGCGAGACGCCAGTCCCGGCCGAGCCGCCGCTGCGTTCGCGTCAGCGAGGAGGACGCGCCCGGCGCCGGACGGGGCGGCGCCGAGCGCGGACGGAGGAGGGTCACTGCCGATAGCCCTGCTGCTCGAAGATCTGGACGATCCGGCCGTGGGTCGCGGCGACGGCGTCGGCCGGCCGGGTGCCCTGGATGACCGACTGCATCATGTCGGTCAGCAGGTAGGCGGCGAGGGCGGCCTGCTCGCCGGGGCTCGGGGCCTGGGGGAACGCGTAGCCGGTCTTGGTGGTCACCGGGAGCTGCGCGCGGGTCTGCTCCCGCAACGCGGGGAAGGCCGGGTCACCGCTCGTGTAGTACGGGTCGGAGTCCCACACCTTGTCCCATGAGGGATTGACCAGGCACGGTGCTCCCTTCGCGACCCCGAGCAGCGCGGTCCCGCCGACCATGAACTTCGCCACCAGCTTGGCGAGGTCGGGGTTCTTCGCCCCCTTGAACACGACGAACGAGTTGGACTCGCCGTACGCGAGCGGCCGGTCGAGCGCCGGCCCGGTCGCGCCGTTGAACACGTGCGTGTTGGCGTAGACCGGGTTCTTCTTGGTCTTCGAGTCGGCGTAGACGCTGAACTGGTTGAGCGTGAGCCCCAGGATCTGGGCCAGCCAGTTCTCGTTGTTGCTCGAGTCGGTCCAGCTGCCGATCCCGGGCGGCAGCATCGGCTGGTACTTCGGGTTCGTGTAGATGTCACCGATGAACGTGACGGCTTCGACGGTCTCCGGCGAGTTGAACACCACCTTCGTGCCGGTGTTGTCCGCGATCGCCCCGCCGTAGGTGTCGATGACGTTCTGGATGAAGCCGTTGGCGTCGCCGGAGCGGTTCACCGTGAGCCCCCAGCCGAAGCGCCGCTTCGCCGGGTCGGAGACCGTTAATGCGTTGTCGCGCAGCTCTTCCCACGAGTAGTAGGGCTTGAGCGGGAGCCCCTTCTCCTGGTACCAGTCCTTGCGCAGGTACATCCCGGTCGCGATGAAGTGGTAGGGGATCGCGAACCAGCGCCCGTCGAACACGCAGTAGTCGGCCGCCTCGGTCGCGGGCTCCCCGTAAAGCGCTTTCATCTCGTTGACGACATCGGTGACGTCGGTGAGGGCGCCGAGGTTGTGGAGCTGGCCGACGAACCGCCGGTCGCTCATGAAGGCCAGGTCGCGGTTGGTACCCGCCTTCACCTCGGCGTCCATCTTCGCGACCATGTCGCCGGCGTCGCCGGAGACCAGGTCGTTGCGGACGGTGGTGCCGGTGGCCTGCGCGAACACCTGCAGCGACTGGTCCAATGCCTTGTTGGCGGCTTCGGAGTACAGCTTTTGCGAGAGCATTCCCACCGATCCGCCGCGCAGCGCGGCCGCCTGGTCGAGCAGGGCCTGGGGTACCTGGACATCGACCTGCGGCGCGGGCGCGGGGCCGCTCCCGCACCCGGCGAGACTGAGCACGCCCAGCGCACTCACCCCGAGGAAGGTGCGCCTCGACAGGTCCGTTTTCTCTTCCATGACAACTCCTCATACCGACGGGGCGACGTTGCAACCGGCGGGGCAGCGAAGCGAGTGCCGCGCTGCGAGTCTTCACAAGCTGGGGTCGTTCATGCGGCGAAGGACGCCGTACTGCTGATGCGTTGTCCTGGCAGCCCGTCGAAGAGCCCGGCCGAGCCACGGGGCCGCCACAGCGGTACCGGGCCCGCGCCGGGCACGGGGTCGAGCGCCAGTGCGGCCGCCTGTTCCGCGGAGTCGAACGCCCGCTGGACGACCATCGCGTTGGCCACGCTCTGCGCGACGCTGCCGACCGGCCGCCCGCCGAACTGCACGGCGTCGGCGAAGTCGACGAGCTCCGCGCGGTAGCCGTTGTCGCTACCGCGGAAGACTGTCGTGTGGGTGGTGGCGTCGGAGCTGCTGCGCGTCACGCGGCGCTCCGACTCGGATCCGGCGAGCACGAGCACGCCCTCGGTGCCGTACAGCCGCATCTCGTTCGGTTCGGGCGGCACCGGGATTTCGGGGAAGGACGCGGTGTAGTTGCCGATGGCGCCTCCGGTGAAGACGAGGTTGAGCGCGAGGTCCGACGGTGCGTCGATCGTGCTGTTGGCCGCCTGCACGGCGCCGTGCACCCGCGCGACGTCGCCGCAGAGCAACCGGATCTGGGCGATGTGGTGCACGCCGAAGTCGAGGTGCACGCCACCGCGGTACTGCGGACGCTGCCGCCACGGCGTGCCGGTGAACCCACCCGCCCGGGGCACCGACTGGCCGGCGTGCCGCCACGCCATCAGGTGCGGGCGGCCGATCGCGCCGCTGTCGAGCAGGGCGCGAGCGTAGCGCAAGTCGTCGCGGTAGAAGTAGTTCTCCCCCACCATGAAAGTGCGGTCCGGGTGCTCGGCCGCCAGGGCGAGGAAGGCCGCGGCCTGCTCCGCGTCGGCACCGGCCGGCTTCTCGCAGAACACGTCCTTGCCCGCTGCGAGCGCGTCGCACGCCACCTCGTACAAGTGCGGGATCGGCACCGAGATCAGCACGGCGTCAACGTCGTCGCGGGCGAGCAGCGCGGTTCGGTCGGCGGTGGCCGAGGTCGGATCGGTTCCGCTGTAGCCGGTGAACCGCTTGCGCTGGTCCGCGGAGGGGTCGGTGAACGCCGTGACGACGTACCGGTCGGCGAGGGTGCGCAACGCCGGCCAGTGCAGCTTCTCGACCGCGAGCCCGGTGCCGATCAGGCCCAACCGGATCGGTGGGATCGCCGATGCTGCCATGCCTCGTCCGTCCTCGTCATGGGTTCCGGAACTCGGTCGTGCAGTGCTTCAACGCCGCTTGGCGGCCCGCTTGCTTCGCTGCCCCTTCTCCGCGAGGAGCGTGGAGTAGTTGTTGCTCAGGTGGTTGCGCATCGCCGCGCGGGCCGCTGCCGGGTCGCGCGCCACGAGCGCCTCGTAGATCTCCGTGTGCTGGGCGGTGGCGCGGCGCAGCCCGGCCGGCGCCTCGTTGGTGACGCGCCGGCTGGCCGTGCCGAGCCAGCGGGCGGAGTACATGATCCGGTCGAGGATGCGGTTGTCGGCCGCCCGGCAGATCTCCATGTGGAATTCGTGGTCGACCTCGAGGTAGGCGTCGGGATCCGCCTCGAGTGCCGCCATGCGCTCGATCTCCTCCCCGAGCCGGGCCAGCGCCTCGTCGGTGATGCTGGCCGCGGCCATCGCGGCGAGCTCGGGCTCGAGCAGCGCGCGCGTCCGGTGCAGCTCCTGCAGCAGCTCGTCGACGATCTCCGTGGGCAGCCACTCGATCAGCAACGGGCTCAGGTAGTCCCACTCGGCGCGGGGGCGAACGACGACGCGGCGGCCCTGCGCGACGTCGACGATGTCGAGCGAGGCGAGGATCTTGAGCGTCTCGCGCGCCACCACACGGGACACCCCGAACTCCTGGGAGATGTCGAGTTCCGACGGGGCCCGGCCGTCTTCGAATTCGCCGCCGACGATGCGCCGGGTCAGGTGGGCCGCCACCTGCACCGGAAGAGTCCGGACCTTGACAGCGTCCGGAGACTCTTGTCTCCTTGGCATGTCATCAGCTTATAGGACAAGTTGGACTTCGCGACAGACCTTTCACCGGCACTACTCAGCGGCGGGAGAGCAATGCGGATCGTGAACGTCACGACGGCGGTGGTGGCCTACCACGGTCAGGCCACGCTGGTGCGGATCGACACCGACGAGGGCCTCAGCGGGTTCGGCGAGGCCAATCCCGACGCCGGCGCGGGTGCCGTGGTCGGGATGATCGAGTCCCTGACGCCGCTCCTGATCGGCGAGGACCCGCGCAACGTCGAACGGTGCTGGGAGAAACTGCGCCGCAGCAAGGTCTTCGCGGGTGCGCAGAGCGGGGTGTTCGTGATCGCCCTGTCCGGGATCGAACTCGCACTGTGGGACCTCGCGGGCAAGGCCGCGGGTCAGCCGGTCTACCGGCTGCTCGGCGGGAAGTTCCGCGACCGGATCCGCCTCTACGCCGACTGCGGCGACGGCGACGACCCGGCGGGCTCGATCGCCGGGTGCGTCGACCGGGCCCAGCGGATGGTCGCCGAGGGCTTCACCGCCATCAAGTTCGACATCGACAATCTGCGCCACCCGGCCAAGTTCGACGATTTCAACCACACGATCAACTCCGCCGAGCTGCGCTCGATGGTCGAGCGCGTGGCCGCTGTCCGGGAAGCGATCGGACCGGACGTCGACCTGGCCATCGACCTGCACGCCCGCTACGACGTGCCGAGCGCGTGCCGGATCTCGTGGGAGCTCGAGCCGTTCCACCTGATGTGGCTCGAGGAGCCGCTGCCGGCGGAGAACATCGACGCGCTGGTACGGGTGCGCGAGCAGACCCGCACGCCGATCTGCGCGGGCGAAAACCTCTACCTGCGTTGGGGATTCCGCGAACTGCTCGAACGCGGCGCCGTGGACGTCATCGAGCCGGACGTGCCGAAGTGCGGCGGCCTCGCCGAGGCCAAGAAGATCGCCAACCTCGCGGAGCTGCACTACATCCCGTTCGCCCCGCACCTGGTGTCGACGCCGCTGGGCACGATGGCCACGTCGCACCAGTGCGGAGCGATCCCCAACTTCCTCGTCCAGGAATGGCACGCCCTCGAGGAGCGCGCGGTGTGGGACAGCTACGTCCACGCCCCCGACGGGAGCGGCTCGATCGTCAAGGACGGCTACATCACGCTTCCCGACACGCCCGGCATCGGCGTGGAGCTCGACATGGCCGGCGTCCGGGCCCACGCCGTCCCGGGCTACGGAGTGTTCGAGTAGCGGAGCCGATCACCGGTCAGGTTCCGTAAATGCGCCTTACCGCACGCGCGGCGCCGGCGAACCCGGCCTGAACTCGTGGCCCGGCCCGGCCGACTCCTGCCTGCGGAATTCCGCGGGCGTCACTCCGGTCTCCCGCTTGAACACCTGCCCGAAGTGGGACGCGCCGGAGAATCCCCACCGTGCGGCGATGGCGGACGCCGGCACGTGCGCGAGGGCCGGGTCGGCCAGGTCGAGCCGGCAGCGGTCGAGGCGCCGCTCGCGGATGCAGCGGGACACCGTGGTGCCGGTTCGCTCGAACAGCGTGTGCAAGGCCCGCGGTGAGAGGAAGTGCGCGGCCGCGATCGGGCCGGGGCCGAGATCGGGGTCGGACAGGTGGGCGTCGATGTGGCCGAGGATCCGTTCGAGCAGTTCCTCGTGCGGCGACCGCACGGGGACGTGGTGCCCGAGTTCGCCGCGCAGCATCGTGCCGACGAGGGTCATCAGGGACCGGACGGCGGTGGGCCCGTGCGGGCCGAGCGACTCGAGGTTGCGGTTGACGCTGACCACCGTGCTCCACACGGTGTCGGTGAGTCCCGGTGCGCAGGCGAACGGCGTCGCGGTGATCTCGGCCAGCGGATCGTCCTCGCGGGGGGTGATCGCGGTCTTGGGGAACCGGATGCAGGTGGAGCGGTAGCCGTCGCCGACGGTCAGCGTGGCCGGTTTGCCCGAGTCGTACAAAGCGAACAGTCCGGGCTTGAGCGCGGCGACGCGGCCGTCCTGGGCGATGCGGATGTCACCGGCGAGTTGGAGGGTGAGCACGTAGAACCCGGCGTCGGCGGGGCGGATCGTACGGTGGTCGCGATAGGCCGCATGCCGTCCGGAGGCCATGTCGACGAAGCTGACGCCGTGCAGGTGGCGGTCCCGGACCCGGCCGGTGAACGTGTCGGGCCGGTCGCAGTCGAACTCGAAGCTCAGCACACTGCGCCGGACGGCGTCCGCCCACGACGTGAGCGTGATCGGTCGCGGCGCCACGCCGGTGAACTGTCCCGGTAGCGATGTGAATGACGTCATCGTCATCTCCACGGGTCGTTCAGCACACGGTACCCAGAGCCCCCGCCGCAGACCAGTGCGCTGGTTCGACATCGCCGTGCGCTCTCGCGCCACACGCCGGCCCGCCGCGTTCCTACAGTTCGCCTCGGCGGACATCTCAGTGTGGAGGAGCCACCCATGACCTACGTGCACGGTTCGCACCACGTGACGCTTTCCGTCGCGGACGCCCAGGAAGACGTCGACTTCCACGTCAAGATCCTCGGCATGCGCTTCATCAAGCGCACCGTCCTGTTCGACGGCTCCCTGCCGATCTACCACCTGTACTACTCCAACGCCGCGGGCGACCCGTCGAGCGTGGTCACGACCTTTCCGTGGGCGCAGGCCGGGTTCTTCGGCAAGCGCGGCACCAACCAGGCTCGCGAGGTCCTGCTGTCGGTCCCGGAGCACTCGCTCGACTTCTGGCACGGCAGGCTGACCGAACACGGCGTCGAGGTCACCGACGTCGAACGGTTCGGCAAGCGCCGGCTCGCGTTCCGGCACCCGTCGGGCATCGAGTACCTGCTCGTCGGCAACAGCGGCGACGAGCGAGTGGGCCACCCCGGTCACGGGGTGCCGCCGGAGCACGCGATCCACGGCATCCACGGCGTGGGCGTGCACATGGCCACGCCCGACCGCATGGTGGAGTTCGCCGGCGAGTCGTTCTTCGCCCAGGACGGCCTCGCCGAGGAGGGCGACGTCATCGGGCTGCGGATCGGCGACGCCAAGCACGGCAACCACCTCGAGATCACCGTCAACCGCACCGACGACCAGGGCACCTGGAGCTACGGCGCCGGCACCTACCACCACTTCGCGTGGAACGCCGCCACCCTGGAGAACCAGGACGCGCTGAAGTTCGAGATCGAAGGGCGCGGCTACACCGACATCTCGGAGCTGAAGGACCGCAAGTACTTCAAGAGCGTCTACGTGCGCACCCCGAGCGGCGCGCTGTTCGAGCTCGCGGTCACCCACGCCGACGGCGGCTGGACCTGCGACGAGTCCCCGCACGAACTCGGCACCCGCTTCCAGCTGCCGGAACAGTTCGAACACCGCCGCGACGAAATCCTGGGCCGGCTGGAACCGATCGACATCTGAGGGCGGCAACCATGACAGCTCCGCACGTGGCCGGCGGACACGAAATCACCGTCCGGCGCGGGCAGTTCTGGGTACCCGGCGAGCGAATGCGCACCGAGCACGGGACGGCGCAGCGGGCGCCGCTGTTCGTGCAGTGGGAAGCGCCACCGGGAGAGGCTCATCCCCTCCCGCTCGTGCTCGTGCACGGCGGCGGCGGGCAGGGCACCGACTGGACCGGCACCCCCGACGGCAGGCCGGGATGGGCGACCCGGTTCGTCGAAGCGGGCTTCGCGGTCTACGTCGTCGACCGCTGCGGGCACGGACGCTCCCCGTACCACCCCGACGTCGTCGGCCCGATGGGCCCGCCGTTCCCGTACGAAGCGGCGCGAGCGCTCTTCCTCCCCGAGGAAGCGCGTGAGGAGCAGACCCAGTGGACCTACGGGCCGGAGCACGTCGACCAGCTCCTCTGCCCGATGGGACCACTGCCCGCCGACCTGGCCGAATCGCAACGCCTGGACGCGGACCGGCTGGGCAGGCTGCTCGACATCGTGGGCGAAGCCGTGCTGGTGACCCATTCGGCGGGCGGTCCGGTCGGCTGGCTGACCGCGGACGCGCGGCCGGACCGGGTCGCGGCGATCGCGGCGATCGAACCGATGGGTCCCCCGTTCGCCCGGTTCCCCGGACTCGGCACGCTGACCTGGGGCCTCACCAGCGCCGAGATCACCTACGATCCACCGGCCGACGACCCGGCCGCGGTCGGCGGGCGGCGCATCCCGGCGCTGGCGGGCAAGCCGGTCGCGGTGGTGACCGGCGGCGCGTCGGCCTTCGCCGGGTTCGCCCCGCAGATCGTCGAGTTCCTGAACACCGCGGGGGCCCGCGCCCGGCAGCTGCACCTGCCGGACTTCGGCATCACCGGCAACGGCCACGGCCTGATCTTCGAGGCGAACTCCGACGAGACCGTGAAACCCGTCATCGACTGGATCCTGACCACCCTGCCCATCCGAGGACGGACATCATGAACCAGCTGCACGTCAGCGCCGAATTCGACGCGCTCATGGCACGGCTCGACGCCATCACGCCGGTCATCGAGGAAAACGCCGAGCAGGGCGAGGTCCTCGGCCGCGTCCCCGACGAACCCGCCAAGGCCCTGCACGGCACCGGCGCGTTCAAGGTCGGCATCCCCCGCGAACTCGGCGGCTACGAATTCTCGCCACGCCAGGTGATCGACACGATCGCCAAACTGTCCTATGCGGACGCTTCGGTGGGCTGGGCCTTCATGGCCGTGCAGATGGTCACCGGTACGACGGGCGCCTACCTCGGTCCGGATGCGGCCGCGGACCTGTACCCGGACGCCGGTCACGGCGACCACGCGCTCATCGCCGGCCAGGGCACCAAACTCGGCACGGCCGTGCGGGTGGACGGCGGCTACCGCATCAGCGGGCACTGGCACTTCGCGTCCGGGATCTCGATGGCGACCCACATCCACACCGCGGCGCTCTGCGCGGAGACCGGCGAGGCGCTGGTCTTCACGCTGCCCAAGGAACAGGCCACCGTGATCGACAACTGGGACGTCATGGGCCTGCGGGCGACCAGCAGCCACGACTACGTGTGCGAGGACGTTTTCGTGCCGGAGAGCCACGTGTACGGCATCGCGACCACCGAGGTCCGGCACGGCGGCGCGATCTACCGCATGGGGCTGGCGAACATGGCCGGCGTCTGCCACACCGGGTGGGCGCTCGGGGTCGGCCGCCGGATGCTCGACGAGATGAAAGTGCTGGCGGCCAAGAAGACCGGCAGCCCAGGCGCGTCGGTCGACACGCAGCAGTTCTACGCCGAGTACGCCCAGGCCGAGGCGAAACTGCGCGCGGCGCAGGCGTGGGCGATGGACGTCTGGGCCGGGAACGAAGCCACCCTGGACCGCGGCGAGCCGCTGGACACCGAGCAGGAGACGCTGACGCGGCTGATGCTCAACAACACCACGTGGTCGGTGCACGCCGTGGGCCAGACCGTCTACAAATGGGCCGCGACAGCGGCCCTTCGCCACGGTGTCCTGCAACGGTTCTTCCGCGACCTGCACGCCGGCACCCAGCACATCACCTCCAGCCCGGTCGTGCTGCAGAACTGCGGCAAGCTGCTCAGCGGCCTGGCACCCGGCGCGCGGTGGGTGTTCCTCGACCTGCAGGACACACCCTGATGCCCGAGGACCTGGCCGCGCGGTCCACCGCCCGTGCCGCTCGACGAGCAGGCGGTGATGACGTGACCCCTTTCCTCGTCGAGTGGGGCGCCCCGGCGGACCGGGCCGCACTGGCCGTGCTCGCCGTGCACGGCCGCGGTCAGGACCCGGCCTTCATGCAGGCGACGGCTCACCGGTTCGCTACGGCGTCAGCACGGTTCTTCGCGCCGGAAGCCGAGGACAACACGTGGTACCCGCTGTCGTTCCTGGAGCCGGTCGAGCGCAACCAGCCGGCGCTGGACCGGTCGGTGCAGGTGCTGGAAGCGTCCCTCGCCCGGCTCGCCGAGGCCGGTTTCGACGGTGAACGTGTGGTGCTGTGGGGCTTTTCCCAAGGCGCTTGCCTGCTGTCGCACCTGGTGCTGAGCGCCCCGCGCCCGCTGGCCGGGCTCGTCCTGTTCACCGGCGGCTACCTCGGCACGGCGCCGCCGGTGCCGGGCGGCCAGGCCCTGAGCGGAGTTCCCGTGGTGCTGCGGAGCATCGAGGACGACCCGTGGGTCCCCCGGCACCGGGTCGACGAGACGGCCGCGCTGTTGCGGCAGGCCGGAGCGCAGGTGGACCTGCGCATCGACCCCGGCGCCGACCACATCATCACCGACGAGGCCTGCGCGACGGCCACCGAGCTGCTCAACGCGGCGGCAGCGCGCGCCTCCGGCTGACGCAGAGTTCGGTTCGGCAGCTCCACCTGAAGGCTTTCAGGTGAAGGTGCGTCGGCTCCCACCGAAGACGTCCAGGCAGGCGTCGACTCGGCGACGCAGGGACTCGGTCGTGGCCGGGGTGTCCGGCCCTTCGGCCGGAAGCCGAACCACTTCGATGATGCCGCCCAGGACGAAGTCGGCCAGCGTCGACGGCTCCGGCAGGTGTTCGACGAGCCGGAGACACGCGGGGTGCAGCAGGTCGCGGTAGGCGTTCGCCGTCTGCTGGGACGCCGCGCTCGGGTAGAGGTTGCGGTAGAGATCCGCGTGTCGGGCGGCGAAGTCGCACAACCGGTGGATCACCGCGCGCGGGTCTTCCGCCTCGGCGTCCGGGGCGAGCTCCCGGAACGAAGCCGCCACCGCCTGGGCGACAGCGTCGTCACGGTCACGAAAGTGCTGGTAGAAGACCTGCCTGCTGACGCCCGCGCGCTGGGTGATGTCGCTGACCGAAATCCGCTCCACCCGCCGTTCCTCGATCAGGTCGAACGCGGCTCGCCGCAGCTGGTCGCGCACCCGCGCGGCGCGGGGATCGGCGCTGCCGGTGCGGGCCGGTGCCCGGAGAGCCTCGTTCGTTGACACGTGTCAACGATAGCAGTAGCGTCGATTTCGGCGACAGGTGTCAATGAAATGAGGTGGCCGACATGGGGCATCCCGTCCGGATCGCGAACTTCTCCGGCGCGATGGGCGACCGGTTCTCCGCGTTCGAAGAAGCCGTGCAAGGCGATCCGGTGGACGTCGTGATCGGCGACTCGATGGCCGAGATCACGATGTCGATGGTGGTCGCCGGTTTCCACGGCAACCGCGAGGCCCGGCGCGAATTCTTCAGCGAGTTCTTCCTCCGCCAGTTGCGTCCCCAGTTGCCCGCGATCGCGGAGAAGGGGATCAAGGTCGTGACCAACGCCGGCATCTACCACCCGGCGGGTCTCGCCGAGGCGATCCGCGCCGAAGTGACCGACCAACGCCTCGACTTGAAGGTTGCGTACGTGACCGGGGACGACCTCACCGACACCGCGAAGGACCTGATCGCCGACGGCCAGCTGAACCACCTCGAAACCGGCGCCGCGCTGGAGATCGATCCCGTCGAGCTGCTGGCGGTCAACGCCTACCTCGGCGGCTGGGGCATCAAGACCGCCCTCGACGAAGGCGCCGACATCGTCATCACCGGCCGCGTCGCCGACGCCTCCCTCGTCACTGGACCGGCCGCGTGGTGGCACAGCTGGGAGCGCGAGGACCTCGACCGCATCGCCGGCGCGACCGCCGCCGCGCACATCATCGAATGCGGGCCGCAGGCCACCGGCGGGAACTTCGCCGGCTTCACCGGGATCGCCGACAACACCCTGCCCGGCTTCCCCATCGCCGAGGTCGCCGACGACGGCAGCTTCGTCATCACCAAACGAGCCGGCGACGGCGGCGCGGTCACCGTCGACACCGTCACCGCGCAGCTGATGTACGAGATCCAGGGCCCGCGCTACCTCAACCCGGACGTCACCTGGCACACCGACTCGATCACGCTGGCCCAGAACGGCCCGGACCGCGTGCGCGTCACCGGCGCCCGTGGCAGCGCCGCGTCCCGGACGACCAAGGTCGGCGTCAACTTCCAGCGCGGTTACCGCGGCGCGACCTGGCTCTTCCCCACCGGCCTCGACGTCGACGCCAAGATCGACGTGCTCAAGGCCCAGGCCGAGCGGACGCGCCAGGATCACCCGGTCGACGAGCTGCACTTCTTCGTCTGCGGGCAGCCCGTCCCCGACCCGAAAACCCAGTGGCAGGCCACCGTCGCGGTCCAGCTCGCCGTCGCCGCATCGGACCAGAAGACGGTGTCCGGGTTCCTGAACCAGTTCTGCTCCTACGGCCTGGGCAGCATCCCCGGCTTCTACATCGACATGACCCAGATGTACTCGATGGGCGGCCGGCCGCGGATCGACTACTGGCCCGGGCTCGTGCGCCAGGCCGACCTCCACCACCAGGTCCACCTGCCCGACGGCCGGGTGCTGGACATCGCTCCCCCACCGGACACCGTCCTCTTCACCGGCCAGCCCGAAACCCCTGCGAGCCCCACGACAGCCTCCGGTCCCACCACGACCGTCCCCTTCGGACAGATCGTCTACGCGCGCACCGGCGACAAAGGCGCCAACGCCAACCTCGGCGTGTGGTCACGGGACGTAGCCGGGTGGCCGTGGCTCGCGGGATTCCTCACCGCCGACCGCCTCCGCGAGCTGCTCGGCTGCCCGGAGGCCGTCGACATCGAACGCTACGAACAGCCGAACCTGCACGGCATCTCGTTCGTGCTGCGCGGCTACTTCCCGCCCAGCGGTTCCGCCAACCTCGCCCTCGACCAGATCGGCAAGTCCCTCGGCGAGTTCCTGCGCGCCCGCCACGTCGACGTCCCGACCGCCCTGCTGCCCTGACCGGAGAGCCCACAGTGGAAACCACCGACCCACAGGCCCTGCGCGCCGCCATGCTCGAGGCCGTCCACCACCGCGCCACCGACGACGCGTTCGACCCGCACGCCGAACTCCGCGCCATCCTCGACCCGCTCGGCTTCACGCCGGAAGACAGCGGCGGAACGGTCACGTTCCTCAAGCGCGACCCGCTGATGCCCAGCGCCCTGCGCATCGGCGGCGCCGCCGCGGTCGCGCTGGCCCAGCAGTCGGTGATCGCCGCGAAGCTGTGGCGGATGCGCACCGGCCTCGGCCAGGCCATCACCGTCGACCTCGGCCAGGCCATCCGCCGCCTCGCCCCGGCGTCCGAGATGAAGTGGGAGACCCTCAACGGTTATCCCGCCGCCATGTCCGACCGCTCGATCGGCGCCCACTTCGCCTTCTACCCCACCCGCGACGGCCGCCGTGTCATCCCGGTCAACATCTACTCCGGGCTGAAGTCGAAGATGCTCGCCGTCCTCGACTGCGCCGACAACCCCGAAGCCCTCGGGCGCGCCATCGCCCGCCACAGCGCCGACGAGCTGGAAGCGCTCGGCGAGCAGCACGGGATCGTCTTCGCGAAGGTCCGCAGCGTCGAGGAGTTCGTCGAAGAGCCGGTGTTCGACCACCTCGCGTCCCGGCCGCTGATCGAGATCGAGAAGGTCGCCGACACCGAGCCCGAACCGCTGCCGGAGTGGGGCACCCACCCGCTGTCCGGCATCCGCGCGCTCGGCATGGGGCACGTGATCGCCGGTGCCGGCATCGGCCGCTCGCTGGCCTCCCTCGGCGCGGACGTGCTCAACGTCTGGCGCGCCACGGAGTTCGAAGAGGACCCCCTGATCGCGACGGCCAACGTCGGCGTCCGCTCGACCCGTCTCGACGTCCGCGACCCCGACGGGCAAGCGACGCTGCGCGCGCTGCTGCGCGAAGCCGACATCTTCTACGCCAACCGCCGCCCCGGCCTGCTCACCGAACTCGGCGTCGACGCCGAACAGGCCTTCGCCGTCCGGCCCGGCCTGATCCACGTCACGGCCAGCTGCCACGGCGAGACCGGCCCCTGGGCCCGGCGCGTCGGCTTCGACCAGGTCGCCGGGACGGTGACCGGCATGGTCGCCGCGGAGGGCAGCCTGGAGGAGCCGAAGCTGCCGCCGACGTCGATCATCAACGACTACCTGGTCGCCTGGCTCGGCGCGACCGGCGCCATGGCGGCGTTGGTTCGCCGCGCCACCGAGGGCGGCAGCTACCGCGTGCACGTGTCGCTGACGCGCGCGGCGATGTGGGCGGTGACGCTCGGCTTCTTCGACTGGGACTACGTCCGCCGGACCGTCGGCAGCGGCGGCGAGCACGAACTGCTCGACCCGCAGCTGTTCACGTCGCTCACCCCGCTCGGGATCTACCAGGGCGTCACGGAGAACATCACGTTGTCACGGACCCCGCACCACTACCTGAACGTGCTCTCCCCGCGCGGCGCCGACCAGCCGACGTGGCTGCCCAAGCCCCGGAAGCTCGACGTGGCCGCACTGGTCAAGACCCTCCGGAGGTAGCGCCCAAGCCAACCGGACACCACCTCAACCACCGGTCCGGAGGGGTGCGCTGACGTCGTGCAGGTGCTGCAGGACGTAGTAGTAGGTCTTCAGCAGTCCACATTGGGCGTAGTCGATCCCGCGGCGGGCACAGAACTCACGCACCAGAGGTTGCGCACGGCGCAGGTTGGCGCGCGGCATGGCGGGAAACAGGTGGTGCTCGATCTGGTAGTTCAGCCCGCCGAGCGTGAAGTCGACCCACCGGCCGCCGCGGATGTTGCGGCTGGTGAGGACCTGCTTGCGCAGGAAGTCGAGCTTGGTCTTGTCGGTGAAGGTCGGCATGCCCTTGTGGCCCGGCGCGAACGAGCAGCCCATGTAGACACCCCACAGTCCCTGGTGCACGGCGATGAACGCGACCGCCACCGGCGGAGACAACACCACGAACACCGCACCGAGGTAGACACCGAAGTGCACGAACAGCGACACCGCTTCCAGCCACCGGGCTTTGATGTCGCCGCGCGCCACGGCACGGATGCCCGACCAATGCAGACTCAGTCCTTCGAGGAACAGCAACGGGAAGAACAACGCCGCCTGGTGCTTCGAGGTCCAGCGCACGAAACCGCTCTTCTCGGCCGACTGTCCCCGGGTGAAGGCGAGCAGCGGGATGTCGATGTCGGGATCGTCGCCTTCGTGGTTGGGATTGGCGTGGTGCCGGCTGTGCTTGCCCATCCACCAGCCGTAGCTCATGCCGACGACGGCACCGAAGGCATAGCCGGCGCGGTCGTTCGCTCGTCCGCCGCGGAAGATCTGGTTGTGTCCCGCATCGTGGCCGAGGAACGCGATCTGGGCGAACATCACCGCGAAGAAGACCGCCGTGGCCAGCTGCCACCACGAATCGCCCAGCACCACGAACGCCACGCACCCGCCGACCAGCGCGAGCAGGGTGAGACTGATTTTCACCGCGTAGTAACCGTAACGGCGATCAAGCAGGCCTTCATTCCGCACGAGGCGAATCAGATCACCGAAGTCGTTACGCGACGTCGCGCGGGCGCCCGCGTCGACGTCCGCCGGAGATATAGCCATCGAAGTCCTTCCCCAATCCTGCGTCGCCGGGAGTGGGGGCGACCGCTCATCACTGCTCGACACAGATGCCCGCACGTGCGCGCGCTAAACAAGTTCGAGCCGCCGGGAACGATACCTTGCGTTCGGCTCAGCTGCCGTCGGCTGGGTGGTCCTGCGGTGCTTGCAGGCGGGGTTCAGCAGGCCGGCCGGGTTCGAGCTTGCCGAACCCGCGGGGTGCGGGGGTGCAGCCCGGGTCGAGTTCGCGGGCCGGGCGTTCGGGTCTCGGCCGGCGGACTTCGGTGGCCCAGCCGAACTTCTCGAAGAGCCGGATCAGCCGGGCGGAAATGTCGTGCCGGCCCCTGCGGACGCCGTCGCGCGGGTTCGTCGCCGACACCGCCGCCGGCCACCTGGTCACTCATCGCGCTGCCCTCCGCTGTCCGGGTGAGTGCTGTGGGCATCCACCCGGGCGCTCACCTGCGACTCTGCGAGGTGCCCTTCCTCGTTCGGGTCACGTAGTAAATCTACGGCGGCTGGAGTAGACATTCGGCGCCGGGTGTGTGTAGAGTTCTCCTCGTACCGAGAGAGACAACGTCAAGCAGGCGCGGGAGAGGACGTAACTACCCGCGAAGTGAGACAAGCGGTCAGGCAGGACGGGGCCAATCAGTGAACAGGTCTCGGCTGGTGACCGAAGCAGTGCCCGGGACCGGGTTGTGAAGATGAAGTCAGAGGTAACGGTCCCGGTGAAGTGAAGCAGTGCAGGACGTGGGCGGAGTTCGAATGCCCGCGAAGCAAGGTAGTACGCAGTAGTCAGGTAGTCCGCAGTATCAGCAGTACCCGTAGTTGGATAGATCGCAGTATGCAGTGAAGACAGCCAGGTGGCCGGGACCGATCAACGCAAGGGGTTCCGGGCAGTGGCCCGCGGTGTTACGCGTGCTGGGGCCGATCGGTGGAAAGGGTTCCAGCCGGTGATGACCGCGACAGCAGTACGCAGCAAGAAGGAAACACCGAAGAGAAGGGAAAGGGCACATCATTGGATCGCCCGCAGCGGCTGGGCAGTAGTGCCGCGCGGGTACCG
>NZ_JBFBBZ010000021.1:0-9814 GCF_040682935.1 Amycolatopsis sp. NPDC051061
CCACCACCGCCCAGCGCCACCGCGCCGATCGCGACGCCGACGAGGGGGTAGGCGGGCAGGGTGAGCACGTCGGGCAGGCGCAGGTGACGCACGTCGGCGAGCGCGAGCGGGACGGCCACGACGGTGAGCACGACCGGCACCGGCAGCCACCAGCCGGGCCAGCCGCCGGCCAGCCAGCGCGCGGTGACGACGATGACCCCGACGGCGGCCAGCCCGGCGGCGCGCCGGACCGGGATCGGGGCGCCGGCCCGGCCGAGGGCCCACGCCGCGGGTGGCGCGGTGACGGCTCCGGCGGCCGCCGCGGTGGTGAGGACGAACATCGTCGGGGGCATGGATCCAGGGTGCTGCGGCCGGGTGGAGCAGGGCAAATGCCGGGTGTAGCGAACGGTCCGTTCGCTACGTTCCGGGCCGGGTTTCACTCCTGTGGGCGACAGGCGAGGCGCGGGCCAAACCGCGAGTTGAGACGGCACGAGCACCGACGAGCCGGGATATGCACCTGGCGCGGGGTCGGCTCACGTGACTGCACAGCCGACACGCGTGATCAGAGGGTCGACACGCGTGATTGCAGGGTCAACTCGCGTACCTGGAGGGTCGGCTCACGTACCTGGAGGGTCGGCTTGCGTACCTGGACGGTCGGCTTGCGTACCTGGACGGTCAGCTCGCGTACCTGGAGGGTCGGCTCGCGTACCTGGAACAAGAGCGGGCGAAGCCAGGTGGCTCGTCCGGGACCCCCTGCGTCCCGGACGAGCCACCACCCCGTCACAAAGTCAACCTGAGCAGCGCCCGCCCGCTCCCGCCGCGCACCTCCAGCGCCGCCAGGTCGGTGCGCTTCAACGCCGTCCCGATCACGATCCGCGCGGTGTTGTCCGGGACCGCCTTCCACGTCGCCAGCTGCGATTCCGTCCCGGATCGCGAGATCGCCACCAGGACGTAGTCCCCGCCGCTGCGGCCGCCCGTGTAGCTGCACGACATGTCGACCTGCGTGCCCCACTCGAACGCGTCCAGGCGGGCGTCCGCCTGGACCGGGAACTGGCCCAGCGCCGTCATCGCCACCGAAGGGGGCGGCGGCGCGGGAGGCCACGAAGCCACCACCGCCAGCGCCACGCACGCCGAGACCGCCACCGCCGCCGACATCGACGTCACCGCGTTCCGGATCCGGCGGCCGCGCCGGACGCGGCGCAGCACCGTCGGCAGCAGCTGAGGCGGGGGCGGGCCCATGTCCGGCAGCACAGCCGGGGCGTCGACCCGGGCCAGCAGACCGGGCAGCCCCGCCATGTCCCGCACCGAAGACGCGCACCGGTCGCACGTCCGCAGGTGCTGCTCGAAACGCTGCCGGTCCTCGGGGGAAAGCGCCCCGAGCACGTACGCCGCGTCGAACGTCGCGAACGGGTCCTCGCTCACTGGGTCACCCCCCTCTCCTCGAGCACCAGGCGCAGCGCGCGCAACGCGTAGTGCGTCCGGGACTTGACCGTCCCTTCGGCCACACCCAGCCGGGTGGCCGCGTCCGCTACGGAATAGCCCTGGAAGTAACACAGCACGAGCACCTCGCGGTGCCGCTCCGACAGCTCGGCGAGCGCCTCGGCGACCAGCCAGCCCTGCACCGCGCGGTCGGTCCCGTCGCCGACGGCCCGCTCCGGTGGCCGGTCGGTCACCACCTCCGACCGGGCCGACGCCGAGCGCCAGCCGTCGATCGCGATGCGCCGCGCCACGGTGAACAGCCACGCCCGCGCCGAGCCCGTCGACTGGTCCAGCACCGTCGTCGACCGCCAGGCGCGCAGCAGCGTCTCCTGGACGACGTCCTCGGCCCGGATCCGGTCGCCGGAGGTCAGGCGGAGCGCGTACGACCACAGCGCGCCCGCGTGTTCCTCGTGCAAGGCGCGCATGAGCGCGTCTTCGGCGACTTCCCCCACGAACTCAGGCCGCGACTCGGCGCCGGTCCTTCACGAACATCAGTGCCAGGCCACCGACGATGCAGACCGCCTCGGTGATCACGCCCCAGTACTCCGGCTGGCTGTTGAACTGGTCTTGGTTCCCGGCGAACCCGACGGTCGCGGCGAGGACGTACGCGCCGAGCGTCAGCACCCCGAACCCGACCGCGCCCAGCGCCGGCAGCCAGTGCCGCCAGGCCAGCACCGCGATCGCGATGACCAGGCCGCCGATCGCGTCGAGCAGGAACAACGGCCCGACGATGCCCGGGTAGTCCTCGGTCCACAGGAAGTAGTGCACGCCCGCCGAGCCCAGCAACGCGGCCGCCACGACGATGCGCAGAACCCAACTCACCATGATCGATCCTCCACTCCACACCCACTCGGGTACATACACGAGACAGGGACCGATCCGGTTCACCGCGGATTGAACCGATGGGGTGTCGATCTCGTTTAGTGGGGCATGACTGCCGAAACCCACTCCCGCCGCACCGTCCTCACCACCGGTGCCGCCGTCGCCGGTGCCGCCGTGGGCGCCCTCGCGCTCTCCGCCTGCGGTTCTTCGGACGACGCCAAGTCGGGCACCGCGCAGGCGCCGATCGCCGCCGGGACCCCGCTGGTCGCGCTCGCCGACGTCCCGGTCGGGGAGGCGAAGGCCGCCAAGGCCCCGGACGGTTCCGACGTGATCGTGGCCCGGACGTCCGAATCGGCCTGCGCCGCCTTCAGCGCCATCTGCACGCACCAGGGCTGCACGGTCGCCCCGAAGGGCGCCGACCTCGTCTGCCCGTGCCACGGCTCGGTCTTCAACGCGCTCACCGGGGAGGTCAAGCAGGGGCCGGCGAACAAGCCGCTGCCGTCGGTGCCGGTCAAGGTCGAGAACGGGAAGGTCGTCACCGGCTGACGGGCCGGTCGGCACGAAGGGCCCTTGGGGACGACTGTCCACAAGGGCCCTTCCTGTGACAAAGCCGCCTCAGGCGTCCCAGCCGAACAGCCGGTCGCCCGCGGCGACGTCGCGCTCGGCGTCCAAACCGGACAGCACGTCCGCCGAGGCGTCCAGCGCGACGACCGGGACGATCGCCGAGTAGCCCGCCGCGGTCACCGCCTCCGGGTCCCAGCTGACGATCGGCTGGCCGGCCCGCACCTGCTCGCCCTTGACGACGTGCAGCGTGAAGCCCTCGCCCTTCTCCTTGACCGTGTCGATCCCGAGGTGGACCAGCACGGCCTGGCCGTCCTCGGTCGCGACGACGTAGGCGTGCGGGTGCAGCGTCGCGACCGTGCCGTCGACCGGCGCGACGGCGTCCGACCGGCCGCCCGCCGGCTGCACCGCGACGCCCGGACCCACCATGGCCTGCGCGAACACCGGGTCCGGAACCTCGGTGATCGGCACCACGTGCCCGGCGACCGGGCTGAGGATCTCCAAGCTCACAGCAGGTCCTCGATGTCGCTGGCGATCGTGTCCGCCTCCGGCCCGACGATCACTTGCAGGGCCGAGGAACCCATCTTGACCACGCCCATCGCGCCCGCCTTCTTCAGCGCCGCTTCGTCGACGAGGCTCATGTCCTCGACCTCGCAGCGCAGCCGCGTGATGCAGCCCTCGATCTCGGTGAGGTTCTCCGTGCCGCCGAGCGCGGCGAGGATCTTCTCGGGCCTGTCATCCGCCATCGCGGTCTCCTTGATCACTGTTTGTTCCCAACCTGACGCGAACCGCGTGTCCACCTGTACTACGCCGTTCGTCGGCATGCACGCCGCCGCGGGCCACGAACGGATAACGGTGGTTGACACCCGTCCGCGTGGCGGAGCATCCTGCCCCATCAGATCATTGGTCTAGACCGGAACGTACCAATGTTCCGGGCCGGACGCGAGCACCGGTCCCCGGTGACGCGAGAACGAGGAGGGTGACGCCGATGAGCGCGGCAGCGCACGTCCCGCCACCCGACCGGGTCGTCAACGGGCCCACGCCCAAGCACGCCCAGCTGCGGGAAATCCTCCGCCGCACGGTGGAGCGCGAGCTCCCCCCGGGTGCGCCGATCCCGTCGGAACGTGAGCTCGCCCAGCGCTACGGCGTGTCGCGGCTCACGGTCAGATCGGCGATCGGCAAGCTGGTCGAGGAAGGTCTGCTCGCCCGGGTCCGCGGCAAGGGCACGTTCACCGCGGCCCGGCGGATGGAGCTGCAGCTCTACCTGATGTCGTTCACCGATGACATGAGGCGGCGGGGGCTGACCCCGACGACCGAGGTGGTCTCCGCGGCCACCGAGGTCCCGCCGACCGCCTCGGCGCACGCCCTCGGCCTGGCCGAGGGCGCCCCCGCACACCACCTCGTGCGGTTGCGCCACGCCGACGGCGTGCCCCTGGCCGTCGAACGCGGCTGGTACCACGCGGGCCGGGCTCCCGGCCTGCTCGAGCTCGACCTGACCCAGTCCATCTACGCGCAGCTGGCCGAGACGTACGACGTGCGTCCCGACCAGGCGTGGCAGACGGTCTGGGCCGAAGGAGCGGACCGCGAAACGGCCCGGCTGCTCGGCATGCGCGCCGGCAGTCCCCTGCTCGTGTTCCGCCGGGTCTCCAGCGCCAGCGGCGACCCGATCGAAGACATCACGTCCTGGTACCGGGGAGATCACTACCAGGTGACCATGCAGTTGGACCGGAACACCCCGGAGTCCGGTATCCCACCCCACTATGGAGGTTCTTGATGAGCACCACCACCGCGGAGGGGGCGAAGAAGAGCGGCAGCGGCCTCGCCGGTCTTCAGCGCTTCGGCCGCAGCCTCATGCTGCCGATCGCCACGCTCCCGGCGGCAGGCATCCTGCTGCGGTTCGGGCAGGACGACATGCTCGGCAAGGACGGGCTCGGCTGGAACAAGGTCGCTTCGGTACTGGGCGCCGCCGGTGGCACCCTGTTCAACTGGCTGCCGCTGCTGTTCGCGGTCGGCATCGCGGTCGGCTTCGCCCGCAAGGGTGACGGCTCGACCGGCGTCGCCGCCGTCGTCGGCTTCTTCGTCTTCACCAGCGTCATCCAGGTGTTCGCCCCGCTGAAGGACCTGCCGAAGTACAAGGCCGGTTCCACCGAGCTCGCCCCGATCAACTGGCCGTACTCGGTACTCGCCGGTGTGGTCGTCGGTATCGTCGCCGCCCTGCTGTGGCAGCGCTACCACCGCATCAAGCTGCCGGCCTACCTGGCGTTCTTCGGCGGCCGCCGGTTCGTCCCGATCATCACCGCCCTCGTGATGCTGATCCTCGGCGTGCTCTTCGGCCTCGTGTTCCACTGGGTCAACAGCGGCATCGAGTCCGTCGGTGACGCGGTCACCTCGTCCCCGATCGTCGGTGGCGGCATCTACGGCGCGCTGAACCGCCTGCTCATCCCGGTCGGTCTGCACCAGCTGCTGAACGTGCCGGTGTGGTTCATCTTCGACGGCGGCGACATCAACAACTTCGTCGCGGGCAAGATGACGGCGGGCGCCTTCACCACCGGCTTCTTCCCGATCTTCATGTTCGCGCTGCCCGCGGCGGCGCTGGCGATCTGGCAGACGGCCCGTCCGGCGCAGAAGAAGATCGTCGGCGGTGTGATGATCTCCGCGGCGCTGACCTCGTTCCTCACCGGTGTCACCGAGCCGATCGAGTTCTCGTTCATGTTCGTCGCGTGGCCGCTGTACCTGTTCCACGCGATCATGACCGGCACCTCGCTTGCCCTCACGAACGCGCTGGGCATCCACCAGAGCTTCAACTTCTCGGCGGGCGGCATCGACTTCCTGCTGAACCTCGGCGCTCCGGCGGCGCAGAAGCCGTGGCTCCTCGTCCCGATCGGCCTCGTGTACGCGGTGATCTACTACGTCGTGTTCCGCTTCGTGATCACCAAGTGGAACCTGCGCACCCCGGGTCGCGAAGACGACGCGGTCCAGGCGGACCTCGACGCGACCGCCGCGAAGTAACATCGGTACGACGTAAACCCTGTAGTGAGAGGACGAACATGCCGGAGAAACGCGTCGCCGTGGCGAGCAAGGTGGGCCTGCACGCCAGGCCGGCCGCGCTGGTGGCGAAGGCGGCCGCGGCGCAACCCGTCGCGGTGCAGATCGCCAAGGCCGGCGGGAGCCCGGTGGCCGCCGGCAGCGTGCTCAACCTGATGACGCTCGCCGCCGGGTACGGCGACGAGGTCGTCATCAGCGCCGAGGGCGAAGGCGCCGAGGAGGCCGTGGAAGCGGTCGCCCAGCTGGTCGCCACCGACCTCGACGCCTGACGCACCACCCCGCGAAGGCCCCCGCACCGGTCCCCGACACCGGTGCGGGGGCCTTCGTTTCGTAGGGTGGGCGGATGGAGAGCCTGCGCCTGATCGACGAGTGGCCGGTGGACAACGCCGCGACGGCCGTGGTGACCGCGGACGGGACCGTCAAGGGCAGCCACGGCGACCCCGCGCGGAAGTTCAAGCTGGCCTCGGTCAGCAAGCCGCTGACCGCCTACACCGCGCTCATCGCCGTCGAAGAGGGCGTCGTCGAGCTCGACACGCCGGCCGGGCCCGAGGGCTCGACCGTGCGGCACCTGCTCGCCCACACCTCGGGCCTCGCCTTCGACGCGCACAAGGCCATGGCCGCGCCCGGCACGCGGCGGCTCTACTCCAACGCCGGGTTCGAACAGCTCGCCGACGCGCTGGCCGAGCACTCCGGCATCCCGTTCGCGCAGTACCAGGCCGAAGCGCTGTTCGCCCCGCTGGGCATGACGAGCACCACGCTCGACGGCTCGCCCGCGTCCGGCGCGACGTCCACTGTGGACGATCTGGTGACCTTCGCCGCCGAACTGCAGGCTCCCAAGCTGCTCGACCCCGCCACGGTGGCCGAGGCGACGAACGTCGTGTTCCCCGGCCTGTCCGGGGTGCTGCCCGGGTTCGGGCACCAGAAGCCCAACGACTGGGGCCTCGGCTTCGAGATCCGCGACCACAAGAGCCCGCACTGGACCGGCGCGAACAGCTCGCCGCGCACCTTCGGGCACTTCGGGCAGTCCGGCACGTTCCTCTGGGTCGACCCGGACGCGGGCGCGGCCTGCGTCGCGCTGACCGACCGCGCGTTCGGCCCGTGGGCCGCCGAGGTCTGGCCGCGCTACACCGACGCCGTGCTGGCGGAATTGAGCGCGTGAAGGCCCTCTTCGCCGTTCTGCTGCTCCTGCTCGCCGCCTGCAGCGCGCCCCCGGTCGCGCCCGCTCCCGTGCCGCCGTCCGCGGCCGCGCCCGAAGCCCCGCCGGCGCTCGGCACGAACGGCGCCGCCGTGCCGGCGCTGCGCTGGACGCCGTGCCACGGGAAGTTCCAGTGCGCGGCCGCGTCCGTGCCGCTGAGCTACCGCGAGCCGAAGGGCACGGCGATCACGCTCTCGGTGATCCGGCTGCCGGCGAGCGACCCGGGCCGGCGGCTCGGCTCATTGTTCTTCAATTTCGGCGGCCCGGGCACGGACGGCGTCGGCGAGCTGACGCGGTTCGCCGACCGCTACCCCGGCGAGCTGCGCGCCCGCTTCGACCTGGTGAGCTTCGACCCGCGCGGGATCGGCGGGTCCGCGCCGCTCAGCTGCCCCGGCGCCGACCACGCGCCCGCGCCGGGTTCGCCGCTGCGGGCGCCGGACGCGTTCTTCGCGGCGAGCGCAGCACCGGGCCAGGCGTGCGCCGCCGGGTCGGGGGCGCTGCTGAGCCACCTGTCGACGGCGAACGTGGCGCGCGACCTGGAGCTGCTGCGCCAGGCCGTCGGCGACGCCGCGCTGAACTTCTACGGCTACTCCTACGGCACCTACCTGGGGGGCACGTACGCGAACCTGTTCCCGGACAAGGTCCGCGCGATGACCCTCGACGGCACGCTCGACCTGGTCGCCAACGCCACCGGGAAGCCGGGGCAGGAGAAGGAGCCGGTCGATGTCCGCGCCGACGTCGCCGGGGCGCAGCAGCAGGAGCTGGACCAGTTCTTCGCGGTGTGCGCCGCGGCCGGGCCGAAGTGCGCGTTCTCCGGCGGTGACCCGAAGGCGAAGTTCGCCGGGGTCTTCGCCCGAGCGTCGCGCAGCACGGGCGTGGGTTCGCTGATGAAGACGGCCGACAGCGCGCTGTACCAGTCCGGCCGGTGGAAGCGGCTCGCGCAGACGCTCGCGGCGATGCCGGCGGACTCCGGCGCCGCTTCGCCGGTGCTCGACCCGTACGTGCCGACGCACTCCCCCGGGTTCCTGGCCGTCCAGTGCGTCGACAGCGACAACCCGTCCTCGCCCGCGGATTACGCGGCGCTGGCGGCCCGGGAAAGCGCGCGTCAGCCGTACTTCGGGCTGGGCTCGGTGTTCTCGATGGCGCAGTGCGTCGGCTGGCCCGCGCACGACTCCGATCGCTACACCGGACCGTGGAACCGCGCGCGGAAGCACCCGATCCTGGTGCTGAACAACCGGTTCGACCCGGCGACGCCGCTGCACAACGCGCAGGCGACGGCGGCCGAGCTGGGCGACGGCCGGCTGCTGGTCGTCGACGGGTACGGCCACACTTCGCTGGACGCGCCGAGCGCGTGCGCCTCGGCGGCCGTCGTGCGGTACCTGACGGACCTGGCGGCGCCGGCCGAGGGGGCCACCTGCGGACCCGATGTGGTCCCGTTCTCGTGAGTGGGAAACAGCGTTCCAACCCTGTTTCTCACTCACGACCCGCCGGGGCACACCGATCAGCCGAACGGCCGACGGCGGCAGGGTCTTCGGACCCTGCCGGGCGTGCTCCGCGGGTGGTGTCATGGTTCTCGTGCGGGCCCGCCGCCGGGCCGGTGCGGGGACCTCGGGCCCCGGCGGGCCGCACGCCAAGCTAGTCCATCAGCCGGATCGGGCTCCCGGCCTGGAACGCCGCGATGTCCTCGACGGCGTCGCCGTAGAAGATCTCGTAGGTCTCGCGGGCGACGAACCCGAGGTGCGGGGTCAGGACCGCGTTGTCCATCGTCCTCAGTGGATGGTCAGCCGGGAACGGCTCGGTGTCGTAGACGTCCAGGGCCGCCGCCCGGATCTCCTTGCGCCGCAACGCGTCCACGAGTGCGTCCTCGTCGACGATCGGGCCGCGCGAAGTGTTCACCAGCAACGCGCTCGGCTTCATCGCGGCCAGCTCGGCCGCACCGACCAGGCCACGGGTGCGCCCGCTGAGCACGAGGTGGATCGACAGCACGTCCGAGCGGGCGAACAGCTCCTCTTTGGACACCGCGGTGACGCCGTGCGGCTCGGCCTTCTCCGGCGTCAGGTGCTGGCTCCAGGCGATGGTCTCCATGCCGAAGACCTGCCCGATCTTCGCCGCGCCCGACCCGAGCCGGCCGAGGCCGAGCAGCCCGAGCGTCTTGCCGTGCAGCATGGTGCCGACGGTCGTCTGCCAGCCGCCTTCGCGCATGGACCGGAACTCTTGCGGCAGGTTCCGCGCCGCGGCGAGGATGAGCGCCCAGGTGTGCTCGGCGGTGGGTTCGCCGAGGTAGCCGGTCTTGGACACGACGACGCCGTTGCGTTGCGCGGCGGGGACGTCGATGGCGGCGTTGCGCGGACCGGTGCTGACGAGCAGCTTGAGGTCCGGCAGCCGGTCGAGCACCTCGCCGGGGAACCGGGTGCGCTCACGCATCGCGACGATCGCTTCGAAGCCCTGAAGCTGCTCGACGACGTCGGTGAGGGGCTCGGTGAAGACCGTGATGTCGGCCTTGAGGGAATCCCAGTCACCGAAGGTCAGGGCGACGTCCTGGTAGTCGTCGAGAATCGCGATCCGCATGATCTCACCGTAGGCGACAGGTCCGGGCCGGCGCAGGCCCGCACCCGCCGCCGCCGCCGGGAGGTGGCGGAACTGACCGGATGCGGCGCGGGGGGGCCCCCTGGCGGAATACCGGCCCCCGGGCCCGCCGCGCGCCCCGGGGGGCCGCGGGACCGCCCCGCCGGG
>NZ_JBFBBZ010000021.1:9824-176625 GCF_040682935.1 Amycolatopsis sp. NPDC051061
GCGTCGCGAATGACTCATTCGCGGCGTCGGAGGTCCCGAATGAGTCATTCGCGACACTCGGCCGAGCGGCGCGCAGGCTGGTGCCGGGCTACCTAGCCGCGGGGCACGAACACGTCCACGCGGACCAGGTCGTGGTCTGAGGCGTCGTTCAGCCGGGACAGCGGATCGGACGGCACCGGCCAGAACACCTCCGCGTGCCACGGCAGCAGCCCCTTCGACGGCAGCACGTAGTCCGTCCGCCAGCCCTCTTGAACACGTTCAAAAACGGCGCTACCGTCTTCTTGAACACGTTCAAAACAAGGAGGACCCATGGACCGGATAGTCGTCGCGTACGCCCTCTACCTGCTGATCAGCATCCCCTTGACGGTGCTCGTGGCCCGGACGCTGAGCCGGCACGGCCGCACCTTCCTCACCGAGGTCTTCGCCGACAGCCCCGGCCTGGCCAACGCCGTCAACCAGCTGCTGGTCGTCGGCTTCTACCTGGTCAGCCTCGGCTTCGTGACGCTCTTCCTGACCAGCCACGCCGAGGTGCCCACCGCACGCGAGGTGTTCGAACTGCTCTCGGTGAAGGTCGGCGTCGTCGCGCTGATCCTCGGCGCGATGCACCTGACGAACGTGCTGATCTTCAACGCCATCCGCCGCCACCACCTGGCCCCGAAGGAGGCACCGCGGCCGGCGACACTGCCCTACGGCATGCCGCAGGTCCCGCCCTTCCCCGCGCCCTGACGAGCCCGGCGCTAACGTGCCGCACGTGGCCAAGAGCGAGGAAACGCGGTCCCTGATCGTCACGACCGCGATGCGGCTGTTCACCGAGAACGGCTACGACCGCACGACGATGCGCGCGATCGCCGCCGGAGCGGGCGTCTCCGTCGGGAACGCCTACTACTACTTCTCCTCGAAGGAACAGCTGATCCAGGGCTTCTACGACGAGATCGCGAGACAGCACCTCGACGCGGCCCGCGCCCGGATCGACGGCGAGACCGCCTTCGCCGCCCGCCTGAAGACCGTGCTGCTGTGCTGGCTGGACATCGCCGAGCCCTACCAGCGCTTCGGCACGCAGTTCTTCGTCAACGCGGCCGACCCGGAGTCGCCGCTGAGCCCGTTCAGCGACGACTCCTCGGCCGCGCGCGAAGCGTCGATCGGCCTCATGCGCGAGGTCGTCGACGGCTCCGACGTCAAGCTCGACCCGGAGCTGCGGGGGCAGCTGCCCGAGCTGCTCTGGCTCTACCAGATGGGCGTGGTGCTGTTCTGGGTCCACGACCGCTCGGCCGGGCAGAAGCGCAGCCGGATGCTGGTGGAGCGCAGCGTCCCGCTGCTCGCCCGGCTGGCCGCGCTCTCCCGGCTGCGGGTGTTCCGCCCGGTCAGCCGCGAGATCGTCGACCTCATCCAAGACCTCGCTAAGAAGGACTGATCGCCCGGAAGTAGAGGAACCGCGGCGTGGTCCGCAGCTTCTCCGTCCACTTCGGATCGGCCTCGGCCGCCTCCGGGACCGGCATCGGCTCCTCCAGGCGGTCGACGGCGAACCCGGCGTCGCGGACCGCGCCGAACGTCCAGCTCAGCGGGCGCCGGTAGAACCGCACCGGGTGCGGTTTCCCACCGAGGCCGAAGTCGTCTTCGAGCAGCTCGAGCTGGAAGTAGTCGTCCTTCTCGAACCAGTGCCAGTCCTCACCCGGGTGGTGCACCGAGAACGCGAGCACCCCGCCCGGCTTCAGGACCCGCCGGAACCCGGCGAGCATCGGCCCCCAGTCCTTGAGGTAGTGCAGCACGAGCGACGCCGTGATGACGTCGATCGAGCCGTCCGGCAGCGGCAGCGGCCCGCTGACGTCCACGACCTCGAAGCGGGCGACGTCCCCGAACTTCCGCCGCGCGACCTCGACCATGCCCGCGCTGGCGTCCACGCCGAGGACGTCCGCGCCCCGCCCGGCCAGCAGCGCGCTCAGGTGCCCGGCCGCGCAGCCGACGTCGAGCACCCGCTTGCCCTCGACGTCACCGGCCAGGTCCACGATCGCGGGCCGGTCGTAGAGCGCGTTCGTGACGGACTTCTCCGCGTGCGACGCGTAAGCCTCGCTGTAGCCGTCGTACTGCTCGGCCCGCGCGCGGGCGAGGATCGCCTCCACCACCTCCGTCTTGGCGTCGGCGTACTGCTGGATGTACTTCCACTCCTTCGCACCCAGCTCACGCTTCGTCGTCGCGTAGAGCTCCAGCTCCTCCGGGTGCGACCGCAGCCGGTCGCGGAAGAGCCGGTAACGCGGCGTCTGACCGTTGCCCGGCGAGTACACGTGCAGGTTGACGTTCGTGTCCGGGCCCTTGAAGCAGCGGTGCTTCTCCCAGTCCGGCTCGCGGATCACGAGCCGGTAGCCCGCCGCCTCCAGATCCGGCAGGTACGCGTCCTCGTCGGCGGAATCCGGCACCTCGAGGAGGATGTCGACGCAGGGCTTGGCGCACAAGCCCGGCACCGACGTCGACCCGACGTGCTCGAGGACGAGCACCCGCTCCCCCAGCGCGCCCCGGATCCGCTCGGCTTCCCGTTCGAAGAGTCTCGGCCACTCCGGGTCGTAGTCGACGAGGGTGACCGTCGAGTTGAGCTTCGGCGCCTCGCCGACCCACCCCGACTCGATCTCGTCCTCGCTCAACGCTTCTTGGCTGGTCATTCCGGTAGACCCCCTTCTTCAAGGCAGTCGACCAGAATATCAACGCGGGGCAAGCGGATTTACGAGATCGGCAGCGGCAGCAGGTTCCCGGTGGCCTCGCGCAACGCGTCACGCATCGCCGCGCGCGGGGCCGGCCGGCCGGTGAAGTGCTCGGCCTGCCCGAACGCCTGGTGCAGCAGCATGTCCAGCCCGGTCGCGAGCCGGCCACCGCGGGCCGCGACGGCTTCGGCGAGCGGCGTCGGCCACGGGTGGTAGATGACGTCGAGTACGTGCGCGATCGCCGCGAGCTCGGCCACGTGCGCGGCGACGGCGTCCGGCGGCACGGTGTTCACCAGCACCGCCGCGGAGCCCAACGCCGCGAAGTCCGTCTCGGACCAGCGAAGCACGTCGATGTCGAGCGAAGCCCGCTTCGCCGCGTCGAGGGTTTCGCCGGCTCGCGCGGGATCGCGCACGACCAGGCGCACCTGCCGCACGCCCAGCGCGGCGAGCCCGACGACCGACGCGGCCGCGGTGCCGCCCGCGCCGAGCACGACACCGGTGTCCCCGGGCGACGGCTCGTAGCCGCCCGCCGCCCGCAGCGCGCCGGTAACACCCTCGACGTCGGTGCAGTCCGCGAGCCAGCCCTTCGCGGTGCGGACCAGGGTGTTGGCCGCGCCGACGGCGGCCGCGCGCGGCGTCACCTCGTCCGCGTGGTCCAGCGCCGCGCGCTTGCCCGGCATGGTGACCGAGAGCCCGGCCCACTCCGGGCCGAGGCCGGCGACCAGGCCGGGCAGCTCCTCAGCGCCGGTCTCGATGCGCTCGTACGTCCAGCCGGTCAGGCCGAGCGCGGCGAACGCGGCGCCGTGCAGCACCGGGGACAGCGAGTGCGCCACCGGCTTGCCCAGTACCGCGGCCCGGCGAGGCTCAGAAGACACCGCGATCCTTGGCCAGGTTGACGTTCTTCTTGTGGTCGTCGAACGTGACCGCGAAGCAGGACAGGCCGTTCTTCTCGCACTTGACGAAGTACACCCAGTCGCCCTCCACCGGGTGCACCGCCGCCTGGATGGCGTCGGGACTCGGCACCGAGATCGGCGTCGGGGTCAGACCCGCGTTCTTGTACGTGTTGTACGCCCCGGCCTTGGTCCGGTCGTCGTCGTTGGTCGCCAGGGTCGGGCGGTCCAGGACGTAGTTGACCGTGGAGTCCATCTGCAGCCGCATGTTGATCGCCAGGCGGTTGTAGATCACCCGGGACAGCTTGCCGAAGTCGGCCTTCACCGCTTCGCGCTCGATGATCGAGGCGATGATCAGCGTCTGGTACGGCGTCATCCCCGGGCCGGTCGACTGCGGGCTCAGGCCCGCGTTCTGGATCGCCTCGGTCGAGCTCCGGACGAGCTGGCCGATGATCTCCTGCGCGGTCGCGCCGGGCCGGACGTCGTAGAGGCCCGGGGCGATCAGGCCCTCGAGCCGGCGGTCCTTGCGGTCGGCCTTGTTCGCGGGCTCGATCGCCCAGTCCGGCACGCCGAGCGTCTTCAGGTCGGCGCCGTCGACCACCTTGCGCAGGTCGTCGGCGCTCACGCAGGTGCTCTTGCCGTCGATCTGCGCGCACGACGCCTTCGCCGTCAGGCTGTACACGCCGGGCGTGACCTTGCCGTCGGGCTGGGTGATGTCGTCGAACTGGGTGTACGGCCGGACCTCCAGCTGCCCGACGCGCGCACCGGCCGACAGGATCCGGTCGACCGCCGCGGAACCGGACATGTGCGACTTCATCACGTAGAAGCCGTGCTGGATCTTGGCGAGCTTCGAGTTGTCCTCGCCGGCCTTGACGAACGCCTTGCCGCTGGCGACGACACCCGCCGTGGCGAGCTTCGCGCCGATCGCCGACGTCGAGTCGCCGTCGTCGACCTGGAACAGCACGTCACCGTCGCCGGAGCCCTCGAAGTCTTCGTAGCCGAAGACCTTGTTGAAGCCGTAGTAGGCGCCGCCCGCGAGCAGCACGATCACCACGAGCGCGGCGACCCAGCCGAGGGCGCGCTTGCCCTTATTCTTGCGCGGCTTCTTCGGCTCTTCCTCGAAGTCGTCCTCGTACTCGGCCTCGTCGTAGTCCTCGTACCCGTCGGCGTACTCGTCGTAGTCCTCGTACTCGTCGCCCTCGGCGAAGAACTCTTCGGGCTCTTCGTGCGAAGGCTCGGCCGGGGGCGCCGGGGCCTGGGCGGGGATGATGTCGGTCACCGGCTCCTCGCGCACCGGCGGGGGCGGCGGGCGACGGCGCCGAGGCGGCTCCACGCCGGGTTCGGGCACGCCGACAGAGCGGTCACCCGGCTGGACGGGCCGCCGCGGGGGTTCCGGTGCGCCGCGCCGGGGGTCGGCCGCGGCGTCGGGTTCCAGCGCCGCCCGGCGGCGGCGCGCATCGCCGGCCTCTTCGGGATCGGGCGCCGCACGGCGTCGCCGGCCACCCGGTGGCTCGGCGACCTCGCCGGAGCCGGACGACGCGGCCCGGAAGCGGGCGATGTCGGCCACCTCGTCCGAGGCGCCCCGGGAGCGGCGCGGGGCCTGGCCTTCGTCGGGCGCGCCGCGGAGCCGGGCGGCCTGCGCTTCGGCGGCCTCTTCCAGGTCGAGCATCGCCTGGTGGCGGCGGGCCGCTTCGGCTTCGGCCAGCTCTTCGGGAGTCGGACGGCGACGGCGGGCGTCCGCCGGCTCGTCCGGGATCGGCGCGGGACGGCGGCGGCGCGGGGCCGCTTCCTCCGCGGCCGGGGCCGGGGCCGGGGCCGGGGCCGGGGCCGGGGCCGGGCGGCGGCGCCGGGGTTCGGCGGGCTCGCCGGGATCCGGGGCCGCGCGGCGGCGACGGGGGGCGGGGGCGGCGGCGCCGGCGGCCCGGCCGCGGCGGGCGCGGACGCCCGCCCAGCGCTCCGCCTCCCGCGGATCGAACTCGTCGTCGGCCGGGGGCAGCGTGCCCGGCGGCTCGAGGCGGCGACGGCGGCCGGACGGCGGCGCGTCGCGGCGCGGGTCGTAGCCCGGCTCGGGCCGCGCCCGGCGCGACGGCTGCGGCAGCTCGTGCGAGCCGCTCTCGTGGGAGCTGCTCTCGTGGGAGCCGCTCTCGTGGGAGCCACTGTGCCGCGAAGGCTGCGGAAGCTCCTGGTACCCGCTCGCGTGGGGGTCGTGCGGGTCCGCACGACGCGGTGCGGGCCGGGACGGCGGCGGAGTGGCCGGTCCCGGCTCGCGGAGTCGCCTGCGCCCGCGTGGCGGCTCAGGTGGCTGCTCGTTCATCGGTCTCCCTCCCGGGCGCGGTGCGCAGCGGCGGCGTCGATCCAGGCCTGCAGGATCTCGACGGCGGCGGCCTGGTCGACCACCGCACGCTGCTTGCGGCCTTTGACCCCGCGCTGGGAGAGGATGCGGGATGCGGTGACCGTGGTCAGCCGCTCGTCGCCCAGCCGGACCGGCACGGGCGCGACGCGCCCGGCCAGGCGTTCAGAATACGCGATCGCCAGCTCGGCCGCCGGACCCTGCCGGTTGGCGAGCGTTCGCGGCAGGCCCACGATCACCTCGACCACCTCGTGCTCGGTGACGAGGGCGGCCAGCTGGTCCAGATCACTGTCGTCGGTCGCATCGCGGGAGAGGGTAACCAATGGCGACGCGAGCACGGGGGCCGGATCGCTGAGCGCCACCCCGACCCGGACGGATCCGACATCCACCCCGAGCCGACGGCCGCGGCCCGGATCGTCCACTCCTGGCCGATCCAGGCCCCGGTCTCCGCGGTTAACCAATGCCGGCAATCGCCGAGCGCAGGGCCGTGACCGCGTCGGCCGCGCCAGCCGGGTTCGTGCCACCGCCCTGGGCCATGTCGGGCTTGCCGCCGCCGCGGCCGCCGATCTTCTCGGCGAACGACGGCACGAGCTTGCCCGCCGCGATGCCCTTGTCTTGCGCGGACTTCGTCGTCGCGACGACGAAGCTCAGCTTCTCGCCGGCCGGCGAGAACAGCGCCACCACTCCGGGCCGCGCGCCGAGCCGGCCGCGGATGTCCGAGGCGAGCGCGCGCAGGCCGTTGCCGTCGACGTCCGGGACGACCTCGGCCACGACCGTGACGCCGTTGATCTCCTGCGCCTTGTCGAGCAGCGAGCCCGCCGAGCCCAGCACCTGCTGGGTCTTGAGCTGCGTGATCTCCTTTTCGGCGTTCTTCAGCCGGGTCAGGACGTCCTCGATGCGGCCCGGCAGCTCGTCCGACGGCACCTTGAAGGTGTTCGCCAGTTGCGAGACCAGCAGCTGCTCCTTGCGGACGTACTTCAGCGCGTCCGAACCGACGAGCGCCTCGACGCGGTGCACGCCCGAGCCGATGGAGGCGTCGGAGACGAGCTTGACCAGGCCGAGCTGGCCGATCCGGTCGACGTGCGTGCCGCCGCAGAGCTCGCGGGAGTACTCGCCCATGTCGACCACGCGGACGTCGTTGCCGTACTTCTCGCCGAACAGCGCGACCGCGCCCAGTTCGAGCGCCTTGTCCTTGGTCGTGGTGAAGCTCTGCACCTCGACGTTGGTCTGCAGGTAGTCGTTGACCTCCTGCTCGACCTCGGTGAGGACGTCCGCCGACACCGAGCCCGGCGTGGTGAAGTCGAACCGCATGCGCCCCGGCGAGTTCAGCGAGCCCGCCTGCGCCGCGCGCTTGCCGTACGCGCCGCGGACGGCCGCGTGCACGAGGTGCGTCGCGGAGTGCGAGCGCTCGATGGACAGGCGGCGGTGCGCGTCGACCGAGCCGGTGAGCTTGGTGTCGAGGCCGACCTCGCCGTCGGTGACCTCGACGCGGTGCACGAAGAGCCCCGGGACGATCTTCTGGACGTCCAGGACCTTCAGCTCGACGCCGTCGCCCAGCAGCACGCCGGTGTCGGCGACCTGGCCGCCGCTCTCGGCGTAGAACGGCGTGCGGTCGAGGACCAGCTCCGCCTTCTTGCCCGCGGAGACGCTGCGGACCGGCTGCCCGTCTTCGAGCAGGGCCACGACCTTGGCCTCGGCCTGCAGATCGGTGTAGCCGAGGAACTCTGTCTCGCCGTGCTGCTCCAGGACCTTCCGGTACTCGGAGAGGTCGCCGTGGCCGGTCTTGCGGGCCGCCGCGTCCGCCTTCGCGCGGGTGCGCTGCTCGTTCATGAGCGTGCGGAAGCCGTCCTCGTCGACGGTCAGGCCCTGCTCGGCCGCCATCTCGAGGGTCAGGTCGATCGGGAAGCCGTAGGTGTCGTGCAGCTGGAAGGCCTTGTCGCCGGCCAGGACGTCACCGCCGCCGCGCTTGGTCTCCTCGGCCGCCATGTCGAAGATGCGCGAACCGCTGGTCAGGGTCGAAAGGAACGCTTCCTCCTCGATCCGGACGACCTCGTTGATCCGGTCGAAGCCGCCGACCAGCTCGGGGTAGGTCGGGCCCATGGTGTCGCGCACGACCTTCGCGAACTCCTGCAGCACCGGCTCCTGCACGCCGAGCAGGCGCGTGGAGCGGACGATGCGGCGCAGCAGGCGGCGCAGCACGTAGCCGCGGCCGTCGTTGCCCGGGGTGACGCCGTCGCCGATCAGCATGACGCCGGTGCGCGCGTGGTCGGCGATCACGCGGAAGCGGACGTCGTCGGCGTGGTTCGAGCCGTAGCGGCGGCCGGAGAACTCCTCGGCGCGGCCGATCACCGGGCGCACGAGGTCGGTCTCGTAGACGTTCTCGACGCCCTGCAGGATCGTCGCGACGCGCTCGACGCCCATGCCGGTGTCGATGTTCTTCTTCGGCAGCTCGCCGATCGGCTTGTGCCCGAGCTTGGGGCTCAGCTCGCCGCGGACGTCCTGCATGAAGACGAGGTTCCAGATCTCGATGTAGCGGTCCTCGTCGGCGACCGGGCCGCCCTCGCGGCCGTACGCCGGGCCGCGGTCGTAGTAGATCTCCGAGCAGGGACCGCCGGGACCGGGCACGCCCATGTCCCAGTAGTTGTCCTTGCCGTCGCGCTCCTGGATGCGCTCGCCCGGCAGGCCGGTGAGCTTGCGCCACAGGCCGGCCGCCTCGGCGTCGTCGTTGTAGACGGTCGCCCAGATCCGGTTCGGGTCGAGGCCGAAGCCGCCTTCGCTCTGGGGCTTGGTGATCAGCTCCCAGGCGTTCTCGATGGCGCCTTCCTTGAAGTAGTCGCCGAAGGAGAAGTTGCCGGCCATCTGGAAGAAGGTGTTGTGCCGGGTGGTCTTGCCGACCTCGTCGATGTCCGGCGTGCGCACGCACTTCTGCACGGAGGTCGCGCGCGGGTACGGCGGCGGCGCCTCACCGAGGAAGTACGGCTTGAACTGCACCATGCCGGCGTTGACGAACAGCAGGTTGGGGTCGTCGAGGATCAGTGGCGCGCTGGGCACGCGCGTGTGGCCCTTGCTCTCGAAATGGCGCAGGAAACGATCGGTGATTTCGTGTGTGTCCACGGGTCAGTCCTTGTACTGGTGCCGGAGGAGGGTGACGACGGCGGCGGAGCGGCCCCGGGTCGCGCGGGCGCGACCGGTCAGCGCTCCGCCCGGCGAGCTCGCCGGACGGGGCGGCGGTCGGCGGCGTGCCGGCCGGACGCCTGCGGCGTCACCACGCCCGCCCGCTCTTCGACCATGTCGTGCAACTCCTGCTCCCGCTCGTTCATCCCGGCACGCACTTCGGCGCCGAAGGAACCCACGGCGCCCGCCAGCTCGCGCACGGCGCCGCCCAGGTTCGATGCTAACCCCGCGGGGGTGGCCTGACGAGCGGTTTCGGCGGCCTTGCGCGACAGCACGACCCCGGTGACGACGCCGACGCCGAGCCAGAACAGCCGCTTCACTTGCCGGCCTTCTTCGCGGCCTTCAGCGCGCTCTTCTTCTTGCGCGCGCGGATCGCCTTGCTGAGCCCGTAGGACAGCGCCGCGGTTTTGACCAGCGGGCCGCCCAGGGTCGCGGTGAACACCGACGCCAGCGCGGAGACGTTCCCGGTGACGGCCTGCGCGTTCGAGGTGATCCCGTCGACCCGCTCCAGCTGGGTGTTGACGTGGGTGATCGTCTGGTTCGCGCCGATCAGCAGCGGGTCGGTGTTGCTGTTGGTGCGCTCGATCGCCTCGGTGGCCGCGTCCAGCGTCTTGCCGAGCTTGATCAGCGGGATCGCCAGCAGGACGACCAGCACCACGAATGCACCTGCGGCGATCAACGCGGCGATCTGCCCTGCCGACACGGGCCCTCCTCGGATAAGCGGTCTTGGGTGCTGGTGAGGTTACCGCCTGGCCGGGTTCCCGACCGTGTCACCCCGGGCGCGCCGGAAAACGCTTCGCTCCAGGCCGTGGTGAGGCGGTAGACCTGGGCGATGGGACACGACGAGGGGCCCGCTCGCCGGGTGCTCGCCGGGCCGGGCGGAGCCGCGGCCGACGTGCTGGCCGCGTTGCCGGGCGCCGACCTGACGACGGTCCAGCTGGAGGTGGCGCGGCGGCGCGCGGCCCGGCTGGCTCCGGCCGACGTGCTGCGCCGCCACCGGACCGACCGCTTCACCGGCCCGAGCCCGCTGTCGTTCCCGCTGCTGCGGCGGATCGAGGACGCCCTGCTCGGCACGGCTTCGTCGTTCGAGGCGGTGACGCTCGCGCCGCTGGTCCCGCTGGGCACGCATTCGGCGGTGACGGGACTGGCCCAGCACCGCGTCGTCCCGACCGGGCGCGGCACCGAGGTCGCGGCGGATCCGACGACGGGGCTGGCCTTGGAGGCAGCGGTGCGCCGCGCTTGCGGCGGTGTCGTCCGGTTGGCGACGGTGCAGCGCGTGGTGCGCGCCCAGCCGGTCCCGGCCGGACTGTTCGCGCACTTCTCGTTGTTCGGTGCGGTGACAGCGGGGCGCGACACCGGCGACCTGGAGTTCGAGCGAGCGGCGGCGGCCGAGCACGCGCGGCTCATGGCGGCGGGCTGTCGGGCGCTGGGGGCCACGGCGGTCTCGCTCGGGGTGACGGTGCTGGACCCGCGGTTCGCCGACGTGCTCTCCGCGGCGGATGTGCCGGTGCACCCGTTCCCGGCCCGCGAAGGCGGGCGCGGCGGGTACTACGAGGGGCTGTGCTTCAAGGTGTACGCGGCCTTCGGCGATGAGCCGGCCGAAGTGGGCGACGGCGGCTTCACGCCGTGGACGCAACGGCTGCTGGGGAACGCGAAGGAGCGGTTGATGACGAGCGGCCTGGGCGTGGACCGCCTGGCGACGCTCCTCCCGGCCTGACAAGCGCCCCAATGTGGCCTTGGTTGCGTTCAACGCACCCAAGGGGCCCTTCGGTGCGTTCAACGCACCGAAGGCCACATTGGGGCGCTCGAGAGCCGGGTCAGCGCTCCTTGACCACCGCGCGGTAGAGCGCCGCCATGTCCTCTTCGCCGTGGCCCGCTTCCACCGCCGCCTCCAGGTGGGCCAGCACCGCGCGGGCCCCCGCGACGTCGACGTCGGCGCCCGCCGCCTCGACCACCAGCCTCGCGTCCTTCGCCGCCAAGCCCGCCGGGAACGCCGGTGGGTACTCGCCCGCCAGCATCGCGGCGCCCTTCACGTGGGCGTAACCGACGTCGAGGCCGCCGCCCTTGATCGTCTCCAGGAACAGTGACGGGTCCAGGCCCAGCCCGCCGGCCAGGCCGAGGCTCTCGGCCGTCGCGTTGGTCAGCGCGAGCACCCACGCGTTCACCACCAGCTTCAGGCGGCTCCCCCGCCCCGCCGGGCCGAGCCACCGTGTCTTCACGGCGACCGCGTCGAACACCGGCGTGGCCGCGGGGCGGGCCTCCTCCGGCCCGGACGCCAGCACCTGCAGCTGCGCCTGCTCCGCGGGGGTGCGGGTGCCGAGCACGGGCGCGTCGACGAACACCACGCCCGCCTTCTCCGCCAGCGAGGCGAGGCGGTCGGTCCAGTCGAGGCCGACCGTGCTCATCTGCAGCCACAACGTGCCCGAAGCGGGCGAAGCGGCTTCGAACGCCGAAGCGACCGCGGGGCCGTCCGCGAGCATCGTCACCAGGATGTCCGCGCCCTCGGCCGCGGCGGCCGCCGAATCGGCGACGGTGGCGACGTCGGCGAGGGGTTCGGCCTTCGCCCGGGTCCGGTTCCAGACCCGGACGTCGAGGCCCGCCTTCGCGATGTTGGCCGCCATCGGCGCGCCCATGATTCCGGTTCCGAGAAACGCGACGCTCATGGCCCCATCGTGCCGAACGGCGGGACGTCCCGCAGTCCGGTCAGTAGTCGCCCAAGAGACAGAACGGGTGACCGGCCGGGTCGGCGTAGACGCGCCAGCCGCGGCCGTCGGGGTCCGGGTCGAGCAGCCGGCCGCCGTGCACGAGGGCCAGGTGGTGGGTCACGCGCATGTCGTCGACTTCGAAGTCGAGGTGGAACTGCTGCGGGTGGGCCGGGTCCGGCCACTGCGGCGGCCGGTGGTCCAGCGACCGCTGGAACCCCAGGACCAACCCGGCGACGTGCAGGGTCGAGAAGTCCTCGTCGACCCGCCACCGCGGGTCCGGCCGGTCCACCTCGCCCCCGAGCAGCGCCTGGTAGAAGTTCGCGAGCACGACCGGTTCCGGGCAATCCAGGACGATGCACTGCAGCGTCGCGGGCACGGGAGCGCCTCCTGCGGTCACGGCGGCCCGATTCGTGGCCGCCTCAAGGCGCGAAGCTTACGAAACCCGATGATCTTGCGTTCCACGGGTCACGCCGATGATCAGGTTCCCGGCGATTCGTCCGCCCGGCTCACTTTTCCCCGCGGATCGTCCGGCGCAGCTTCGGGACGCGCTCGGCGAGCGTGCGCTCGGCGCCGCGCTGGGTCGGCTCGTAGTAGTCCTTGCCCACCAGCTCGTCCGGCGGGTACTGCTGGGCCAGCACGCCGTCCGGGACGTTGTGCGGGTAGCGGTAGCCCTGCGCGTTGCCGAGCTTCTTCGCGCCCGCGTAGTGCCCGTCGCGCAGGTGCGGCGGGACGGTGCCGGCGAGCCCGGCGCGGACGTCGGCCAGCGCGGCGTCGATGCCGGTGACGACCGCGTTCGACTTCGGCGCCGTGGCCAGGTGGATCGTCGCCTGCGCGAGCGCCAGCCTGCCCTCGGGCATGCCGATGAACTGGACGGCGTGCGAGGCCGCGACCGCCGCCTGCAGCGCCGTCGGGTCGGCGAGACCGATGTCCTCGCTGGCGTGCACGACCAGCCGCCGGGCGAGGAACCGCGGGTCCTCCCCCGCCTCGATCATCCGGGCCAGGTAGTGCAGCGCGGCGTCCACATCGGACCCGCGGATCGACTTGATGAACGCGCTGATCACGTCGTAGTGCTGGTCGCCGTCGCGGTCGTAGCGCACCGCGGCCTTGTCCACAGTGGACTCGACGGTCGGCAGGTCGATGGTCTTCGCCTCGGTGGCCGACGCCGCGTCCGCCGCCGCCTCCAGCGCCGTGAGCGCGCGCCGCGCGTCCCCGCCCGCGAGCCGGACGAGGTGGGCCCGCGCGTCGTCGGTCAGCGTCAGCTGGCCGCCGAGGCCGCGCTCGTCGGCCAGCGCGCGCTCCAGCAGCTGCGTGATGTCCTCGTCGGTCAAGGGACGCAGTTGCAGCACCAGCGACCGCGACAGCAGCGGGGAGACGACCGAAAACGACGGGTTCTCGGTGGTCGCGGCGACCAGCAGCACCGTGCGGTCCTCGACCGCGCCGAGCAGCGCGTCCTGCTGGGTCTTGGAGAACCGGTGCACCTCGTCGATGAACAGCACGGTGTTCTCGGCGTTGTACTGCCGGCGCCGGCGGGCCTCCTCGATGACCCCGCGGACCTCCTTGACGCCCGCCGAAAGCGCCGACATCGCGACGAACCGGCGGCCGGTGGCGATCGAGACCAGGTTGGCCAGCGTCGTCTTGCCGGTGCCGGGCGGGCCGTAGAGCAGCACCGACGCCGGCGCGGCGCCTTCGACCAGCCGCCGCAGCGGCGCTCCTTCGCGCAGCAGGTGCTGCTGGCCGACGACCTCGTCGAGCGCGCGCGGCCGCATCCGCACGGCCAGCGGGGAGCTGGCCGGGTCCGCCTGGGGTTCACCGGCGTTCGACGTCGTGCGCTCCGGCGGGGGCGCCACGTCGGTGTTCACGGTGAAGAGCTCGTCCTGTGCCACACGGATGACGTTAACCGACGGCACCGACAGAACCCCTTGCCCCGGTCCCCGGAACGGCGCTATCGTCGTGGTGACTGGTTGACCGAAAGTGCGATTCTGGTCAACAGGTCAAATCTTCAACGAACCAGCAGGTGGAGACGCATGAGCCATCCCAACCGCGAGCGCGCCGACCGCATCCTGGACGCGGCGGGCGAGCTGCTGCTGCGCATGGGCTACCGAAAGGTGGCGGTCGACGACATCGCGCGCGCGGTCGGCATCGGCAAGGGCACCGTCTACCTGCACTGGCGCAACAAGGAGCTGGTGTTCCAGGCGCTGATGATGCGCGAGTCGGCCGACCTGACCGACGAGATCCTGGGCCGGATCAAGGCGGACCCGGCGATGATCGTCCCGCACCGGATGATTTCGTCGTCTTTCCTCGTCACCCACCGGCGGCCGCTGGTGATGGCGATGCTGCGCGGCAACGCCGACATGTTCGGCTCGCTCGGCGACCTCGCCCTGCGCAAGCAGCAGGACGAGCTGCGCACGCAGTTCGAGGAGGCGATGCTCCGGCGCGGGCTGATCCGCTCGGACGTCCCGAACCTGACCTACGCGCTCAACGCCGCGACCCTCGGCTTCTACCTGGGCGACACGCTTTCCGACGAGTTCGAGGGCGTCCCCCTCGAAGAGAAGGCGGCGGTGCTCGCCCACCTGATCCGCACGGCGTTCGAGCCGGCCGGGGAACCCGACCCCGAGGCGGTCGCGGACGTGGCGGCGGAGCTGAGTTCGGCGCTCGAGGAGCTCGTCTCGGGCTACCGGCAAGGGATCTACGCACACGATCCCACCAGGGCGCCCGGCTGATCCCGGGGCCACACAGGGGAAAGAAGGGGCGGACATGACCACCACACAAGCGGACACCTGGGGACTCCACGAATCCCAGTTCTGGCTGCGGGGGAAGCAGCCCGAGGAACGCGTGCACCACGCGGCCGACCTCGGGTTCTGGAACGTCTACGGGCACCCGGAGGCCGAAGAGGTCCTGCGCGACCCGGCGACGTACTCCTCGGACACCACCCGGCTGGTGCCGAAGGACATGATGCCGGACCTCGACGTCGACTTCGAGGAGATGCAGGCGGGCAACCTGCTGCAGCTGGACCCGCCGCTGCACAACAAGATGCGCAAGCTCGTCAGCCGGGCGTTCACGCCGAAGGTCGTCGCGGACCTGGAACCGCGCATCGCCGCGGTGACGAACGAGATGCTCGACGCGGCGGGCGCCGACGGCCGGCTCGAGCTGGTCGAGGACCTGGCCTACCCGTTGCCGGTGATCGTCATCGCGGAGCTGCTGGGGGTGCCCGCGAGCGACCGGCACCTGTTCAAGGGCTGGGTGGACAAGCTCTTCGACTCCTCCGAGCAGTTCTCGCTGAAGGAGCAGACCGAGGGACGGCAGGACGCGGTCAAGAAGTCGCTGGAGGGGCAGAAGGCGCTCGTCGAGTACCTCGGCCAGCACGTCGACGAACGGCGGAAGCAGCCCCGCGAGGACCTGCTGACGAAGCTCGTCGAAGCCGAACTCGACGGGGAGAAGCTGACCCGCAACGAGGTCGTCAACTTCGCCAACGTCCTGCTGCTGGCCGGGCACATCACCACCACGATGCTGCTCGGCAACGCGGTGCTGTGCCTGGACACGCACCGCGAGTGGGACGAGCGCGTGCGCGCCGACCGGTCGCTGGTTCCGCAGACGATCGAGGAGTCGCTGCGGTACCTGTCGCCGTTCGCGGCGGTGGCCCGCGCGACCACGCGCGAGGTGGAGCTGGGCGGAGCGACGGTGCCCGCCGACCAGATGCTGATGATCTGGGTGGCGGCCGCCAACCGCGACGACCGGGTGTTCGCCGAGCCGGACACCTTCAACCCCCTGCGCGATCCCAACCCGCACCTGGCGTTCGGCCGCGGGATCCACTTCTGCATCGGGGCGCCGCTCGCGCGGCTGGAAGGCCGGGTGGCGCTGAACATCCTGTTCGACCGCTACCCGGCGCTGCGCACGATCCCGGGTGAGCCGCCGAAGTTCCAGATCAACCCGAACATGACGGGAGTGCGGGAGCTGCCGCTCACCACGGCGTGAACCGGTTGCGCCCTGGGCGAAATCCCTCGCCCGGGGCGCGGCCGTGCCCGAGGGTGGACCGATGAACGTGGCGGTGCTCTCGGACATCCACGGCGTCCTGCCGGCGCTGGAGGCCGTGCTCGCCGAGCCGGACGTCGAAGCGGCGGACCGGATCGTGCTGCTCGGCGACATGCTGGCGGGACCGATGCCGGTCGAAACCATGGACCGGCTGCTGGCGCTCGGCCCGCGGGCGGTCTGGGTGCGGGGCAACGCCGACCGGGAACTGGCGGCGTCCGCGCGCGGTACCGGGAAGTTCGTCCCGGACCCGATCTTCCCGTGGGCGGCGGAGCAGCTGCGTCCGGCGGATCTGCCGGTGCTCGACGCACTGCCGCTGACGGTGTCGCTCGACGGCGTGCTGTTCTGCCACGCGACCCCGCGAGACGACACGGAAATCGTGCTCGTCGACAGCCCGCTGGAGCGCTGGGCCGAAGTCCTCGACGGCGTCGCGGAGCCGACGGTCGTCTGCGGGCACACGCACATGCCGTTCGTCCGGCTCGCCGACCGGCGGCTGGTCGTCAACCCGGGCAGCATCGGAATGCCTTACGGCGCCAGGGGCGCGCACTGGGCCCTGCTCGGCGACGGCGTCCAGCTGCGGCGCACATCGTATGACGTCGAGGCGGCGTGCCGGTTCCTGGTTTCGCGGTCGGGGTATCCCGGCATCGAGGAGTGGGCGGACTACTTCGTGCGCAACCCGGCTTCGGACGCCGAAGCGTTGCGGGTGTTCAGCGGGCCCGGAACGAGTTCCACATGATGACGGCGGCGTAGGGCAGGAACTCGCGGCCGCGGCGCCAGAGCCACGGGATTCCCTTGAGCACCAGCCACCCCGCGTGCCCGGCGGCGCTGGGCTCGACACCGCCGCCGCAGGTGAGGCTCACCGGCTCGGGAACGTCGAAGCCGGCTTCGGCGAGGAGGGCGGTGAAGCCGTCCGCGAGCAGGCGGTGGCCGAGTTCGGAGGGGTGCAGCCGGTCGACGCTCCAGACGGTCAGGTCGTAGGCGCCGGGGAGGCGGTCGAGGTCGAGGCAGGGCACGCCTTCGCGGGCGACGACCTCGTCGATGGCGGCGTTCAGCTCGGCGACGCGGGCGCTGAGGGCCCGCTTGAGCGACGACGGGAGGCGGAAGACCTTGCTGTGGTCGTGGAACCGGACCGGGATGACGGTGGTGCCGCTGTCTCGCAACCGGTGGATGATGCCGGTGAGGTCGGCGGCGATCCGGGCGGCGTCGAAGTCCGGGCGCAGGGTGTCGTTCATCCCGGCCACGAGCAGGGCGGCATCGGGCCGGTGCGCGACGGCGGCGGGTACCTGTTCGGTGAGCACGCACCGCATCCGGGCACCGGCGAAGGCGGGGTTCAGGTAGCCACCGGCCTCGATCCCGAGCGCGGCCGCGACGAGCGGGCCGACACCCCGCCAGCCCCCGCGCCGGGGCAGGGGATCACCGAGGCCCACGGCGGTGGAGTCGCCGAGGACGACGAGCCTGCGCGCTTGCTTGAGCGCGGGCACGGCCGCGAGCGCGGGCACGGCCGCGAGCGCGGGGCGGTCCGGCTGCGGTTCGGGAGTGACTTCGACACTCATCACGGTCACGACCACGACCATCGGCCACGGAAGCTCACTTGCGGTGAGGACGAGGTAACACGCCCGCGACCGGGCGCCTAATTCTTGACGCTCACCTCACAGGCGGGCGAAATGTCCTGTTCAGGCGCGGTGCGGCGCAGCGCCCCCAATGTGGCCTTGGTTGCGTTCAACGCACCGAAGGGCCCCTTGGGTGCGTTCAACGCACCGAAGGCCACATTGGGGCGCTCGGCCTCAGCGGAAAGCCGGGTAGAACGCCAGGTCGGCGTGCGGCCCCAGCCGCGCCGCCAAAGCCGCGGCCACTCGCGCCGCGAACTCCGAAACCGCCGCCATCCGGACATATCCCGCGTGCTTGGCCAAGTCGCGCCACCACGTCACCAAAGCCGCCTCACGGCTCACCGGGGCCGCGTGCCGGGACAGGTCGAGCGACCCCAGCTCCTCCCCCGTGATCAGCCAAACCCGCAGCAGCTCACTGACCGTCAGGTGGGCAGCCAAGACCTCGTCGTCGGCCAGTGCGGGCCAGACCCCCACCACCCCCGCGCGCCACGCCGCGACCATCGCCTCGCTCATGCCCGCCGGCAAGGCCAGCGCGTCCGGCCAGCTCGCGAACGGCAGCCTCAAGTGCGCCGCGTCGACCAGGGCCGAGCGGACGCACCCGTACTCGAAGTCGAGGAACCGGACGCTCTCGCCCGTCACCAGGTTGTTGTCCGGGCTCAGCTCCACCGGGCTGAACGCCCGGAAACCGGCCGAAGCAGCCTGCTTTAGCGAGTCCGCCACCTGCGCGAGGACCTCGTCCGGCGCCGGGATGCCCAGCCGCTGCTGGATCACCGCGGGCACCCGCGAGTACAGCTCGTCGCGGCCACTGGAATCCGTCTTCGCCGGTCCGCCGAGCCGCCGCAGCAACGCGTTGAAGTCGGCTTCGCGCCCCGCCGTGCTCGCGTGCAGCCGGCCCAGCGATCGGGCCCACGACAGCAGCGCGCGCTCGGCCGCGCGTGAGTCGCGGGCGTAGAGCTTGTCCTCCAGCGTCGGCGTGCGGCCGAGGTCCTCGAGCACCAGCACGCGGTCGCGGCCGTCGTGGGCGAGCAGCTCCGGGCACATCCGCTCGTCCGGCGCCAGCGCCGTGAACAGCTGGTAGCTGACCGCCTCCTGGGCGAACGGGTCCGCACCCGCGGACGGCTGGTCCGGGTAGTGCTTGATGACGAGCGTGCGCGGCAGCGCGAAGGACGACGACACCACTCTCGCCCGGACCACCGTGGCCGGCCCGCTGCCCGCGAGGTCCTCGGGCGCGACCAGCGTGATCGCGCTCCCGAACCGACGCGACAGAACGGACTCACCCGCCGCGACCGCCGCGGCGATGGCGAGGTGCTCGGCTCCTGCCCCGACCCCAGCATCGCCGGTGGAGGAGGTGTCGACTGTCATTGTCACCGACCCTACTCGTGACTGAGCAACCATGACTACTGACATCCGGACAAGAAGGAGCCCCCGGCCCGGCCGGGGTTCATCCCCGTGAAAGCGGACGCATCCCCACCGGTGAACGTTGCCCATTCCGGCGCACGATCAACACAATGGCCGCAGCTGCAACGATTCCGAGAAGGTTGACGAGCAGCTGACCCACCGATTGGACGCATCGACTCCACTCCCCCGCCACGGCCGCCACGACCGCGTAACCCGCGGCCGGCACCGTCGTCACGGAGATGAAAACGCCCACGAGCGCCGCCGACTTCGCCGAGGTCATGGCGAGCATCCCGGCCGCGCCGGCGAGCATCGCCACGACCAGCGACGGCACACCCACCGAGAAGACGAAATCGACCTCGCTGTGCTGCTTCAGCTCGAACGCCTGCTCGCCGAAAACGTCGGTGACGCGGACCAGCAGCGCGCCGCCAAGGGTCACGACCATGGCCAGCGGAAAGCCGATCCCCAGGGCCGCGCCCGCCAGCCGGACGAGGTCCCACCGGCGCAGCACCACCCCCACGGCCAGGGCGGCGAGCGGTCCGAACTCCGGGCCGACGACCATCGCGCCGACGATCGTCACGGCGGAATCCGTCAGCACGCCGACCGCCGCCAGCAGGCAGGCGATGGTGAGGAACGCCAGGAACGTCACGTTGAGCCGCGACTCCTCGCCCGTGCGCGACAGCAGCTCCTGCCAGACGACGGCGTCCGCGCCTTCGCCCGGCGCGGCCTCCTCCGCCTCGTCGGCGGCGTCGGACAGCGCCGTGTCGATCGCTTCGAGCGTGATCCCGCCGGTGTGGTCGAGCTCGAGCACGCACAGCGCGTCCACGATCTCGTCGGCCGCCTCGCGCGCGATGTCGGCCTCGACCAGGTCGCCTTCCGGCGACACGGCGGCGCCGCGGTGCACGATCAGGTGCGCCGTCCCGGCGTGCGCCCGCAGGATGTCGAGCGCCTGGGCAGTCTTCTCCTGCGGGCACACGGCCCTGAGGTGCAGCACTAGTTCTGCGGCGGGGTGGCCGGCTTCGCGTCGATGCCGGCTTCCTTGCGCTGCTGCGCCGTGATCGGCGCCGGCGCCGCGGTCAGCGGGTCGTAGCCGCCGCCGGTCTTCGGGAACGCGATGACGTCCCGCAGCGAGTCGGCCTTGGCCAGCAGCATGACGATGCGGTCCCAGCCGAACGCGATGCCGCCGTGCGGCGGCGGGCCGAAGGCGAAGGCGTCGAGCAGGAAGCCGAACTTCTCCTGCGCCTCCTCTTCGCCGAGGCCCATCAGGCTGAAGACGCGCTTCTGGACGTCGCCGCGGTGGATACGGATCGACCCGCCGCCGATCTCGTTGCCGTTGCAGACGATGTCGTAGGCGTAGGCCAGCGCGTTGCCCGGGTCCTGCTCGAACTTGTCGATCCACTCCGGGGTCGGCGAGGTGAACGCGTGGTGCACGGCGGTCCACTTGCCGGAGCCGACGGCGACGTCGTCGCCGATGTCCTCGACCGGCGCGAACAGCGGCGCGTCGACGACCCACACGAACGACCAGGCGTCCTCGTCGATCAGGCCGAGCCGCTTGCCGATCTCGTCGCGCGCGGCGCCGAGCAGCGGCTGCGTGCTCGCGGCCTTGCCGGCGGCGAAGAAGATGCAGTCGCCGACCTTGGCGCCGGCCGCGGCGACGACGTTCTCGCGCTCGGTCTCGGACAGGTTCTTCGCGACCGTGCCGCCCAGCGTGCCGTCCTCGTTCACGAGGATGTACGCGAGACCGCGCGCGCCGCGCTGCTTCGCCCACTCCTGCCACGCGTCGAGCTGGCGCCGCGGCTGGCTCGCGCCGCCGGCCATCACGACCGCGCCGACGTAGGGCGCCTGGAACACGCGGAACGGCGTGTCGGCGAAGAACTCCGTCAGGTCGGTGATCTCGAGGTCGAAGCGCAGGTCCGGCTTGTCCGAGCCGTACTTGGCCATCGCCTCGTGGTAGGTGATGCGCGGGATCGGCCGCGGGATCTCATGCCCGATCAGCTTCCACAGCGCGGTGACGATGTCCTCGCCGACCTTGATGACGTCGTCCTGCTCGACGAAGCTCATCTCGATGTCGAGCTGGGTGAACTCCGGCTGGCGGTCGGCGCGGAAGTCTTCGTCCCGGTAGCAGCGCGCGATCTGGTAGTACCGCTCCATGCCGCCGACCATGAGCAGCTGCTTGAACAGCTGCGGCGACTGCGGCAGGGCGTACCAGGAACCGGGCTTGAGCCGCGCCGGGATCACGAAGTCGCGGGCGCCTTCGGGGGTGGAGCGGGTCATCGTCGGCGTCTCGATCTCGACGAAGTCCTGGTCGTGCAGCACCTCGCGCGCGGCGCGGCTGACCTCGCTGCGCAGCCGCATGGCCGCGGCCGGGCCGCTGCGGCGCAGGTCCAGGTAGCGGTGCTTGAGGCGGATCTCTTCGCCGACGTCGACCCGGTCGTCGATCGGGAACGGCAGCGGCGCGGCCTCGGACAGCACCTCGAGCTGGGTCGCGAGGACCTCGATCTCGCCGGTGGGGATCTCGGCGTTCGCGTTGCCCTCGGGGCGCTTTTCGACCTCGCCGACGATCTTGACACAGAACTCGGAACGCAGCGCGTGCGCGCGCTCGGCCATCTCGCCCTCGCGGAAGACGACCTGGGCGACGCCGCTGGCATCCCGCAGGTCGATGAAGATGACGCCGCCGTGATCGCGCCGCCGGGCCACCCATCCGGTGAGGGTGACGGTCTGTCCGGCCTGCTCGGCACGCAGGGTGCCGGCGTTGTGAGTGCGGAGCACTGCGACTGCTCTCCTTCGACATGGGTGGTTCTCGCTGCTTGAAAGGCTAACGAACCATCCAGCTCTTGGGGGGTCCGGGTGGCGGAGCCCCCGGCTCGGGGCGAAGCCCCGAACGGCACAGCCTACGACGTCGGCAGGCTTGGCTTGCGCAGTGGTCAGAGCACGAACTTCGGCCGGGCCTCCAGCGCCGCGACCAGGCGGTGGGCCTGGGCGAGGTAGGCGGCGACCTGGTAGATGCGGCCGCCGGGGTGGGTGACCAGCCAGCCGGCGGCGGCGGAGGCCGAGGCGAAGAACGGCTGCCCGGCGCAGGCCATCGCGTCGACGTGCTCGAGCCCGAAGCCCAGGTCGATCGCGGCGACGACGGCGGAGGGCGGGTCGGCCTGCAGCACCGCGCGCGCGGTGAGCTCGATGCGGATGTGCGTCCCGGTGACCGGGCAGACCGCGGCGGCGTGCACGGGCTCGCCGGTGGCGATGGCCAGCAGGAACATGTCGACGGTGCCGTCCGGGCCGGCGCCGAGGGTGCCTTCGGCCGGCTGGAGCCGGTGGTGGGCGCCGCGCGGGGCGGGCCCGGTGCTGACGAGGTCGCGATGCAGGCTGAAGCCGATCAGCTCGACGAGCCGGCGCACTTCGGCCGGGGTGACGCCGACGATGGCGGCCAGCCGCTCGACGCCCACGGGGTGCCGGCCGGCCCGGGTCAGCTTCAGGGCGGCCCACGCGAGCCGGGCGGCCGCGACCCGGTCGGTCTGCGAGGTCGTCATCGCCGCTCTCCCTTCCGCATCGATCCCTTCGACGTTAGGCGTCCGCGAGGCAGGGCGACAACGACACGATCGGACATTTTTCCGCAAGGCCCCGACACGGCGGCGCAATCGGGTCGGGACTACGGCGAACGGGGGAGTCCGGCGGTAGTCGGCGGCGTTCCGGGTGACGGCTTCACCCACACGGCGGCCCGGCGGATGATCACGGACCGGAGGGTGGGGTTGTCCACAAAGGACCATTCGGCGGCTTCCGGGGCGACCCCGTTCCGCAGTGCTGCGGGAGCCCGCCGGTGGCTCCGGCCGCGCGGCACGCCTCGCCGTCACAGCAGGCGAAGCTGCTCCACGGCCGGCGCCTCGACCTGCGGCTCGGGTGCCGGCTCCGGACTCCGCACCTCATACCCCGTCTTCGGCGCCAGTCCGTGCCGCCGCAGCAACGGCGCCACCCGCTCCCCCAGCCTTTCCCGATACGCCTTCCGCACGTAACTCCCCCGCGCGTACAACTCGCGATACCGCGGCACCAGCGCCGGGTACTCCTCCGCCAGCCAGCGGCCGAACCACTCCCGGGCTCCCGGACGGAGGTGCAGCGGGATCACCGTCGCGCTCGTCGCTCCCACTTCGGCCAGGCGGGCGAACAGCGCGTCGAGCGCCTCCGCCGAATCCGTGAGCCACGGCAGCACCGGCGCCACCAGCACCGAACACGGCAGACCGGCCTCGCGGGCCTTGCGGACCAGCTCCAGCCGCGCCTGCGGGCTCGGCGTGCCGGGTTCGAGGCGGTGCTGCAGCTCGCGGTCGAGCAGGGCGATCGACACCGCGAGCGAAACCGGCACGTCGGCGGAGACGTCCCGCAGCAGCGGGAGGTCGCGCGCCAGCACGGTGCCCTTCGTCAGCACCGACAACGGCGTTCCGGACCGGGCCAGCGCCGTGATGATCCCCGGCATCAGCCGGTAGCGGCCCTCCGCGCGCTGGTACGGGTCCGTGTTAGTGCCCATCGCGACGTGCTCCCGCCGCCACGACGGCCGCTTCAGCTGCGCCGTCAGCACCTCCGGGGCGTTGACCTTCACCACCACCTGGGTGTCGAAGTCGTGACCGGCGTCGAAGTCGAGGTAGGTGTGGGTGTTCCGGGCGAAGCAGTTGTGGGACACCATGCCGTCGGCGATGAAGTCGCCGGTGCCGGTGGTGATGTCGAACAGCGGCAGCTGCAGGCCCAGCGGCTCGATCGCCTCGACGCGGCGGCGGCTCGCGCCGATCACCGCGCCGTCCAGCGACCGCTTCCACACCACCGCCGGGTTGCTCACGTGCAGGAACCGCAGCACCTCGGCGGTTCCGCCCAGCAGCCGGACCTCTTGGCGGGCGGGGAACTTCGGCACCTCGTCGATCTGGTGCGCGAAGCCGAAGCGGGTGAGCGCGCCGGCGAAGGCTTCGACGATCTCGGGTTCGTCGTGCGCCGCGGCGAGGACGCCGCGGCCGTAGTCGCCCGCGATGTCGAAGAGACCGGCGAGGAAGCCGCGCTGCCAGTGCGCGTCCGGATCGGACGGCACCTGGAGGAAGCCGACGGACGCGCCGAAGTCGGGCAGGTACTCGAGGGCGCGCGTGGCGGCGTCGGACTCCGCGGCGAACCCGCCGGAGCGCAGCATCCCGCAGAGGTAGCCGGCGCGGTAGCCGAGCGTCTCGTCCGGCGTGGGCTCGAACCGGCCGACGCCGATCAGCTCGGCGCCCGGCTCGAGGTGCGGCCGTTGCGCGGCGCCGAACTTGGTGCCGGTGACGTGCTTCCAGCCCTTGCTCGTGAGGAACCGGTGGTCGCCGCCGGCGACGAGCCGGGTGCCGTCTTCCAGGGTCACCCGGTAGGCGGCGCGCAGGGTCGTCCAGTGCGCTTCGACGCGGGTCGGCACCAGCCGCCGGGACGCGCCGTGGCCGCGGGTGCCGTAGATCTCGTCGCCGACCGCCAGTTCCGACAGCGCCTTCGTGCGGCCGTCCGCCATCAGGATCTTGGTGCCGCCTTCGAGGCAGTACGTGCAGGCGTGGGAGCAGCCGCGGTACGGGTTGACCGTCCAGCCGAAGGGCACGCCGGACCCCGCGGGCACCTTGTTCAGCACCGAGCGGGCGTGCACCTCGTGAAAGGTGACGCCCTCGAACTCCGGTGACCGCACGGACCGCACCAGGCCCTCCAGCCCGGGCAGTGCCGGCTCACCCTCCCCCGCTCGCTGCCGATCCCATCGCACGGCGCCAGTCGAACATATGTTCTAGTCGAGTGTCAAACGGGTTCGCCCCGGGCGGATCCGGGTGGTGGCGGCTGGTGCGGTTGTGACGCGTGGACCCCGGCTCGCGACGCGGTGAACGACCCTTTCACCTCGCCGGACGACATGAACGACTCTTTCATGACGTTCCGGCGCCGGGGTCAGGAGGTGAAGCGGTCCAAGGCGCGGATCTTGTTGGTCGCGTCCAGCGCCGCCACCTTGTAGGCCTCCGAGAGCGTCGGGTAGTTGAACACCGCGTCGACGAGGTAGTCGACCGTGCCGCCGCAGCCCATCACCGCCTGTCCGATGTGGACCAGGTCGGTCGCGCCCGTGCCGAACACGTGGACCCCCAGCAGCTTCCGGTCCTTGGTGGACACCAGCAGCTTCAGCATCCCGTAGCTGTCGCCGGTGATCTGGCCGCGCGCCAGCTCGCGGTAGCGCGCGATGCCGACCTCGTACGGCACCGACGACGACGTCAGCTGGGCCTCCGTCGCGCCGACGTAGGAGATCTCCGGGATCGTGTAGATGCCGATCGGCTGCAGCGCGCCCAGGCCGTTCGCCGGCTCGCCGAACGCGTGGTAAGCCGCGAGCCGGCCCTGGTCCATCGACGTCGCCGCCAGGGCCGGGAAGCCGATCACGTCGCCGACCGCGTAGACGTGCGGGACCTCGGTGCGGTAGTGCTCGTCGACCACGAGCCGGCCGCGCGGGTCCGCCTGCAGGCCCGCCGCGTCCAGGGCCAGCTCGCCCGTCATGCCCTGGCGGCCCGCGGAGTACATGACGCCGTCGGCGGGGATGCGCTTGCCGCTGACCAGCGTCGTGATCGTGGCGTCGTCGGAGACCGCGACGTCCGCGACCTTCTCGCCGAAGCGGAACGTGACGCCGAGGTCGCGCAGCTGGAACTTCAGCGACTCCACGATCTCGGGGTCGCAGAAGTCGAGCATCTGGTCGCGCTGCTCCACCACGGTGACGCGCGAGCCGAGCGCGGCGAACATCGACGCGTACTCGATCCCGATCACGCCCGCGCCCACCACGACCAGCGACGACGGGATCTGCTCGAGCCGCAGGATCTCGTCGGAGTCGAGCACGCGCGCGGCGTCGAAGTCGACGTGCGCCGGCCGCGCGGGCCGGGTCCCGGTGGCGATCACGACGTAGTCCGCGCTCAGCGTCCGCCGGTCCCCGGCGTGCTTGCCGTCGACGACGATCGTGTGCGGGTCGGCGAACGAGCCCATGCCGGCGACCAGGTCGACGTGGTTGCGCATCAGCTGCGCGCGCACCACCTGGACCTCGCGCCCGACCACGTGCTGGGTGCGCGCCAGCAGGTCGGCGATCGTGATGTCCTGCTTGACGCGGTAGCTCGCGCCGTACAGCTCGCGCTGGTTCATGCCGGTCAGGTAGAGCACCGCTTCGCGCAGCGTCTTGGACGGGATCGTGCCGGTGTTGACGCACACCCCGCCGACCATGTCGTGCCGGTCCACGACCGCCACCCGCTTGCCCAGTTTCGCCGCGGCGATCGCGGCCTTCTGGCCGCCGGGGCCCGAACCGATGACGATGAGGTCGTACTCGTGCTCGCTCACGACGTCGAGCCTGCGCACCCGCGCGCCCCGGCGCAACCCCTCGCCGGTGAAGATCCGCGCGCGAACCCGTCCGGGGGCTAGCGTGGCCGGGTGCTGCGGGTGTCGCTGCTGGGTGAGCAGGTGATCGCCGACGACGAGACCGGCGCCGTGCTCACGCGGTCGCCGCGCTCGGTCGCGCTCGTGGCCCACCTCGTCGTGCACGCCGGGCTCGCGCAGCCGCGGCGGGTGCTCGCCGGGCTGTTCTGGCCGGACTCGACCGACGCGCAGGCCTTGACCAACCTCCGCCGCGAGCTGCACCAGCTGCGTCGCGTGCTGGGCGACCCGCCCTCGCTGGCCGTCACCGGCCGCGACCTGTGCTGGCGGGACACGCCGTCGAGCCGGGTGGACGTGCGGGAGTTCGACGTCGCCCGCCAAACCGCCCTCGCCGCGACGGACGCCGCCGACGTCGTCGCCCACGCGCGGGCCGCCCTCGCCGCCTACCGCGGCGAGCTGCTGCCGGGCCTGGCCGACGACTGGGTCCTGGCGGCCCGCGCCGAGCTCGACCGCGAGTGCGTCGAGCTGTGCGACCTGCTCTGTCGGACCCCGGCGGGCGACCCGGCGGTCGCGCTCGACGCGGCACGGCGCCGGATCCGGCTGCGCCCGCTGGAGGAGACCGGCTACCGGACGCTGATGGGGCTGCAGGCCGACGCCGGCGACCGGGCGGGCGCGGTGAGCACCTACCACCGGTGCGCGTCGGTCCTCGAACGCGAGCTCGGCGTCGTCCCGGCCGAGCCGACCCGCGCGGCGCTGCGCCGGCTGCTCGCCCGGCCGGACCCGGAACCCCGGCGGGCGGCGGCACCCGGCCTCGTCGGCCGGGCCGGCGAGCTGGCGCGCCTCGGCGAAGCGTGGCGTGACGCGGCGTCGGGCCGCGCGGGAGTCGTTCTCGTGCGCGGTGACGCCGGAGTCGGCAAGAGCCGGCTGGTCGCCGAACTCGCCGCGCTGGCCCGCGCAGAGGGCGCGGTCGTCGCCGTCGGACGCTGTTTCGGCACACCGGGGCGGGTCGCGCTGGCGCCGGTGGCCGACTGGCTGCGCACGCCCGCCGTGCAGCGGGCGGCCACGTCGCTGGACCCGGTGTGGCGGACCGAGGTCGACCGGCTGCTGCCGCCGAGCGCCGCGCGCCCGGCCGCGCGCGGGCACGGCGGCGCCGACGCGTGGCAGCGGCTGCGGTTCTTCGAGGGATTGGCCCGGGCGCTCACCGCCGGCGGGCGGCCCGTCTTGCTGGTGCTCGACAACGTGCAGTGGTGCGACGACGAGACGCGCGCGTTCCTCGCCTTCTGCCTCGGCCTCCTGCCGGACGCGCCGCTGTTCGTCGCCGGGACGCTGCGCGACGGCGACCTCGATCCCGGCGTGGGCACCTGGACCGGCCGGCTGCGCGACGACGGCAAGCTGACCGAGCTGCCGCTGCGCCCGTTCGACGCCGACGGCACCGCCCGGCTCGGCGAGGCGGTCGCCGGGCGGCCACTGTCCCCTTCGGACCGCGCGCTGCTGCACGCGGCCACCGGCGGGTTCCCGCTGTACGTCGTGGAAGCCCTGCGCACCCAGGACTCCCCGCCGTCCGGCCGCCTGACCGGCGTCCTGCGGGCGCGGCTCGAGCAGCCGGGCCCGGCCGCCCGCGAGGTCGCCGGGCTCGCCGCCGCGGCCGGCCGGGACTTCCCCCTCGAGCTGCTGACCGAGGCGAGCGACCTCGACGCGGACACCGTCGTCGACGCGGTCGACGAGCTGTGGCGCCGCCGGATCGTGCGCGAGGTCGGCGGCGGCTACGACTTCACCCACGACCTGCTGCGCGAGGCCGCCTACCAGCAGGTCAGCCCGCCGCGGCGGTGGCTGCTGCACCGGCGGCTGGCCCAGGGGATGGAGCTGCTGCACGCCGACGACACCGACGCCGTGGCGGCGCAGCTGGCCGAGCAGTACGCCCGCGGCGGGCGGCCCGACCGCGCCGTCGCCCACTACCGGCGGGCCGCGGCCGTCGCCGCCGGGACGTTCGCCCACGCCGAGGCGATCCGGCTGCTGAAGGCGGCCCTGGACCTCGTCCGCGCGCGCCCGCCGAGCGGCAACCGCGACCGCGCGGAGCTGGGAGTCCTCGAAGCGCTCGCCGGGCCGCTCAACGCCCACCACGGGTACTCCTCCCCCGAGCTGCAGCACGTCCTGGAACGTTCGCTCGCGCTCGCGGAGGCCTCGGGCAGCAAGGAGTCCGCGCTGACGGCGCTGCTGGAACTGTGGTCGTCCCGGTTCGTCCAGGGCCGGACGGCGGAGGCGCACGAAGCGGCCGAGCGCGCTCTCGCGCTGCTCGCTCCCGGGACGAGCGCCGAACAGGACGGCTCGGCGCACTTCATCCTCGCGGGCTCGTCGCTACACCTCGGGCACGACCCGGTCGAGGCGCTGCGGCACTTCGAGCTGGGCGCGGAACGCACGCGCGGCGCGTCGTCGTGGCCCATCGGCACCCGGCCGGACGTGCACGGGCCGGCGTGGGCGGCGCACGCCCACTGGCTCCTCGGCCACGACGACGCGGCCGTGGCGAGCAGCGCCGCCGCGATCGCGCTCGCCCGCGGCATCGAGCAGCCGTACAGCCTGGCCATCGCCCTGGCGTACGCGGGCATGACGCACCAGATGCGCCGCGACCGGCGGGCGCTGTGGGCGGCTGTCACCGAGCTGCACGCCCAGTGCGACCGGTACGGCTTCGCGTACTACCGGGAGTGGGCCCTGGTGCTGGGCGGCTGGTCCCGCGGCGGCGCGGCCGGGCTGGCCGCGGCCCAGGAAGGCGTCGCGAACCTCAAGGCCGAGGGGGCGTTCGCCCGGATGCCGTACTGGCTGACGCTGGTGGCCGACCTGGCGGCCCCGGACGCGGCCCGCGCGACGCTGGACGCCGCGCTCGCCGCCGGGGAGGCCCGCGACGACCGCTGGTGGCTACCGGAGGTGCTGCGGCTGCGGGCGGCCCACGACGCCGACCCGGTCCCCCGCCTGCGGGCGGCCGCGGAGCTGGCCCGCGTCCAGGGCAGCGTCGCCCTGCGGCGGCGCGCGGAGGCGGACCTCGGCGGCCGGTCCCGGTCCTGACCTGCGCCGAACGGACCGAACGCTGCGCGAACGCCCCGTGCCTACGTTCTCTTCGGGTACCGGGAAATCCGAGAGGGGCACCATGACCACCACCGCTCTGCCGCACGAGGAACTGGCCGCCACACTGCGCGGCGACCTGATCACACCGGCCGACCCGGGCTACGACGACGCCCGCGCCGCGTACAACGCCATGATCGACAAGCGGCCGGCGGCAATCGCCTACTGCCGCGACACCGCCGACGTCGTCGCCTGCGTCCGCTACGGCCGGGCGCAGGGCCTGGACCTCGCCGTGCGCGGCGGGGGCCACAACGCGGGCGGCCTGGGCGTCGCCGACGGCGCGCTGGTCATCGACCTGTCCGGGCTGCGCAGCACCACCGTCGACCCGGTGAACCACACCGTCCGCGCCGACGCGGGCTGCACCTGGGGCGACGTCGACCACGCCACGGTCGCGTTCGGGATGGCGACGCCGTCGGGCATCGTCGGGTCGACCGGTGTCGCGGGGCTGACGCTCGGCGGCGGCATCGGCTACCTGGCCCGCCGGTTCGGCCTGACGATCGACAACCTGCTCGGCGCGGACGTCGTCCTCGCGGACGGGTCGTTCGTGCACGCTTCGGAGTCTTCGCACAGCGATCTGTTCTGGGCCCTGCGCGGCGGGGGCGGCAACTTCGGCGTCGTCACGTCGTTCACCTTCCGCTGCCACGAAATCGGCGAAAACGGCACGATCATCGGCGGGCCGGTGCTGTACGACCTGGGCGACACGCCGGACGTGCTGCGCTGGTACCGCGAGCTGCTCCCGTCGCTGCCCGAAGAGCTGAACGGCTGGTTCGGCCTGCTGACCATCCCGCCCGCGGCGCCGTTCCCGGAGGAGCTGTGGGGCCGCAAGGCGTGCGGCATCATCTGGTGCTACACGGGCGCACACGACAAAGCCGACGAAATCCTGGCCCCGGCGCGCGAGTTCGGTTCGCCGCTGCTGGTCGGGCTCCAAGAGATGCCGTACACGGCGCTGCAGGGGGCGTTCGACGCGCTGTACCCGGCCGGGCTGCAGTGGTACTGGCGGGCGGACGTGTTCCACGAGATCTCCGACGCGGCGATCGACATCCACCTCAAGCACGGCGAGGGCCTGCCGAGCATGCACTCGTCGATGCACCTGTACCCGATCGACGGAGCGGCGAGCCGGGTGGCCTCGGACGCGACGGCGTTCCCGCACCGGTCCGGCGGGTGGTCGGGCGTGATCGTGGGGGTGGATCCGTCGCCTTCGCAGGCGGAGGCGATTTCCCAGTGGACGCGGGACTACTGGGAGGAGCTGCACCCGACTTCGGCGGGCGGCGCGTACGTCAACTTCATGATGGAGGAGGGCCAGGACCGGGTGCGCGCTTCGTACGGCGCGAACTACTCGCGGCTGGCGGAGGTGAAGCGGCGGTACGACCCGGAGAACGTGTTCCACGTCAACCAGAACATCCGCCCGGCGTAACGGCTCACCGCCCGGCCGGGAGCCTGCTGGAGTAGGTTCCCGGCCGGGAGGTGATCAGCATTTCCGCAACGCCGGCGACCCGGTGGGACGTCCTGCTCGCGGTCGGCGCCGGCGGCGCGCTGGGCAGCCTCGCCCGGTACGGCCTGTCGGTGGCGATCCCGCACGCGCGCGGGGAGTTCGCCGTCGCGACGCTGCTCACCAACGTGCTCGGCTGCCTGCTCATCGGTGTCCTGATGGCGGTGCTGACGACCGCCGCGCGCCCCCACCACCTGCTCCGGCCGTTCCTCGGCGTCGGGATCCTCGGCGGCTTCACGACGTTCTCCACGTTCGTGACCGACACCCTCGACGCGGCGACGACCGGGCGGATACTGGCTTCGCTCGGCTACGCGCTGGCGTCGGTGGCGCTCTGCCTGGCCGCGGTGACCGCCGGCCTGACGGCGACCCGCGCGATCCGGAAGGGACGCTGATGGAAGGACCGGCCACCCGCCTGACGATCTATGTTGGCGAAGACGACCACTGGCACCACAAGCCGCTCTACCACGAGATCGTCCGCCGCGCGCGTGACGCCGGGCTGGCTGGCGCTTCCGTGCTTCGCGGCGTCGAGGGCTACGGCGCGTCGTCGCTGATCCACACCACGCGGATCCTGTCGCTGTCGGAAGACCTGCCGATGGTGATCGTGATCATCGACGCGGAGGAGAAGCTGCGGGCGTTTCTGCCGCAGCTGGACGAGCTGATCGGCGAAGGCCTGGTGACGCTCGACCAGGTCGAGGTGGTCCGCTACGTGGGGCGGACGAAGTGACGCTCGCGCTGGTGGCCCTCGGCGGGGCGGCGGGCTCGATCCTGCGCTACCTGACCGACCGGCGGGTGCAGGCGTGGCGGGACTCGCCGTTCCCGTGGGGCACGCTGACGGTGAACGTCGTGGGCTCGTTCATCCTGGGCTTCCTGAGCGGCTGGCTCCTGCACGGCGCGGAGCCGTCGTCGCTCCGGTCGCTGGTGGCGGTGGGCTTCTGCGGCGGACTGACGACGTTCTCGACGTTCGGCTACGAGACCGTCCGGCTGTTCCTGGAGAAGACGCGGCTGTACGCGGTGCTGAACGTGGGGGTGACGGTGGTCGCGGGCCTGGCGTCGGGAGCGCTCGGGCTCCTGCTGGCCACCGCGGTGTGGTCGTGAGTGGGAAACAGTGTTCTGACCCGGTTTCCCACTCACGACCGCCTCAGCGCGGCGCCAGGCCGCGGACCTGCTCGAAGGGATCCTCGCCCGTGGGCAGCAACGCGATGATCGGCGTCGTCAACCCGTTGTCCACATAGGACTGGACCTGCTCGCGGCACGACTCGACGCTGCCGTGGATCACCAGCTCGTCCACCACCGAGTCCGGGATCACCTGGTTGGCCTTCTGCCGGTCACCGGCCGCCCACGCCTCGTGCATCGGCGCCAGCGCTTCGCCACGGCCGAGCCAGTCGTGGAACGCCGCGTAGACCGGGACCGTCAGGTAGCTCGAGATCAGCATCCGGCCCAGGCCGCGCGCCGCCTCCGCGTCTTCGGTGGGGCAGACGAAGATGCGAGCCGCCAGCTCGACGTCCGGCCCGATCACCGAGCGCACCTTGGGCACGTCCGAAGCCGCCAGCCAGTTCGTGATCGCGCCGTCCGCCTCGCGGGCCGCAAGCTTCAGCATGCCCGGCCGCAGGGCGGCCAGCATGATCGACGGTGCCGGATCGGCCGGGCGCTCCAGCCGGAACTTCGAGACGGCGAACGTGTCGTACTTCTCGCTGACCTTCTCCCCCGCCAGCGCGGAACGCAGGAACCGCAGCGTGTCCCGCGACCGCGCGAACGGCTCTTCGAAGGGAGCCGCGTTCCAGTTCGAGACGATCACCGGCGACGACGCGCCGATGCCCAGCACGAACCGGCCCGGCGCCAGCTCCGCCACCGTCGCCGCCTGCATCGCCAGCAGGCCGGGACCGCGCGTGTACACCGGGACGATCGCTGTGCCCAGCCGCAGCCGGGGCGCCCACTGCGAGGCCAGGACCAGCGGCGTGAACGCGTCGGTGCCCGCCGTCTCCGCCGTCCACGCGTCGGTGTAGCCCAGGTCCGGCAGCTGTTCGACCAGCTCGCGGTGCGCCGTGAGCGGCACCCCCGTCAGCGGAATCGTGAGGCCCCAACGGCTCATGCGTTCTCCTTGTCCACGGCGGAAAGCTCGCGCAGCAACCAGTCCACCTGCGTGCGCATCAGGTTCTCCGCGACCTCTTCGGCCTGCGGCGTCATGTGCGTGGCCCCGGCGATCGGCAGGAACACGTGCGACCGTCCCTTCGCCAGCAACGCCGACGACAGCCGCAGCGAGTGCGCGACGAACACGTTGTCGTCGGCCAGCCCGTGCACGATCAGCAGCGCGCGGCTCAGCTCGGCCGCGCTCTCGATCAGCGAATTGTGCGCGTAGCTTTCCGGCTCGTCCTGTGGTTTGCCCAGGTACCGCTCGGTGTAGTGCGTGTCGTACAGCGACCAGTCGGTGACCGGCGCGCCCGCGACCGCCGCGTGGAAGACGTCCGGGCGCCGCAGCACCGCCAGCGCCGAGAGGTACCCGCCGTAGGACCAGCCGCGGATCGCGACGCGCTCGAGGTCCAGCTCCGGGAACCGCGCGGCGGCCGCCCGCAGCGCGTCGACCTGGTCCTGCAGGGTGACGTCGGCGAGGCGGCCGGCGATCTCGCGCTCCCACACCGCCCCGCGGCCGGGCGTGCCGCGGCCGTCCGCGACGAGCACCGCGAAGCCCTGGTCGGCGAGCCACTGCGACGTCAGGAAGGCGTTGCGGCTCTGCAGGACGCGCTGCGCGTGCGGACCACCGTACGGGTCGAGCAGCACCGGCAGCTTGCCTTCGCTCGGCTCGTAACCACGCGGCAGGAGCAGCGCCGCGCGCAGGCCGCGCTCCCCCAGCGTCAGCCAGGTCAGGTTCGGCACGATGTCCGGGTCCACAGTGGACGACTCGACCGAGGCGACCGGAGCGCCGTCCCGCAGCACCGACACGCGCGGGCCGCTGTGCTCGAGGCTCCACGACGACAGCACGGTGACCGCCGCGGATCCGGCTCCGACGTGCACGCCGTCCACAGTGGACAAGCGACGGACGGAAGAACCTTCGGTCCGGAAGACGTGGATCTGCGTCGGGTCGGCATCGGAGGCGCTGAAGAGGATCTCGTCGCCGACGTCGAGCACGGCCCGCAGCTGCAGCCCCGCCGGCGTGACGGCCTCGCCGCCGACGAAGAGCCGGTGGTCGCCGTCGACCATGCCCTCGGTGACCAGCCGCCCGTCGGGCGTCCACGCCGGCACCCCGCCGACGATGTCGATCCAGTGCTGGTCGGTGGCGGTGTGCACGACCGACGTCGAGCCGTCGGCGACGTCGAGCGCGAGGACGTCCATCCGTTTCTGGTCGCGCGGCTCCACAGCCAGCAGCGGCGCGCCGCCGGCCGACCAGTGCACCGAGGCCAGGTACTCCCATTCACCGGGCGCGACGTCCACGCGGGAGCCGTCGAGGCCGAGCACCGCCAGCGACACGAGCGCGTTCGTGGTGCCCGCGGCCGGGTAGGCGACGACGTTGGCCGGGTTCTGCGGGTTGGCCGGGTCGGCGATGGTCCAGCGCGGCACCGGGCCGCGGTCGGAGCGCTCGGCCAGGAGGCTGCGGCCGTCCGGGGACCACCAGTAGCCGCGGGTGCGGTCCATCTCCTCGGCGGCGATGAACTCCGCGAGGCCCCAGGCGATGTCCTCGCCGTCCTCCTCGACGAGCACGCGGTCGTCGCCGGTGGCCAGCTCCAGCACGTGCAGCCGCCGGTTCTGCACGTACGCGACGTGCGTGCCGGCCGGGTTCGGGCGCGGGTCGATCACCGAGCCGTCCACGCGCAGCGTGCTCTCGCCGGAAGCGAGGTCCAGGGTGTAGAGCTTGCCCGAAAGCGAGAACGCGGCGACCGTGAAGCCCGCGTCGACTCCGTAGTGGACGACGCCGCCGCCGGTCTCGCGGGCGCGTTCGCGGCGCGCCCGCTCCTCGGCCGGCAGCTCCTCCTCGCCGGGCAACAGCTCGGCGGCGTCGACGAGCTTCGTCTCGGCGCCGGTCGCGAGATCGGCCGACCAGAGGCTGTGCCGGGGGTCGGTGCCCGACTCCGCGCGCAGGAACAGCACGCGGGAAGCGTCCGGGGCGACCCGGAACTCCTTCGGCGCGCCGAGGGTGAAGCGCTGGGTCCGGGCCTGCTTGCGGAGGAACGGGAGGTCGTCGACATCGGTCACGTCCGCACTCTTTCAGACGATCACGACGGGACGCCAACACCCTTCAGCTTCTTCAGCTCCGCGGCGACGTCGAAGCCCGGCTCCGGGAACTCGGGCTTCAGGTCCGCGAGGGTCTCGATCAGCAGCTCGGCGACGGCCCAGTTCCGGTACCACTTGTGGTCGGCGGGCACGACGTACCAGGGGGCGTGGCCGGTCGACGTCTTCTTGAAGATGTCGGCGTAGGCGTCCTGGTAGGCCGGCCAGTGCGAGCGGGCTTCGAGGTCACCCGGGTTGTACTTCCAGTGCTTCTCGGGTGTCTCCAGCCGGGCCTTCAGCCGACGCAGCTGCTCGTCCGGCGAGATGTGCAGGAAGACCTTGACGACGGTCGTGCCCGCGTCGGCCAGCTCCTGCTCGAAGGCGTTGATTTCGCCGTAGCGGCGACGCCGCTCGCTCGCGCTGAGCAGCCCGGACACGCGCGGGACCAGGATGTCCTCGTAGTGCGAGCGGTCGAACACGCCGATCTGGCCCGCGTCCGGCAGCTGCTTGCGGATCCGCCAGAGGTAGTGGTGACGCCGCTCGGACACCGTGGGCGCCTTGAACCCGGCATAGCGCACACCCATCGGGTTGACCAGGCCGAGCACGTGCGAGACCGTGCCGCCCTTGCCCGAGGTGTCCATGCCCTGCAGCACGAGCAGGACGCTGCGCTGTCCGCCGCTCACGCCCTCGGCGTAGAGAGCTTCCTGCAGCTTGGACAGGCGCTCGCCCGCGCTGCCGAGCTTGGCGAGCGCCTTGGGCTTCTTGCCGGGGCCCACCGGGGCCGAGCCCGGGTCCGGCAGCTCCGCGCCGACGCGCAGCGCGTCCCGGACCCGGCTTCCGTCGTCCTTCTTCGCCATCCCGCGAAACTACCCGGTCAAGCGACGGCTTTCTCGGCGAACAATTTCAGCAGCCCACCGTGCCCGCCGTCGCCGGAGACGCCGTCGTGGACCTTCGCCGCGGTTTCGCCGTGCCGCTCGAAGGCCCGGTGCTCCAGTTCGACGCGGGTGCTGCGCGGCCCCTCCTCGACGAACCTGACCTCGATCTCGCTGGCGTGCGCGGGATCCGGGTCCACTTTCCAGTCGCCGTCAATCCGCCACGTCAGGACCACCCGGGCGGGTGGCTCCCAGACGAGCACCTCGCCCCAGTCGCACTCCGAGCCGTCGGTGGTCCGCTCGTACCAGCGCCCGCCCGGCTTCGGCTCCAGGACGGCTTCGGCCAGGTCGCCCTGTCCGATGTGGTGCTCGCGCGGCCACCAGCTGTCGAAGGCCTCGGTGTAGGTCTTGAACGCGTGCTCGCGCGAGCACGCGACGGTGATCGTCTTGCGGATCGGCTCCAGGGTCATGGCTGCTCCTCTTCGGGGGATTCGGGGGATTCCGCCAGGTCGGCGAAGGACTTCAGCGCGTCCGACCACATCCGGTCGAGGTAGGCGCGCACCGCGGCGATGCCGTCGGGCTCGAGGCGGTACAGCCGCTTCGTGCCCTCGGCCCGGTCCGCGACCAGGCCGGCCGCCTTGAGCACCTTGAGGTGCTGGGAGACCGCCGGGCGGCTGATCGGCAGGTCCGCGGCCAGCTCGCCGACCGCGCGGGGCCCCGCGCGGAGCGCTTCGACGATCGCGCGCCGCGACGGGTCCGCCAGCGCGGCCAGCTGGTCGCTTCCGTAAGCCGCCACGAACGGTAAGTTACGGCTTACCGATGAGCCCGTCAACCGTCACGCACGGATTCGGGGGTACGAGTCGGGTATTGCGCAACGAACAACGAGTGAAAGCAATGATTCCCGGCTGAATTCTGCGTGTTCTGCCTCTAACCTGAACGTATGACGACGTTCGCCGGCCGGGAGACCGCCGCCCCCACCGCCGCGAGCTTCATCGAGCTCGACGAGCGGTGGAGCACGCACAACTACCACCCGCTGCCCGTCGTGATCGCCGAAGCCTCCGGCGCTTCCGTCACCGACGTCGAAGGCCGGTCCTACCTCGACTTCCTCTCCGGGTACTCGGCGCTGAACTTCGGCCACCGCCACCCGGACCTGATCGCCGCCGCGGTGGAGCAGCTCGGCCTCGTCACCCTGACGTCGCGGGCGTTCCACCACGACCAGCTGGGCCTGTTCTGCCGCGAGCTGGCCGAGCTGACCGGCACCGAGCTCGTGCTGCCGATGAACTCCGGCGCCGAGGCCGTCGAGTCGGTCGTCAAGATCGCCCGCAAGTGGGCGCACCGGGTCAAGGGCGTGCCCGACGGCACGGCCGAGATCATCGTCGCCGGTTCGAACTTCCACGGCCGGACGACGACGATCGTGTCGTTCTCGACCGACGAGACCGCCCGCGCCGACTTCGGCCCGTTCACCCCGGGCTTCGTCACGGTGAAGTACGGCGACGCGGCCGCGCTGCGCGACGCGATCACCCCCCGCACGGCTGCCGTGCTGCTGGAGCCGGTGCAGGGCGAAGCCGGCGTGATCGTGCCGCCGGAGGGATACTTCGCCGACGTGCGTGCCGCGTGCGACGAGCACGGCGTGCTGCTGATCGCCGACGAAATCCAGTCCGGGCTGGCCCGCACCGGCACGGTGCTGGCGCTGGACCACGAAGGCGTCCGCGCGGACGTGTACACGCTGGGCAAGGCCCTCGGCGGCGGCATCCTGCCGGTGTCGGCGGTGGTCGGCCGCCGGGACGTCCTGGGCGTGCTGAAGCCGGGCGAGCACGGCTCGACGTTCGGCGGCAACCCCCTGGCCTGCGCGGTCGGCCGCGCGGTCGTCCGGCTGCTGAAGACGGGCGAGTTCCAGCAGCGCTCGACCGAGCTGGGCGCGCACCTGCACTCGCGACTCGGGGAGCTGATCGGCACCGGGCTGTCCGAGGTCCGCGGACGCGGCCTGTGGGCGGGCATCGACATCGCGCCGGGCGGACCGTCGGGCCGCGAGGCATCGGAGGCGCTGGCGACGCGGGGCGTGCTGTGCAAGGAGACGCACGAGCGCACCCTGCGGGTGGCGCCGCCGCTGGTGATCACCCGCGAGGAGCTGGACCGCGGCATCGACGCGATCGCCGAGGTCGTCCGCCCCTGAAGCCACCGGATGCCGCCGGGTGAGCCTCCCGCCCCGGCGGCATCCGGAGCACAACTTCCGCTCCAAAGGGAGCAGAACGTCCCCTTCGGACGTTGTGCCCGTATGGGATCAGGGGAATGGGTGGAACGGCCGCTCGTCGGCACCGGCAGCGTCACACCGGCCGAGCTCTACGAGCAGGGGAAGCGGCTCCGGGACAAGACGCCCGCCGCCGTGCACGACCACGAAGCCGCCGCGAAAGACCGGCCGAGCGCGAAGCAGTACTTCGACGCCAGCAACGCCGGGCGGCTCCCGGAGCTGGTCGAACTCCGCCGGGAACGCATGCTCGCTTCGCCGTTCACCTTCTTCCGCGGCGCCGCCGGGCTGATGGGCGCCGACCTCGCGGGCACGCCGGACTCCGGGGTCGCCGCCCAGCTCTGCGGCGACGCCCACGCCGCCAACTTCGGGCTCTACGGCACGCCCGAAGGCAAGATCGTGATGGACATCAACGACTTCGACGAGACCGTCCCGGGCCCGTGGGAGTGGGACCTCAAACGGCTCGCCGCCAGCCTCGTGCTCGCCGGCCGCGAGGGCGGCATCGGCGAGTCCGGCTGCCGCGAAGCCGCCGAAGACGCCGTGAAGTCCTATCGCCGCACCATCCGCGCGCTGGCCGACCTGCCGTTCCTGCGCAGCTGGAACGCCCTGCCGGACTCCTCGGTGCTGTCCAAGGCCCGCGCGGACGAGCTGATCGACGACTTCGCCGACGCCGCCGAGAAGGCCCGCAAGAACGACAGCGCGAAGGTCTCCGCGAGGTGGACCGAGCGCGTCGACGACCACGAGACCGGCTTGGCGCGCCACCGGTTCGTCGAGGATCCGCCGGTGCTGACCCACGTCGACGTGAAGACCGCCGAGGCCGTCGCCGCCGGTCTGGTGTCCTATGTGGACACGCTGCGCGAGTCGCGGCGGACGCTCATCTCGCGGTACCGGATCGCCGACGTCGCCTTCCGCGTGGTCGGCACCGGCAGCGTGGGCTTGCGCAGCTACGTCGCCCTGCTGCACGGCAACGACGACGAAGACCTGGTGCTGCAGGTGAAACAGGCCCAGCCGCCCGCGCTCGCGCCGTACCTCGGCCTGCCGGAAGCGGAGCACGAAGGACGGCGGATCGTCGACGGCGCCCGGCTCGTGCAGGCCGAGACCGACGTCCTGCTCGGCTGGACCACGATCGACGGCGTCCCGTTCATCGTCCGCCAGTTCCGGAACCTCAAGGGTGACATCGACCCGGCGGAGCTGGAGAAGGACCACCTCGACGACTACGGCCGGCTGGCCGGCGCCCTGCTCGCCCGCGCCCACACGCGGTCGCTGCACCCGAAGCTCCTCGCGGGCTACTTCGCCGACGACTCCGAGCTGGACGAGGCGATGGGCGCGTACGCCGTGCGGTACGCCGACCGGACCGAGGCCGACCACGCCGCCTTCTCGACGACCTGAGAGCCCCGGAGGTCGTCCCCCGTGGTCGCGGCTATTCTCGCGCAGGTGAGGACCTTGTGGGTGCCGGCCGCGATCTGCGGGCTGCTCGCGGTGCTGCTGGGGCTGCCCTTCGCCGGGGGTACGGCACCCGGCGCCGTGGACGCGACGGTCGCCGGCTGGATCGCGCACCTGAGCCCCGGTGTGCTGCGGGCGCTGGTCCTCCCGACCGAGCCGTACGTGGTGATCCCGCTCGGCGTGCTCGCCGTCGTCCTGTGCCTGCGCGCCGGGCGGCGGGCCGATGCCGTGTTCGCGCTCGGCGCGCCGCTGCTGGCGATCCTGCTGACGAGCTGGCTGCTGAAACCGCTCTACGACCGGTGGAAGAACGACACCCTCGTCTACCCGAGCGGCCACACGGTGAGCCTGGTCGCGGTGCTGACCGTGCTCGTGCTCGTCACGCGCAGGGCGGTCGTCGCCGTGCTCGCCGCGCTGGCGCTGCTCGCCGCCACCGCCGGGCTGATCGGGATGGGCTACCACTACCTCACCGACGTCGTCGGCGGCACGCTGTTCGCGGTCGCCGTCGTGCTGCTCACGTGGTCGGTGCCGCGTCCCGCGCCAGCGCCGTCAACCGGCTGACCGCGCGCAGGTACTTCTTGCGGTAGCCGCCGTTCACCATCTCCTCGGGGAACAGCGCCGGCAGCGGCTCGCCGGAGACGACGACCGGGACGGCCCGGTCGTAGAGCCGGTCCGCGAACGCCACCAGCCGCAGCGCGACGTTCTGGTCCGGCGCCGGGTGGACGCCCCGCAGGTGCACGCGGGTGACGCCGTCCAGGAGCCGTCCGTAGCGGGAGGGGTGCAGCGAACCCAGGTGTTCGCACAACGCGTCGAAGTCGTCCACAGTGGACCCCTCGTGCGCGGCGACGGACTCTTCGAGGACCTCCGGGGTGACCGGCGGCGGGGCGTCCGGCAGGCCGCGGTGGCGGTAGTCCGGGCCGTCGACGCGCACCACGGCGAAGCGGGCCGACAGCGTCTGGATCTCGCGCAGGAAGTCCTCGGCGGCGAACCGGCCCTCGCCGAGCTTCTCGGGCAGCGTGTTCGACGTCGCGGCGATGTACACCCCGGCGTCCATGAGCTCCTGGAGCAGCCGCGTGACCAGCGTGGTGTCGCCCGGGTCGTCCAGCTCGAACTCGTCGATGGCCAGGATCCGGTGCTCGGAAAGCCGCCGCACGGCCTCGGCGAAGCCCAGCGCGCCGACCAGGTGGGTCAGCTCGACGAACGTGCCGTACGCCTTCGGCGAGGGCGCCGCGTGCCAGGCCGAGGCGAGCAGGTGGGTCTTGCCGACGCCGAACCCGCCGTCGAGGTAGAGCCCCATCGGCCCGGCCGGCTCCGAGGAACCGCCAGCGCCGCCGAAGAGCCTGAAGCGCTTCTTCTCCTTGCGCGGGCCGATCTTGGCGGCGAACGCCGAGCAGGCCTCGACCGCGGCGGCCTGGCTCGGCTCGTCCGGGTTCGGGAGGTACGTCTCGAACCGCACGGCGTCGAAGCGCGGCGGAGGCACCAGCGCACCGATCAGCTCGTCGGCGGACAGCTCGGGACGGCGGTCGGTGAGGTGCGCGGCCATGGTCGCAGAGCCTATCCGCGCACCGAGTGCCGGTGAGCGGGCCTGTCCCCCGGTCGAGACGCACTTCACCCCCGTGCTGGGATTGTCGCGTGCGGAGCGTGTGGCCCTCTTCGACGGGCGAACTGACCGGGGTGGACCTCGAGGAGATCTACGCCTACCCGGCGGAGCTCGACCGCCCGTGGGTGCAGGTGAACTTCGTCGCCTCCGCGGACGGCGCCGTCGAGGTCGACACGACGTCGGCGGGCCTTTCGCACGCCGCCGACCGGCGGGTCTTCCTGCTCGGGCGCGACCTCGCCGAGGTCGTCCTGGTCGGCGCCGGGACCGCCCGCGCGGAGGACTACCGCGGGGTCGTCGCGGGCCCGAAGCGCCTGGAACGCCGTCGCCGGCTGGGGTTCGAGACGGTCCCGCCGATCGCCGTGGTGACCCGCACCGCGGATCTCGACCCCTCCTCCCGGCTGTTCACCGAGACCGTCGTACCCCCGATCGTGGTCACCACGGAGACCGCGCCGACCGGCGCCCTCGAAGCCGCCGGGGCCGAGGTCCTGCGCGCCGGCGAGGACGACGTCGACGTCGAGCGCGCCCTCGACCTGCTCGCCGCGCGTGGCCTGCGCCGGATCGCCTGCGAAGGCGGCCCCGGGCTGTTCGCGCAGCTCATCGCCGCCGACCGGGTCGACCAGCTGTGCCTGACCGTCGCGCCGCTGCTCGTGGGCGGGCCGGCCGGGCGGATCGCCGCCGGGCCGGTCGCCGTGCCGCGGTCGCTCGCGCTGGCGTCGATCCTGCTCGAGGACGGCTTCACGTTCCTGCGCTACCGCCGGGACGCCGGGTGAACGACGACGACGGCCTCCTCGCCCGGGCCGCGGCCGGCGACGAGGCCGCGTTCGGTGCGCTCGTGCGGCGGCACACGCCCCGGATGTACCGCCTCGCGCTGCGGATCACCGGCAGCGCCGCCGAGGCCGAGGACGTCGTCCAGGACTCGTGGCTCGCCGCGTGGCGCTCCCTCGCGTCCTTCCGGTACGAGTCCGCGGTGTCGACCTGGCTCTACCGGGTGGTCACCAACAGCGCGCTCGCGCTGCTGCGGCGGCGCCGGCCCACGATCTCGCTCGACTGCCCGGAACCCGACGGACAGTCCACTCTGGACAGTGCGCTGCTCGCCGGGGCCGACCCGGGCCCCGAAGGCCGGGTCGTGCGGGCCGCGGAAGTCGACGCCGTGCTGCGCGCGATCAGCCGGCTGGACGTGTCGCAGCGGGTGCCGCTGGTGCTGCGGGAGCTGGAGGGCCTGAGCTACGAAGAGGTCGCCGAGGTGCTCGACGTGAACGTCGGCGCCTTGCGCTCGCGGCTGCACCGGGCCAGGGTGGCGCTGCTCGCCGAGTTGAGGGAGCGGTGATGGCCGAGCTTTCCGACCCCGAGCGGGACCCGCGCTGGGACGCCGTGCGCGCGGCGGCCCGGCGCCGGGTGCCGACCCCGCCCGGCCTGGTCGAACGCGTGCTGCGGGCCGTCGCGCGCGGCCGCCGGACCGCCGTGGAGGTGCCCGGCGAGGCGGGCAGCCTGCGCGTCACCGGGAACGTCGTCGGCCGGCTGGTCTCGGCCGTCGCCGCCGAGCGAGCGCCCGACGGGGTGCGGGTGTCGGCCGTCGCGGTCGAGGACGACGCCGTGCAGGTGCTCGTGTCGGTCCGGTTCGGCCTCACCGCCGACGCGGCCGCCGAGGCGCTGCGGCGGGAGATCACCGCGGAGCTGTGCCATCAGCTCGGGGTCGCCATGACGGTGAACGTGCACGTCGTGGACGTCGACCCCGGCTAGGCATTCCCCCGATCGGGGGACCTTGCGTGAGGTTCGCGCGCTCGCGGGCATCGTACGGGCGAGAGACCGCCGCGAGAGGAGCCCGCACGCATGTACCCGGAACGGACCGAAAGCCCCGGCACGGTGACCCCGCTCAACGAGGAGGGCGCCGCCGGCCGCACCACGATCTCGTCGGTGGTCGTGCAGAAGGTCGCCGGCCTGGCCACCCGCGAGGTCGCCGGGGTGCACGCGCTGGGCGGCGGCGGGGTGTCGCGCGCGCTCGGCGCCCTGCGTGAACGCATCCCCGGCTCCGGCACGGTCACGACCGCCGGCGTCGCGGTGGAGGTCGGCGAGAAGCAGACGGCGATCGACCTCGACGTCGTCGTGGAGTACGGCGCGCGCATCGCCGACGTCGCCCGCGCGGTGCGGCGCAACGTGATCACCGCGGTCGAGCAGATCACCGGCCTCGAGGTGATCGAGGTGAACATCGCCGTCAACGACATCCACCTGCCGGGCGAGGAAGAACCCGAATCGACGCGGGTGGAATGACCGGCCGCGACCCGGGCGACGCGGCGGGCCGGGCGGCCTTCCGCGCCTTCGTGCGCGCGCACCACCCGGACGTGGGCGGGGACCCGGCGGAGTTCGCGGCCGGGCTGGCCCGCTTCCGGGCGCAAGGATCTCCTGAGTCCGAAGTGGACTCCCGGTACGACGCCCCGGTCAGCTTCGTCACCCGCCGGCGCGGGATCGCCGCGCTGCGGGGCCGGTTCCGCCGCCGCCGTCCGCCCCGGGTGCGGTGACCCGCACTTTCTCTTACCAAGGACCGTCCAAGGAGGACATGTGAACGCAACGCAGACCGGGCTCCTGGCCGGGCTGATCCTCGGCCTGGCCGCGACCCAGGGGTTCACCGCGTTCCTGGTGACCCTGGCCGTCGGGATCATCGGCCTGGTCGCCGGCCGGGTCCTCGACGGCGAGCTCGACCTCGGCGAGCTCTTCGGCAAGGGCCGCGACAAGTGAGCCGCGTCCTGGACGTGCCGCGCGACCTCGCCGAACCGGCCGAGCGCGGCACCCTCACGGTCGCGCACGCCGTGGTGCGCAAGGTCGCCCAGCACGCCGCCGACCAGGTCCCCGGCACCTCGCCGGATGGAAAGAAGGGCGCCAAGGCCAAGGTCGGCGGCCTCGACAACGACGTCGACCTCGCCCTCGACCTGCCCCTTCAGTACCCGGCGCCGGTGCGGACCGTCGTCGACGTCGTGCGGGAGAAGGTCACCGGCGAGGTCGAGCTGCTCACCGGCTACCACGTCCGGACCCTGGCCGTGACGGTGTCCGCGCTCCGGCCGGCCGTGCCGCCGAGGGTGCGGTAGCCGTGCGCCCGCTCGTCCGCCTCCTGTCCACCCTGCTCGCCCTGGCCTTCGCGGCCGCCGGCGCGCTGCTCGCCCTCGAAGTCGGCTGGCACTGGTGGCGCCCCGGATCGGGACCGCTGCTGGTGCCGTGGCCACGTTGGCAGGCCGAACTCGCGTCGCTGGGCTGGGACGCCTACGCCGTGCGCGTCGGCGCCGGCGTGCTCGCCGCCGCCGGCCTGGTCCTGCTGCTGTGCGCGCTGGCCGCCGGGAGCCGCGCGATCCGGCTCACCGACCCGGCCGACGAAGTGAGCGTCTCGACGTCGCCGCGCTCGCTGGCCCGGCTGGTCGGCCTCACCGTGCGCGCGCAGGACAACGTCGCCGGCGCGTCGGTCACCGCGAGCGCCCGCCGCGTCCGCGTCCGCGCGAAGAGCACCCTCGAAACCGAGGGCGAGCTGCGGCCGCGCCTGCTGGCGACGGTGTCCGCGCTGCTCGACGACGTCCCGCTCGTGCGGCGGCCCAAAGTCTCGGTCGTCGTGGACTCCCCCAAGGACCGCCGATGAGCAAGTCCGTCGCCGCGAAGGCGCTTTCCCGGTCGTACACGGGCGAACGCACGCTCACGTTCCTCGTCGGGCTGCTGGCCCTGGCCGGCGGGGCGCTCGCCTTGGTGGTCGGCTTCGGCGTGCTCGGCGAGTTCCGCGGCCGCCGTCCGCTGCTCGACCCGATGGCCCTCGACTGGCTCGGCGGCCACGCCACGCCCGCCCGCATGGTCGCGATCGGGCTCGGCGTCCTGCTGTTCGTGCTCGGCCTGCGCGGGACGCTGCGTTCGCTGCGCCCGGAGCCGCGGCCCGACGTGGACCTCGACCGCACCGAGGGCGCGGAGCTCGTCGTCACCGCCGGCGCGATCTCCGGCGCGGTCCAGGCCGACGCGGAACAGCTCGACGGCGTCAGCCGGGCCCGGGTCCGCGCGGTCGGCTCGCGGACGTCTCCGGCGTTGCGCGTCACCCTGTGGCTGCACGAGGGAACCGACCTCAAACGCGTCTGGGAAGACCTGGACGCGCGCGTGCTGACCAGGGCGCGGGAGTCGCTCGGGCTCGACGTCCTGCCCACGGCCGTCCGCTTGGAACTCGACACGAGCGCGGCGAAACGCGTGCGCTGAGCGGCGTCTTTCCGCAGAATGCGGGCATGCCCCTACCGCTGCAGCCGCCGCTGAAGCCGATGCTCGCCAAGCCCGCGAAGGCCATCCCGGACTCCGGAGGCCTGCTGTTCGAGCCGAAGTGGGACGGCTTCCGCTGCATCGTCTTCAAGGACGGCGACGAGCTGTACCTGCAGTCCCGCGCGGAAAAGCCGCTCAACCGGTACTTCCCGGAAGCCGTCGCGCGGCTGCTGGAGACGCTGCCACCGCGGGTCGTGCTGGACGGCGAACTCGTCGTCGCGCGCGACGGGCGGCTGAACTTCGACGCGCTCACCGAGCGGATCCACCCCGCCGAAAGCCGCATCACGCTCCTGTCCGCCGAGCAGCCCGCCGAGTTCGTCGCCTTCGACCTCCTCGCCCTCGACGACGAGTCGCTGCTCGACGAGCCGACGTCGGCCCGGCGCGAACGGCTCGTCGAGCTGGCCGGCGACCGGTTCGCGCTCACCCCCGCGACCAACGACCCCGCCACCGCGCGGCACTGGTTCGAGCTCTTCGAGGGCGCGGGCCTCGACGGCGTCATCGGCAAGCCCCTGGACGAGCCGTACACGCCGGGCAAGCGCGTCCTGCACAAGTACAAGCACCTGCGCACCGCGGACTGCGTGCTGGCCGGGCTGCGCTGGCACGTCGACGGCGGGCCCGGCGAACTCGTCGGCTCGTTCCTGCTCGGCCTCCACGACGACAAGGGCGTGCTGCACCACGTCGGCACCGTCGGGTCGTTCCCCAAGGACCGCCGTCGTGAACTCGCCGAAGAGCTCGCGCCGCTGGTCACCGACGGTGAGGACCACCCGTGGGGCGGTCGCGCGCAAGGCGAAGGACAGCGGATCCCCGGCGGGATCACCCGCTGGCGCGCCACCGAGCACGAATGGGTGCCGCTGCGGCCCGAGCGCGTCGTCGAGGTCGCCTACGAAAACACCGAAGGCGGCATGCCGTCCCGGTTCCGGCACAACGCGCGGTTCAAGCGCTGGCGTCCCGACCGCGAACCCGCGTCGTGCGACTACACGCAGCTGGAGGAACCGGCCCGCTACGACCTCGACGCCGTGTTCCGCGGCCAGGTCGTGCGGACCCGCTAACCCGCGTCCCACACCGGCCGTGCGAAGCTCGGCGGTGCCTGCCCTGATCGACCGCTGCACCTGATCGACCGCTGCTCCTGATCGACGTGAGGACTTCGCCCGTGCGCCGCCGCCGTTCCCGTCTCCTGGTCGCGCTGCTCGCCCTGGCCTCCGCCGCGGGGTGCGCCGCCGGGCCGTCGGTCCGTCCGGCGCTGGTCGAGAACGACGGGAAGACGACGGCCGGCACGCCCACCGGCACCCCGCCGGTGCCGCTGCCGCCGCTGGGCGAACCGCAGTCGCCGTCGCTGCGGTGGGCCGACTGCGACGACGACACCCGGCAGCGGATCGGCACCCCCGCCGTCCCGGACAGCCTGCACTTCACCTGCGCCCGGGTCACCGCGCCGCTCGACGCGCCCGGCGAGGCCCGGCGGTCGGTGGTGCGGCTGCTGGCGCTGAAGGTCGGCACCGGGCCGGTGCCGCTGGTCGTGGTCGACGACGTCGACGGCGAACCCGGCACCGTGTACGCCGCGCGGCTGGCCGCGACGCTGCCACCGGCGTTCCTGGCGAAGTTCTCGCTGATCGGCCTCGACCGGCGCGGCACCGGGCTCTCGGGCGCCGTCCAGTGCGTGCCCCCCGACATCCGGCACGACCTGATCGACGCGGACCCGGCGCAGGGCGGCCTGCAGGACGTGCTGGACGCCGCGCGCAAGGCCGGGCAGCAGTGCGCGATCGAGCTGGACGACTCGCAGACGGCGCTGGACAGCTGGCGCAGCGCCGGCGACCTCGACGAGCTGCGCAAGCAGCTGGGCATGGAACGGCTCGACGCGATCGGCCGCGGCGACGGCTCGAAGGTCCTTTCGCAGTACGCGGTGCGCTTCCCGGGCCAGGTCGGCCGGATGGTGCTCGACGGCGTCCCCGACCCGGGCCCGGACACCGCCGCGGTGCTCGACGCGGTCGCCGCCGGCGCCCAATCGACGTTGGACGCCTTCGCCGCGGACTGCGCGGCCCGCAAGTGCACCCTCGGCGACCCGAAGGCGGCCCTGGCGGCGCTGACCGGACAGCTGCGGCAGAACATCGCGCCGCTGACCGACGACGGCGTCGCATTCGGGCCGGGGGTCGCGATGTACGCCGTCTACGCGGGACTGGCGCAGCGCTCGCGGTGGCCGGAGCTGGCCGACGCGATCGCGGCGGCGCGGTCGGGGAACATCGGGCCGCTGGCGGCGTTCGTCGCGCCGGTGCTGCACGACTCGCGCGCGCAGCCGTCGCGGCTCGACGTCACGATCGCGACCCGCTGCAACGACAGCCAGACCCGGCTCTCGGCCGACCAGCTCGACCAGGTCGGGGCCGGGATGCGGGCGAAGTACCCGGAGTTCGGCGCGGTCGTCGCCCAGCAGCTGGCCTGGTGCGGACCGTGGCCGGTGCGGACCGAGCCGCTGCCGCCGGCGGGCGCGACGGGCGCGCCGCCGATCCTGGTCACGGCCACCGCGGCCGACCCGGTGACGCCCCAGGTGGGCAGCACCCGCGCGGCCGACCAGATGCCGACGGCGGTGACGATCACGTGGCAGGGCGCGGGCCACGGCGCGGTGGGCGCGTCCCCGTGCGTCACGGACGCGGCCCGCGCGTTCCTGGTGGACGGCAAAGTCCCGGCCGACGGCACCCTCTGCCCCGCCTGACCCCGTGATCGAAGGGTCAGCACGCGTGATTGCGGAGTCATCATTCGTGATTGAAGGGTCGACACGGTGTCAGTGCCGTGTCGACCCTTCAATCACGAGTGTCGACTCCGCAATCACGCGTGTCGACCTTGGGATCACTGGCGGTAGGACTCCACCTCGGAGACCGGGCGGGCCGCGGCCTCGTCCGGGTTCTCGTGGAACTCCGTTTTCGCGCGCCGCTGCCGGAGCAGGTCCCAGCACTGGTCGAGCTGCTGCTCGACCGCGGTGAGGCGATCCTTGTCGCCGCCGCCCAGCCCCACGCCGACCGAACGCGACCGGAGCTCGTGCTCCTCCGCGATCAGTTCGTCGATCCGGCCCAGGATTTCGCCGTCGGCCATGTGTTCCTCCTCGTACGGTTGCTCGGTGGTGACGCTACCCCGGCCCGGGGAATTCCCGCCGCCCCCGCTTCGTTGACCAGGGCATGAGCACCGTTGAGCTGACTGCCGAGAACTTCGACCAGACGCTGGCCGACAACGAGTTCGTCCTCATCGACTTCTGGGCCAGCTGGTGCGGACCGTGCCGCCAGTTCGCGCCGGTTTACGAAAAGGCCTCCGAGAAGCACGACGACCTCGTGTTCGCGAGCGTCGACACCGAAGCGCAGCAGCAGCTCGCCGCCGCCTTCGACGTCCGCTCCATCCCGACGCTGGCCATCATCCGGGACAAGACGCTGATCTACGCGCAGCCGGGCGCGCTGCCCGAGCCGGCCCTCGAAGAGCTCATCAAGCAGGCTCGCGAGGTCGACATGGACGAGGTCAAGCGCAAGGCCGCCGAAGCCGAGGCCGAACAGGCCTGATCACCACCACAGCCGTGAAGGCCACCTTCAGGAACTTGAAGTTCCTGAAGGTGGCCTTCACGGTGTTCAGGACTTCGTCGCGAGCCCGCGCAGGAAGAACGCCAGGTTCGCCGGGCGCTCGGCCAGGCGGCGCATGAAGTAGCCGTACCACTCGTCGCCGTAGGGCACGTAGACGCGCATGCGCGAGCCCGAAGCCGCGATCCGCGCCTGCTCCTCCGGCCGGATGCCGTAGAGCATCTGGAACTCGTGGTCGTCGTCCTCGCGCTCGTTCTCGACCGCCAGCGTGGCGGCGATCTCGATCATCCGCGGGTCGTGCGAGGCCACCATCGGGTAGCCCTGCCCGGCCATCAGGACGCGCAGGCAGCGGACGTAGGACTTGTCCACTTCGGACTTCCCGGCGAATGCGACCGCCTCCGGCTCGGCGTACGCGCCCTTGCACAGCCGCACGCGCGAGCCGGGCCCAGACAGGTCCCGGCAGTCCTGCTCGGTGCGCCGCAGGTAGGCCTGCAGCACCGCGCCCACCCACGGGTACTCGCCGCGCAGCTCGCGCAGGATGCCGAGCGTCGAGTCCGTGGTGGTGTGGTCCTCCATGTCGAGCGTCACGGTGGCCCCGACCGCTTCGGCCGCCGCGCAGATCTTCCGCGCGTTCTCCAAGGCGACGTCCTCGCCGTTCGACGGCAGGAACTGCCCCACCGCCGACAGCTTCACCGAGACATCGGCGCCCTCGGCCAACCCTTCCGCGGCCAGCGCGGTCAGCACGGCTTCGTAGGCCGCGACGGTCGACGCGGCCTGCGCGGCGTCGGTGGTGTCCTCGCCCAGGTGGTCGAGGGTGATCCGCCGGCCGTCCGCCGCCAGTTCCCTGGCCACGCGGACGGCGTCGGCGGTCTCGGACCCGGCCACGAACCGGCGCACCACGGATCGCGTGGCGGGCACCGCTTCGACGAGCCGCCGGATGCCCTTCGACCGGGCGGCGGCGAGCAACGGGGCACGCAGCATGACGGTCTCCCAGTCTCGAGAGGGCTCAGCCCTGGTGCGGGTAACGGACGGCGGTCGGCGGGAGGAACGTCTCCTTGATCGAGCGCGGGCTGGTCCAGCGCTGCAGGTTGAAGATCGAGCCCGCCTTGTCGTTGGTGCCCGAGGCCCGCGCGCCGCCGAACGGCTGCTGGCCGACGACGGCACCGGTCGGCTTGTCGTTGACGTAGAAGTTGCCCGCGGCGAACCGCAGCGTCTCGGACGCCTTAGCCACGGCCGTGCGGTCGTTGGCGATGATCGCGCCGGTCAGCGCGTACGCGGCCGTCTCGTCGACGAGCTTCAGCACGGCGTCGAAGTCGCCGTCTTCGTAGACGTGCACCGACAGGATCGGCCCGAAGTACTCGGTCGAGAAGATCTCGTGCTTCGGGTTGTCGGACACGAGGATCGTCGGCTGCACGAAGAAGCCGTCGGTGTCGTCGGCGGTGCCACCGGTGAGGATCTCCACCGAGGCGTCACCGCGAACGCGGTCGAACAGCTCCGTGTGCTTGGTGAACGCGCGCCGGTCGATGACCGCGCCGCCGAAGTGCGAGAGGTCCGTGACGTCGCCGTAGGACAGCGCCTCGGTCTCGGAGACGAGACCGTCCTTCACCCGGTTCCAGACGCTGCGCGGGACGTACGCCCGGGAAGCCGCGGAGCACTTCTGGCCCTGATACTCGAAAGCGCCGCGGACCAGCGCGGTGCGCAGGACGTCGACGTCGGCCGACGGGTGCGCGACGATGAAGTCCTTGCCGCCGGTCTCGCCGACCAGCCGCGGGTAGCCGCGGTAGCCCGCGATGTTCGCGCCGATCGTGCCCCAGAGGTGCTGGAACGTCGGGGTCGAGCCGGTGAAGTGGATGCCGGCCAGGTCGCGGTGGGTCAGGGCGACCTCGGAAACGGCCTTACCGTCGCCCGGCAGCAGGTTGATGACGCCGGGCGGCATCCCGGCCTCTTCGAGCAGCCGCATGGTGAGGTGCGCGGCGAACGACTGCGTCGGCGACGGCTTCCACAGCACGGTGTTGCCCATCAGCGCGGGCGCGGTCGGCAGGTTGCCGGCGATCGCGGTGAAGTTGAACGGCGTGATCGCGTAGACGAAGCCTTCCAGCGGGCGGTGCTCCAGCCGGTTCCACACGCCCGGCGAGCTGATCGGCTGCTCGGTGAGGACGCGGCGGCCGAACTCGACGTTGAAGCGCCAGAAGTCGGCGAGCTCGCAGGCGGCGTCGATCTCGGCCTGGGTCGCGGTCTTGGACTGCCCGAGCATGGTGGCGGCGTTGAGCGTGGCGCGCCACGGGCCGGTCAGCAGGTCGGCGGCGCGCAGCAGGATCGCGGCGCGGTCGTCGTAGGACAGCGCGCGCCACTCCGGCGCGGCCTTCGCGGCGGCCGCGATCGCGTCGGTCGCGTCCTGCTGCGTGGCGCTGTGGATGGTGCCCAGCACGTGACGGTGGTTGTGCGGCTGGACGACCTCGATCTTCTCGCCGCCACCGGGACGCTGCTCGCCCCCGACGGTGACCGTGAAGTCGAGGGGTTCCGCCTGGCCCAGCCGCTTGAGCGCACCCTCGAGCTCCGCGCGCTCAGCGCTGCCCGGCGCATACGTCAGCACCGGCTCGTTCTTCGGGGCGGGGGTCTGGGTCACGGCGTCCACGGCGGCTCCTCTGCCTTTCCTGCAACGGCTGGATGCCCCGAACGGTAACTCCGGACACGTCGTGGCGGGTTGTTCAACCGGCTAAAATCGCTCCTATGATCTTGGCTGATCGGATAACACGGCGGTGACGTCGCTGCGGCACGTGTTAGCCACCCTCGGGGAGCCGCTGGTCGAGGTCGTCGTCGCCCCGCACGGGCTGGGCGTCCCGGTCTCCGACGTCGTGATCCTCGACCCCGAAGACCCCTTGGAAGCCGGGCCGGGCGACCTGGTGCTGGTGATCGGCGCGCGCGGCCGGGCGGCGGCACCCGCGATCCGTGCGGCCGGGCGGGGCGGGGCGGCCGCGGTGGCGGTCAAGGGCGCGGCGGGTGCCGACGTCGCCGCCGACGCGGGCGTCGCGCTGCTCACCGTCGGCGCGGAGGCGCGCTGGGAGCAGGTGGAGTCGCTGGCCCGGGGGGTCGTCGAGGCGGCGCGCGCGGGCGGCGAGGCGGCCGGCGGTGAGGTGCTCGGCGACCTGTTCGCCCTGGCCCAGACGATCGCGACGCTCACCGGCGGCCTGGTCAGCATCGAGGACACGGCGAACCGCGTGCTCGCCTACTCGCGGGCGGGCGACGAGGTCGACGAGCTGCGGCGGCTGTCGATCCTCGGCCGCGAAGGCCCGGAACGCTACCTCGCGATGTTGCGCGAATGGGGCGTCTACCAGCGGCTTCGCGCCGGTGAAGGGATCGTCCGGATCGACGAACGACCCGAGCTGGGCATCCGCCGGCGCATCGCGGCGGGCATCCACGCCGGCCAGCAGCCGCTCGGCACGATCTGGGTCCAGGAGGGCGCCCAGCCGCTGACCGAACGCGCCGAGACGGCCCTGCTCGGCGCGAGCCGCACCCTCGCGCCGCAGCTGATCCGCGCCCGGACGCTGCCCAGTCCGGAGCTGCGGCTGCGGGAGGACCTCCTCGCGAGCCTGCTGGAAGGCCGGCTGGACGCGGAGTCCGTCGCCGACGACATCGGCGCGGACCCGGCCCGGCCGGCGCAGGTGCTGGCGTTTTCGCTTGAGCGATCGGACAACCGCCAGCTGCGCCGCGCCGAGCTGGTGCACCTGATCGCCGTCCACACGGCGGCCTACCGGCGCAGCGCGCTGGTGAGCGTGATCGGCGGCCGCGTCTACGCGCTGCTGCCGGACCTGCCCGAGCACTCGGACGCGGCGGTCCTGGCCCTGGCGAAGGAGATCGTGGGCACCGCGCGGCGGCACCTGGACGTCCCGGTGCGGGCGGCGCTGGGCGGCGTGGTGCCGCGGTTGTCGGCCGCGGCGGCGTCCCGCGGCGACGCCGACCGCGTCCTGGCGGCGATGGCGCGCGGGCACTGGGCGGCCGACGTCGCGTCGCTGGCCGACGTCCGCGCGGAGGTGCTGCTGTCGGAGGTCCTGGGTTTCCTGGATGCCGAGCCGCGCATCCGCGACCCGCGGCTGACGTCGCTGGTGGAGCACGACACCGAGCACGGCGGGATCCTGGTGCCGGCGGTCCTGGCGTGGCTCGACGCGTTCGGCGACGTCCGGGCGGCGGCCCGGGCCCTGAACATCCACCCCAACACGGTCCGCTACCGCGTCCGGCGGGCGGCGGAAGTGTCCGGAGTGGACTTCGCCGACCCCGCGCAGCGGATCCTCACTCAGCTGCAGCTGAGGCTCTGACCCTGCTAGCTTCGCCGGCGTGGATCTCTTCTCGCGCACGTGGGCGGCGTTGCGCGCCGCGGTCGCTGCCCTTCCCGACTCGGAGTTCGCGAAGCCGTCGGGCTGCCGGGGGTGGCTGGTCCGGGACCTGGTGTGCCACCTGGTGATCGACGCGCAGGACGTGTTGATCACGCTGGTCACGCCGGCTTCTTCGGTGGTGACGCACGACGCGGTGACGTACTGGTCTTTGGCGGACACCCTTCCCTCGGGCGACGACCCGCTGGACGCGCTGATCGTCCGCCTGGCGGCGGCGTACGAGGACCCGGCACTGCTGAAGTTCCACCTCGACGACGTGGGCGCGGCGGCGGGCCGGGCGGCCGACCTGGCGGACCCGGGCATGCGGGTGTCGACGCAGGAGATGGTCCTGACGGCGGGCGACTACCTGTCGGCGTACGTCCTGGAGTGGACGCTGCACCACCTCGACTTGGTGGCGCACCTGACCTCGGTTCCGGGACCGCCCGCGGAGGGCTTGACGGCGACCCGCTCGCTGCTGGAGAAGATCGGCGGGACGGCGTTCCCGGCGTCGTTCTCGGACGAGGACGTGCTGCTGGTGGCGACCGGCCGCCGCTCCCCTTCCGAGGCCGAGCGCGAGGTTCTGGGCGACCTGACCGCGCGCCTGCCGTTCGTGCTCGGGTAAACATTCGACACGCCGTCGCCATCATTCGCGATCGAATCACCGACATGATTGCCGGCCAATTCGTCAGAGGGTCACGAAATGGCGACCCGGACACGCGCGAGTTCGGCGAGCGCGGCGAAAGAATCGAGCCGTGCGGATTGGTCGTAGGCGGCCGTCGTCGCGAGGACTTCGTCGGCGCCCGCCGCCGCGACGAGCGCCCCCAGCCGGTCCTCGACTTCGGCCGGGGTGCCCGAAATCTGGCCGTCCAGGGTCTCCTCCAGCCGCCTGCGCTCGCGGTCGGTCATCGGCAGGGCCAGGACCTCCGCGGGCGGCGACAGCGGCGGGAAGACGCCGTGGGAGCGCGAATACACCGTCGCCCAGGCCTCTGAGACGAGCAGGCGGCGGGCGTCGGCGGCCGAGTCCGCGACGGCGATCGCCGACGACACGACGACGTACGGCTCACGCGCCCACTCGGACGGCCGGAACCCGTCGCGGTAGCGCGTCACGGCTTCGACCAGGGCGCGTTCGCCGCGGACCGGCGCGATCACCAGCGGCAGCCCGAGTTCGGCGGCGAGGTCGGCGCCGAACCCGGTGGCCAGCAGGAACGGCGGCACGCGCAGGCCCTCGGCGGGGTAGGCGTGGACGCCCGGATCCGAGCCCGTGAAGAACCCGAGCAGCTCCCGGACCTGCGCGCCGAAGTCGTCGGCGGCTTCCTTGCCGTGGCCCAGCGCCTCACGGACGCCGGCGGTGAAGCCGACCGACCGGCCCAGTCCCATGTCGATCCGGCCCGGGTGCAGCGCTTCCAGGACGCCGAACTGCTCCGCGACGACCAGCGGCCGGTGGTTCGGCAGCATGACGCCCCCGGTGCCGACGCGGATCTCGCTCGTCGCCGCGGCGACGGCCGCCGCCAGCACGGTCGGCGCCGACCCGGCGACCCCGGGCACGCCGTGGTGCTCGGACACCCAGAACCGGTGGTAACCCAGCCGTTCGGCGTCGGCGGCGAACGCGACGGTGTCCCTCAGCGCCCGCGCGGTCCCGGCGTCACGCCGCACCGGCGAGCGGTCGAGCACGGAGATCCTCACCCCGGGTGCAACGCCCGGCGCGAGGCGGGATTCCCGTCAGGGGCGCCAGCGCTCGCTGTAGTCCGGGTGGTCGGTGTAGGGCAGGGCCAGCAGGCGCAGCGTGAGACACCAGTTGGAGCCGGCCTCGTCGGCGGGCACGTGGCAGGTCTCACACCAGTATTCGCTGCCGTAGAGCGGAAAGCCGGGCACCTTCTCCGACACCGTGGTGCGGTGCGCGAGCAGGATCCGCCGGGTCGCCTCGATCTCGTTGATCATCTGGTTGACCGCGTCGAGGTCCAGGTCGGTCAGCCCGCGGATCTTCTGCTCCACGGCGACCTTCGTCTCGCCGCGGTTCATCGAGTCGCCCGCCTTGGCCTTGTTGACGGCCTGCATGATCATCGCCTGCCGCGCGCCCACGCGCGCGGCGAGGAATGCGATCAGGTCGTCCACTGAGGGCCTCCCTCGAACTCGCCCCAGGACATGTCTGCCGAACTGTCGTAGATCCGGGACCGCACGTTACGCCGTTCGTGCCGGTGGTCGAGACCATTGCGGCGGCTGTACGCCATTTGTGACCCGAAAGGCGACAGCGGGCAGCGAACTGATCACTCCGCGTTTTCCGGCGTGAGGTTTCGATTAAGCCGTTGAGGGCTCGCCCGGGGCGGAGAGTGGCGCGCGGCACGGTGGTGGCTTTGATTACATTCGGTACCGATCGGGGGGATTCGGTGCCGCTGAGTAACACCGGCCCCGGCCGCGGCGTCTGTCCCGGACACCAGAGTCCCGGAGGCAGCCATGTCCGTTCCCCTCCCGCAGATGCCGTACCTCCCGCCGGTCACCGCCCCGCCGAAGCGCCGGAAGTGGCCGTGGGTCGTCGGCGTGGCGCTGGTGATCCCCGCCCTCGCGGTGGGCGTCGTGCTGGCGATCGCCTTCGGCAAGGCGACTTCGAGCCCGTGCCTGGACAAGTCCCAAGCAGTCCCCTGCGTCGGCCCCGGCGGGACCTGGGTCGCCGCCGACGGCGGGGTCCGGCCTCGCGACGCCGCCGCGCCCGCCACCAGCAGTCCCTCGATTCCGGCTCTCGTCGCGCCGACCACGACCGTGCCCGCGCTTCCCGAGCCCACGGCGAAGGACTACTCCGTCGATCTGGCGGTCGTCTCCAAGCAGTGCTTCGGTTCGGCGGGGTGCAACGTCGTCGTCGAGCCGAAGCTGGCCTTCCTCGGCGCGAGCACCCTGCTCTGGGAGTGCGACATCACCTACAGCATCTCGGGAGACAGCTCCGGGGAGCTGATCGAGACCGCCTACGCGCAGGGCGGCTCGTCCTACCGCGTCGACCGCACCGTCGTGAGTACCAAAACCACCAAGGTCGCGCCCAAGGCGAGCGTGACAGCGGTCAGCTGCCGGAAGCCGTGAGGTCACTCCTCCGGCCGCGCCTTGCTGGGCTGGACCCGCTTCGGCTCCCCCGGCATCTTCGGATAGTCCGGCGGGTAGGGCATGTCCCCCAGCCCGTGGTCCCGCAGGTCGCGCTCGTACCACTCCAGCGCCTTCTCCAGCCCGAACGCCTCCTCGTCCATCGCCGCGTGCAGGTCGCCGTGCTCGGACAAGAACGCCGGGATCGTCAGCACGTCGAAGTCGTCCGCGTCGACTTCCGGCAGCAGGTCCCACGTCAGGGGCGTCGACACCGTCGCCCGCGGGGTGCCGCGGACCGACCAGCTCGACGCCACCGTGCGGTCGCGCGCCGCCTGGTTGTAGTCCAGGAACACCCGGCCGCCGCGCTCCTCCTTCCACCACGCGATCGTCGCCTTCTCGGGAATCCGCCGCGAAACCTCGCGGCCCAGCGCGATGACCGCGTGGCGGACCTCGACGAAGTCCCACTCCGGCCGGATGCGGACCAGCACGTGCACCCCGCGGCCGCCGGACGTCTTCGGGTAGCCCGTCAGCCCCGCGTCGGCGAGCACCTCGCGGACCACCTGAGCGACCTCGACCGCGTCGGCGAACCCGGCCCGGTCCGGCGGGTCGACGTCGATGCGCAGCTCGTCCGGGTGGTCCACGTCGGCGCGGCGGACCGGCCACGGGTGGAAGTCGAACGTGCCGAGGTTGGCCGCCCAGGCGAAGACGGCGGGCTCGGTCGGGCACACCTCGGCGGCCTTGCGGCCCGACGGGAAGGTGATCTCGGCGGTCTCCAGCCACTCCGGCGCGCCCTTGGGCACGCGCTTGGCGTAGAACCACTCGCCCTCGACGCCGTCGACGTAGCGCTTCAGCGTGGTCGGCCGCTCGCCGATGGCGCGCAGCAGCGGCCCGCCGACGGCGACGTAGTGCTCGACGACCTGCCGCTTGGTGATGCCGCGCTGGGGGAAGTACACCTTGTCCGGGCTCGAGACGCGGACGGTGCGCCCGCCCACCTCGTACTCGACCGGGTCACCGTGCTTGGGCATGCGGCCACGCTAGCGGTGATCGCGCTCCCGGGCCCTCGCGAAACCGCCCGCCGGACGTCATGAACGACTCTTTCACGTCGTCGGACGCGGTGAACGAGTCGTTCACGGCGTCCGGGGAGCCCGCGGCACCCCGGCCGGTAGGCTCGAACAGGTGTCCGGCCGCACCAAGCTGATCGTCGCGCTCGCCGTGGTCGCCCTCTTCGTGGCCGCCGCGGTGCTGCTGCCGATCCCCGGTCCCGCCGATCTCCGGGCCTGGGCCGCCGCCACCGGGCCCGCCACCCCGGTCGTGCTGCTCGTCGCCTACTCGCTGCTCACCGTCGTGCCGATTCCGCGGACCGTCTTCAACCTGGCCGCCGGCCTGCTGGTCGGCACCGCGGCCGGGATCACCATCGGCCTGGTCGCCACCACCATCGCGGCCGGCCTGTCCTTCGGGCTGGCCCGGCTGCTCGGCCGCGACCTGGTCACCCGGCACCTGCACCGGTCCGCCGTCCGGACGGTCAACGACCGGCTCTCCAGCGGCGGCGTCCTCGCCATCACCTCGCTGCGGCTGATCCCGGTGGTGCCGTTCGCGCCGTTCAGCTACCTCTGCGGCGTGTCCTCGGTGCGGCTCGCCCCCTACCTCGCCGGTACGCTCCTCGGCAGCGTGCCCGGCACCGTCGCCGTGGTCGTCCTCGGCGACGCCCTGACCGGCGACACGCCGCCCGCGCTGCTCGCCTGCTACGGCGCGTTCGCGCTGGCCGGGGCGATCGGGCTGGTCAAGGTGTTCAAGAAGCGGGCACCGGCCGGACCCGTCCCGCCGGACCGGCTGGCTGACGCGAACAGCACCGGACCGACCGCTACACTCGATCGGGTGCGCGAAGCGGAAACGCGCTGAGCAGGGCCACCATCACCGGGAATTTCGTCAGGAGCAGTCGCCATCGACACCGGTCAGCTGATCGCGGGGCACTACCGCCTCGTCGAGCACATTGGTAGCGGTGCCATGGGAGTCGTGTGGCGCGCCACTGACGTGCGCCTCGAGCGCGACGTCGCGATCAAGCAGATCCTCCCCCAGCCGGGCGTCTCCGAGACCGAGCGCGACAACATGCGCCAGCGCGCCATGCGCGAGGCGAAGAACGCGGCCCGGTTCCAGCACCCGAACGCGATCGTGGTGTTCGACATCGCCGAGCACAACGGCGACCCGTGCCTGGTGATGGAGTACCTGAACGGGCCCAGCCTCTCCACGATCCTCTCCCAGGACGGCACGCTGCCGCTCGGCCGGATCGCCCGGATCGGCGAGCAGGTCGCGTCCGCGCTGGTGGCCGCGCACCGCGCCGGGATCGTCCACCGCGACGTCAAGCCCGGCAACATCCTCATCGACGAGACCGGCACCGCGAAGATCACCGACTTCGGCATCTCGCGCGCGGCCGGCGACATGACGCTCACGGCGACCGGCCTGATCGGCGGCACCCCCGCCTACCTGGCGCCGGAGCTGGCCCGCGGCGCGGACCCGGTGCCCAGCTCCGACGTCTTCGCCCTCGGCGCGACCCTCTACCAGGCGATCGAGGGCACCACGCCGTACGGCAACACCACCAACCAGCTCGCGCTGCTCTACGCGGCCGCGAACGGCCAGATCAACCCGCCGGTGCAGGCGGGCGCGGCCACCGCGCTGCTGATGAGCCTCCTGCGCAGCGAGCCGGGCGAGCGGCCCAGCATGGCCGAGGCCCGGGAGCGGCTGGCCGCACTGGCCCGCACCGAGCCCGGCGGCGCGATGGCGTCGCCGCCGCTGCTCTCCGGTGGCGGGGGCCGCAAGCCGGCCGGACCCGCCGAGAGCGGCGACCGCCCGCCGTGGCAGCGCACCGACCAGCCCGCACCGCAGTCGCCGCCGGTCGGCACGCCGGTGCCGGCGGCCAAGGCGTCGAACCCGCCGCGCCCGACCGCAGCGTTCATGCCGATGCGGTCCCCGGCCGCGCCGCCGAACACGCCGCCCAGACCGATGCCCGCGGCCGCGCCGACGGCCAGGGCCCCGCAGTACTCGTCGAACCCCCCGAAGCCGGACAACAAGCGCAAGTACGCGATCTTCGCCGGCGCGGGTGCCGCGGTCGTCGTGCTCGCGGTGATCGTGTTCCTGGTGGTCAACTCCGGTGGCGGCGGCGGCAACGGCGGCACCACGAACGCCCAGTCGCCGAGCCGGCCCACCGCCGGGCAGTCGACCCCGAAGACCAGCAGCTCGGACGACGCCCCCGCGTCCGCCGAACTGGGCAAGACGCCGTCCGAGGGCAGGATCACGGACTACGGCCAGGCGGGGCGGCTGCTCACCGACAGCTACTACCCGAACCCGGGCTCCGGCTGGGGTTATCTGACGCCGGCCGCGCAGGCGGTCTACGGCTCGCAGGCCGAGTACCAGTCTTACTGGAACGACCACAAGGGCGACCTCAGCGGCTGGAAGCAGGCCAAGGCGGCGGGCAACGGGAACGACGGTTCGCTGGACATCACGATGGAACTCAACGGCGCCCGCCGGAAGTACCACATCGTGCAGCTGAACGGTCAGCTGATGATCGACAGCAACACCAAGCTCGACGCGAACCCCGACACCGGCCTCTGAGACGTAACGCGCCGCTGGTGGGCTGACGGGCGCCGATGGCCTACCGTGGAGCCATGGCCGACAACGGAGCTTCGCTGCCGGGCCAGAATCCTCGCTTCCACGAGGACCTGGTCGGCCTGGATCCGTACGACCCGGAGGCGCTCGCGTTCGCCGAGCACCTCGACCGGATAGAGCGCTCCGGACCCAACTACACGATCGAGGCCGCGCTGGACGGCGTGTCCGACTTCGCCGACTCCAGCAACCGCCTCGGCGGCCTGCGGTACTGGGTGTCGGCCCTGATCGTGGTCCTCATCGTGCTCGGCGTGATAGTCGCCGCATGGGACATCGTGGTGCACGCCCTGGCGTGGCTCGCGGCGTAACGTGGACCGGGTGAAAGGTATGAAACCCGTTGTCGGCGCCACCCCGCGCGTCGTGAAGTCCGAGCAGGAATGGCGCGAGCAGCTGGGCGCGGAGGAGTACGCCGTGCTCCGCCAGGCCGGCACCGAACGGCCGTTCGTCGGGGAGTACACCGACACCAAGACCACCGGCGTCTACGAGTGCCGCGCCTGCGGTGCCGAGCTGTTCCGCAGCGACACGAAGTTCGAGAGCCACTGCGGCTGGCCGTCGTTCTACGACCCCGCCGACTCCGACGCCGTGCTGCTGCGCGAAGACCGTGCCATGGGCATGAAGCGGATCGAGGTGCTCTGCGGCTCCTGCCACAGCCACCTCGGGCACGTCTTCGAGGGCGAGGGGTACGCGACCCCGACCGACCAGCGCTACTGCATCAACTCGATCTCGCTGAAACTGGTACCCCAGTCGTAGAACTCCCTGGCCTAAATCCTCCTTAAGCCGACAACCCCCCGCCCTTCCTCGAACGTAGTCTCCGCACACGGACGAGGGAGGGCGGCGTCATGACCGACACCTGGGGCATTTCCGGACCGCTGTTCACGGGCCTCTACCTGGCCCTGCTGCTCCTGCCCGCGGGGTACGCCGCGGTGCGGACCCGGCTGCAGCGGCGCGGCCGCGCGGGCGGCGCGCCGGACCGGGGCGAAGAACTCGCCCTGTTGACCGGCGGCCGCACACGTGCCGGCGAATTCGTCGTCGCGCGGCTGCTGGACCGCCAGATCATCCGGATGGACGGCACCGGCCGCGTGCACCGCGTCCGGGGCAGCGCGCCGGACGACCTGGGCCGCGCCGCGCTGGTGCGGATCAGCAAGACCGGCACCGCCGTCGCCTCGGTGAGCCGCGAGGTGTGGCACCACCCGGCGCTGGTCGGCCTGGAGCACGGGCTGATCGCGCGCGGCCTGCTCGTCGACGCCCGGAAAGTCCGCCGGACCTGGGTGTTCACCGCCATCGCCTACTGGGCGCTCGTCGTGCTCGGCGTGGTCCGGCTGATCGCGGGCAGCTCGAGCGGGCACCCCGTCGGCTTCCTGCTGGGCTTGCTGGTACTGGGCACGGTGGCGGCCATCTTCGTCACGACCCGCGCCGCGAACGCGCCCGAGATCAAGGCCACCGCGGCCGGGCGGGCCGCGGCCGGCGAGGCCGAGCGCGCCGGCTCGCTGGCGTCCGGCCCGGCGGGCGCGGTCGCCGCGGGCGGGTTCGCCAGCCACCCCGACAAGGACGTCCGGCTGGCCGTCAGCCGCTCCACGGTGGTGTCGGCCACCCGCACCCACCGCCGCCGAGGCGCGTGGACGGGGGCGAGCGGCGGCGCCGCCGTCGGCTACTACGGCGGCAGCTCGTGCAGTGGCGGCGGCAGCAGCTCCTGCGGGGGCGGGGGCGGCGGCTGCGGAGGTGGCGGCGGCGGGGGCTGCGGCGGTTGAAACGCCGACGCGAGCGCTTGCGTCTCACAGCTACGGTAACCGCAACTCAGTGAGGGGAGACGGGCGATGGACGACCCGTGGGGCATCTCCGGACCGGATTTCGTGGTCCTCTACATCGCACTGCTCGGCGCGGCCCTGCTGATCCGGGTCATCGTGTCCGGGGTCGTCACGAGCCGCGCGCTGCGGGCGGACCACGTCCGGCCCGGGCCGCCGCCGACCGTTTACCAGCTCGCGTTCCTCGCGGGCGGCCCCGACCGGGCCACCGACGCGGCGATCGCGGCGCTGGTGGAGCGCGGTCAGCTGCGCGTCAACAGCTACAAGCAGATCACCCAGGCCGGGACGCGGCCGGGCGAGCCGCTGGAGCAGGCCGTCTTCGACGCGGCGCAGCTGAAGACGACGGCGACGCTGCGGGGCTACGCCCGCCGGTCGGCGGCGATGCGCGCCCTGGAGGACGGTCTCGACCAGCGGGGCCTGCTGGCGTCGGCGGCCGCGAAGCAGCAGGCCCGGACGTTCGGGCTCGTCCTGCAGCTGGCCGTGCTGGTGCTCGGTGTCGTGCGGCTGGTCAACGGCATCTCGCTCGGCCGCCCGGTCGGGGTCCTGGTGTTCCTGGTGCTGATCGCGGCGGTGCTGACGGTCGTGGCCGCGGTCCGGCGGTCGAAGACGGGGGCCCGGCAGCCGTCGGCCGCGGGACACCGCCTGCTCGGTCAGGCGCGGGCCGCGGCCGGCGGCCCGGTACCGGCCGGGATGCTCGCGGGCGGCGTGCTGCTCGGCGGCGCCGTGGCCGCGGTCGCCCTCGGCGGCTGGGCGATGTACCCGGACGAGGAGCTGAGCGCGGCACTGATGCCGCCCGCGGGTTCCTTCGGCGGCGGCGGTTCGTCGTCGGGCGGGTCATCGTGCTCGAGTTCGTCGTGCAGCAGCGGGTCTTCGTGCAGCAGCGGATCTTCCTGTGGCGGCGGCTCGTCGTGCGGCGGAGGTGGGTGCGGTGGGTGAGCTCGGCATCGGGATCGGCTGGCGGCACGAGCTCGACCTGTCCATCGCCCGCCTGCCGGGCGTCGACTGGGTGGAGGTGGTCGCCGAGAACCTGCACGCCGACCACCTCCCCGAGACGCTCGTGGCGTTGCGCAAGCGGGGAATGCCGGTGCTGCCGCACGCCGTCTCGCTGTCCCTCGGCGGCGCGGAACCGCTCGACACCGGGCGCGTCCAGCACCTCGCGGAGATCGCGCGGGCCGTGGACGCGCCGCTGGTCAGCGACCACGTGTGCTTCGTGCGCGCGGGCGGGCTGGACTCGGGTCACCTGATGCCGCTGCCCCGCACCCGCGAGGCCCTGGACGTGCTGGTGGCCAACGTCCGACTCGCGCAGTCCATCGTGGACGTCCCGTTCGCGCTGGAGAACATCGCCGCGGTGCTCGACTGGCCGTCCTCGGAGCTGACCGAAGCGCAGTTCCTCACCGAGCTGACCGAGCGGACGGACTGCCGGCTGATCATCGACGTCGCGAACCTGTACGCGAACGCCCGCAACATCGGCACGGATCCGGAGGCGTTCCTCGACGGGATTCCCTGGGAGCGCCTGGCGTACGTGCACATGGCGGGCGGCATCGAGCGCGACGGCGTCTACCACGACACCCACGCCCACCCGGTGCTGCCGGAGGTCCTTTCGCTGCTCACCGAGTTGCGCCGCCGGACGGATCCGCCCGGCGTGCTGCTGGAACGCGACGACGACTACCCGACGGACGACGAGCTGGCCGCGGAGCTGGCGGCGTTGCGGGCGGCGGTGACGCTGTGAGCCGCTCGGACCTGGCGGCCCAGCAGGCCTCATTGCTCCGGGCGTTGCTGGCCGACGGCCCGGCTCCGGCGGGTTTCGACGCTTCGCGGTTGCGGGTGGAGGCTCAGGTCCTGCGCCGGAAGCACGGACGGGTGCTGGCTCATCAGCGGCCCGAGCTGGCGGAGGCGCTCGGGGACCGGTTCGGGCCGCTGTTCACGGAGTTCAACGCCGGCCGGCCGAAGCGGGACACCGAACGGTCGGGGGCTTATGCGGATGCGTTCGTGGAGTGGTTGATCGCGGGCGGGCAGTTGGCGAAGCCCAAGCGGGGCTTGGTTTCCCGCCTTCGGCGCCGGTAGGCCGAGCGGGGCTTGGTTTCCCGCCTTCGGCGCCGGCAGTCCACAGGGGGCGCCGTGATGTGGACAGGTGGGCTCGGACCAGGCCTTTTGTCGGGGGGCGCCGGTAAACTGGGTGCGGGGGCATCCCCCGGGAAGGGCGGGCTGCGTCCGGGCGAACTGCGCCGGGCAGGCCGCGCCCTGGCTGGGGGTACAAACCGAAGCGGGGCCGGGTTCTCGCCTCCGGCGCCGCTAGTCCACAGGCCCTGCGTGATGTGGACAACCGCGCTCGGGCCAGCCGTTTGTCGGGCACCGCCAGTAAACTGGGTGCGGGGGCATCCCCCGGGAAGGGCGGGCTGCGTCAGGGGGTCCAGGTCGGTTTGTCGACACCCGGCAGTCGCGTCCCGAAGTCCCAGTGCGGTTCCGCTCCCGGCAACCCGCCGGCCATCCGGACCCGCGTCAGCCGGCCGTAGCCGCTATCCGTCTCCTCCAGCAAGTCACTGAAATCGACGGAAGCCGCCGCGGAATCCTTGCGCCCCAGGGAATCCAGCCAGTGGCCCGTGCCCGCGAGGGACAGCCGGACCCGCCACGTGCCGCCGTCCGTCACCTGGCGGCGTAGCGCCGTCATCACCGCCGCCGCCGCTAGCCAGCCCGTTCCGTGGTCCAGCGCCTGGACCGGCAGTGGCGCTGGGTCGCCATCGGCGCCGAAAGCCATGCCGTTCGACATCTGGACCAGGCTGTCGAACCCGCGGCGGCGCGCCCACGGACCCTCCCAGCCGTACGCGCTCAAGTCCGCGATCACGAGCCCCGGCCTCAGCGCGGCCAGCTCCGCAGGTCCGAACCCGATCCGCTCCAAAGCGCCCGGCCGGAACGACTGCACCAGCACGTCCGCCCGGCTGATCAGCTTCTTCAGCCGCGCGCGGCCGCCCTCGGTGTCCAAGGCGACGAACGCCGACCGCTTGCCCTGACCGGTGTCGCGCACCAAAGTCTCGACGCGCGGGAGGTGCGCCGCGCCGACGTGCAGGACGTCGGCGCCGTGCGCGGCCAGGACCCGGCCGGCCACCGGGCCGGCGAGGACGTGCGTCAGCTCCAGGATCCGGATGCCGCCCAGCGGACGGTCCGAGTAGAACAACGTCCGCTTCGACGCCTCGCCGATCGGCGCCAAGTCGACCAGGGGCAGCGAAGCCACCGCTGACCCCTGCGGGTGCGCCGCCCAGTCCTCGGGCGAACGCAGCTGCGCTGCCGCTCCCCCGGCCGATACGACGGCGTGCTCGACCTCGCGCGCGCCGCGCCCGGCGACCGCCTTGGTCACCGCGTCCCGGCTGCCGGGAACGCCGAGCCCCCAGCACACCGCCGCTTCGTGGCGCGGGTAGTTGCAGTGCAGGCGCACCCAGCCGTCGGCCGTGCGGTAGTTGCCCGACAGCGGCGCCCACACCGACTCCGGCGAAGTGCCCTCGACGCGCGAGAGCCCTTCGCTCGCGAAAGCCGCCGCCGCGTGCCGTGTGTCCGCCGTGACGACGCCGGGCTCGATTTCGCGCAGCTTCAGCATTTCGCCGGCCGCCAGGGTCGCGGCCGCGACGGAAGCCTGCGCCGCGGCCGCCACCCGGTACGGGCCGGGCAGCACGTCTTCGGCGCCGGTCAGCTCGACCGGTCCCGGCGCTTCCCCGGTGAGGGCGTGCCAGACGCCGTCCAGGATCTCGGGCACTAGGGCAGGGCCGCGACGAGCTCGGCGGGCGGCACGCGCGTACCGGTGTAGAACGGGACCTCTTCGCGCACGTGCAGCCGCGCCTCGGTGCCGCGCAGGTGGCGCATCAGGTCGACGATCCGGTGCAGCTCGTCGGCCTCGAAGGCGAGGATCCACTCGTAGTCGCCCAGCGCGAACGACGCGACGGTGTTGGCGCGCACGTCCGGGTAGTCGCGGGCTTCCTTGCCGTGGTCGGCGAGCATCTTGCGGCGGTCGGCGTCCGGCAGCAGGTACCACTCGTAGGACCGCACGAACGGGTAGACGCAGATGAACTTGCGCGCCTCTTCACCGGCCATGAAGGCCGGGACGTGGCTCTTGTTGAACTCCGCGGGCCGGTGCAGCGCGGTCTGGCTCCAGACCGGGGTCGACGCGCGGCCGAGCGGGGTCCGGCGGAACCCGGTGTAGGCCGCCTGGACCTGCTCGATCTCCTCGGCGTGCCACCAGATCATGAAGTCGGCGTCGGCGCGCAGCCCGGAGAGGTCGTAGACCCCGCGGACGGTGACGCCCTTGGCCTCGAGGCCATCCAGGTACTCGGTCGTCTCGCGACCCGCGGCCCCGCGATCCTCACCCAGCCGGCCGGGCTCGATCCGGAAGACCGACCAGGTGGTGTAGCGGATGCTGTCGTTGAGCTCGTTGTGATTGACCCGCGCCATGGTTCCATCCTGTCACCGCGCCGGCGCGGCCGCTGCCACGGGTCGGGTGAGAGCACTCACGAAGAGAGCTGCCGACCACGCGGACGTCTTGAATGACTCATTCAGGTTTTCGGAGGTCCTGAATGACATTCAAGACACCTCGGGCGAGCCCTACGCGGTCAGGTGCGCGGCGATCCGCTGGGCGGCGGCCTCGGCCGTCGCCACGCACGCCGGCAGCCCCACACCGTGCAGCGTCGCCCCGGCCACCGCCAGCCCGGGCACCCCGGCGATCGCCTTCTCGATCCGCTCCACGCGCTCGAGGTGGCCCGTGCCGTACTGCGGCAGCCCGCCACCCCAGCGCGTCACCAGTGTCTCGACCGGCGCCGCCGTCACGCCCGTCAGCCGCGCGAGGTCGTCGCGGACCACGCGGACCAGCTCGACGTCGTCCGCCTGCAGCGCCCCCAGCTCGCCGAAGCGCCCGACCGAACCGCGGACCAGCACCGGGCCGGAGCCGAAGTGCGCCCACTTGCGCGAAGAGAACGTGAACGCCTTCGCCGCGTACGGCACGCCCGAAGCGTCCCGTTCGCCCTGACCGATGAGGATCCCCGACGCGTCGGGCAGCCGCGTGCCGGGCGGCAACGCCAGCGCCACCACGGCCATCGACGCCAGCTCGACCTCGCCGAACGCCGCCGACGCCGCGGGCACCAGCTCGGCCAGCAGCCGCCGGGCCGACGGCGCGGGCACCGCGAGCACGACCGCGTCGGCCTCGACCGTGTTGTCCGCGGGCGCGTGCGCGGTCGGGTTCGCGCCGATCCGCAGCCGCCAGCCGGGGCCGTGCCGGGTGATGTCGCAGACCGGCAGCCCGGTCCGCAGCTCGGCGCCGGACAGCTCGGCGAGCCGGTCGACCAGCGTGCCCAGGCCGCCCGGGACCGTGCCGAACACCGGCGCCGAACCGGGCGAAGCGGGCAGCTGTGCCTTCGCCGCCGCCGTCAGCGAGCCGGCACCCGCGGCCACCGCCGCGGCCAGGCCGGGCATGGTCGCGCGCAGGCCGAGGCCGTCGGCGCCGCCGGCGTAGACGCCGCCGAGCAGCGGGTCGACGAGCCGATCGACCAGCTCGTCGCCGAACCGCTCGCGCAGCAGCGGCCCCAGCGGCAGGTCCCCGCCCGGCAGCCGCAGCTCGGGCAGCGACGGCTCGGCCTCGACGGCCCGCCGTCCCGCTTCCGAGAGCACCCCGGCCACCGACTCCGCCGACGCCGGAACGCCCATGACGGTGCCCGGCGGCAGCCCGGTCACGGTGCCGCCGGCGTGGATCTTCGCGCGCGCCTTCGTCGGGTTCACGACGTCGAGGCCGAGCTCGCGGGCCAGCCCGAGCATCTCGGGACGGCGGACGAGGAAGGCCTCCGCGCCGACGTCGTAGGGGACGCCCGCCAGCTCGGCCGTGCGCAGCTTCCCGCCCGGCGTCTTCGTCTTCTCGAACACGACGATCTCGGCGGTTTCGCCGAGCAGCCGCCGCAGCCGGTACGCCGCGGTCAGCCCGGACACGCCCCCGCCGACGACGGCGACGCGCTTCACAGCTCGTGCACCAGCCCGGCCACGCGGGTCAGCACGTCGGGGTCGACGCCCGGCAGCACGCCGTGGCCGAGGTTGAAGATGTGGCCGTCGGCCGCACGCCCTTCTTCGACGATGCGCCGGACCTCGCGTTCGAGGACCGGCCACGACGCGTGCAGCAGCGCGGGATCGAGGTTGCCTTGGACCACCGCGTGGCCGCCGAGCCGCCGCACCGCTTCGTCCAGGGGGATGCGCCAGTCGACGCCGACGACGTCCGCGCCCGCGTCGCGCATGGCGGCGAGGAGCTCGCCGGTGCCGACGCCGAAGTGGATCCGTGGCACGCCGTACGCGGCGACGCCGTCGAGGACCTTCGCCGAGTGCGGCAGCACGAACTCGCGGTAGTCCCGCTCGGAGAGCGCGCCCGCCCAGGAGTCGAACAGCTGGACCGCGTCGACGCCGGCGTCGAGCTGCGCGCGCAGGAACGTCAGCGCGGTGTCGGCCAGGCCGCCGGCCAGCTCGTGCCACAACGCCGGCTCGGAGTACATCAGCGCCTTGGTGTGCTCGTGGTTGCGGCTCGGCCCGCCCTCGATGAGGTAGCTGGCCAGCGTGAACGGTGCGCCGGCGAAGCCGATCAGCGGTGTCCCGCCGAGGCGCTCGACGAGCAGCTTGACGCCGTCGGCCACCTTCGCGACCTGATCCGGCTCCAGCACCGGCAGCGCCTTCACGGCGGCGAGGTCGCGCACCGGCGCCTCGACCACCGGACCGGTGCCGGGGACGATGTCGATGTCGACCCCGGCGGCCTTGAGCGGAACGACGATGTCGCTGAACAGGATGGCCGCGTCGACGTCGTGCCGCCGGACCGGCTGCAGCGTGATCTCGGCGAGCATCTCGGGGTCGAAACAGGCGTCGAGCATCGGCACGCCCTCGCGCAGCGCGCGGTACTCGGGCAGCGAGCGGCCGGCCTGGCGCATGAACCAGACGGGCGTGCGGGCCGGGCGTTCGCCGCGCGCGGCGGCCAGGAACGGGGCTTCGGGCAGCTCGCGGCGGCCGGACGGAGCGGCTCGCTGCGGCAGGGGCGTGGTCGGTGACATCACCGTCAATCGTGCCACGAGCTGGGGACGGTGGTTCCATCGGCGCGCCTGCGCCCGCAACGGGGCGTGCCCGCCCTAAAGTCGAAGAGTGACCGCGATGACGCCAGTGCCCGAACTCTTCCGCGAAGCAGTTGTGGCGCTGCAGTCCGTCCGGCCCCGCCGGGAGGTGCTGCTGGAGCCGATGCGGGCGCCGCAGCGGCTCGCGCCGTGGTCGTACGCGGTCAGCTGCGAGGTCGCCGGGCCCGCGGACGTGCTGGCTTCGGGCCGCCTGGTCCTGCTGCACGACCCGGAGGGTCAGGAAGGCTGGGACGGCGTGCTGCGGCTGGTCCTGTACGTGCGCGCGGAGCTGGACCGGGAGCTGGCGACCGACCCGTTCCTGCCGGGGGTCGGCTGGTCCTGGCTGACGGACGCGCTGGAGGTGTCGGGCGCGAGCTGGACGGCCCTGGGCGGCACGGTGACGGAGACGTCGTCGGCCCGCTTCGGCGACATCTCCGGCCCGGCGCGGACCGACGACTTGGAGCTGCGGGCGTCGTGGACGCCGACGGACGCGGGGCTGCTGCCGCACGGGCAGGCGTTCTGCCAGGTCATGGCGAGTGTCGTGGGCCTGCCGCCGGTCGGCGTGACGCTCTTCGGGCAGCGCCAGAGCTCCTGACCCGGGTTCCCGCGGGTCGCACCACGGGCACCCCTCGCCGAGACCCGGCTGCCGACGTCATGAACGAGTCGTTCATGACGCCCCACGACCTGAACGAGTCGTTCATGACGTGCGCCGAGGCCGGACCCGCGGCCGTCCGGGCGATCATCCGCAACGAATCGGCAACGGCCGCCCTCCCCCTGGCCCCTCCCCACACCGCCCCTTGTACGGATGTGAGCAAATTTCACGTCCGCTGAACGCCGTCCAAACCAACGGGAACACCCGGACGGCCCCCTCGGCGCGCCACTGACGGGCGGAATGGTGAGGACAACAGCCCGAGACCCGGGCCGACCATTCCGACGTTCCTGAGGCCGTTTCACGTCTTCCCCGATGCCCCCGTTAGTGACACACCACGGTCACGCACCGCAACAAGATCAACTTGCGGCACGCGGGCCGGAGATCGCCCGCGAGGGCCACGGACAGTCACCGTTCGGCCGCCCGGAAAGGTCCCTGAAGCCGATTCACGAAGTTGATCAAGCCCCGGCCGGAGCCACATTTCGGCCCTCCGAGGCGCCCATCCGGACCCCCGCCACTACGCGCACCGGCAGCTGCACGCCTCATCTGCACGGCCATTTGGGCGCCGGTAACTTCTTTGCATCGTGATCGCTGGGCTATCCGTTAGCAACCGGCCGTGTACTAGCCCGATCGTGTTACTACGAACCCGCTGAGTGACTGTTCGTTTGAGATAGATACCCATTCGATCCCCCCGTGAAGGGCCCAGGGCGGCTACAGTGCCTTCGACGACACCACTTTCGGTCTAAAGCTGGCGCGGCTGAACGGCCGAAGGTCCCGGTGCCGGTCGGGGGGCACGACCGACTCCAGGGAGGTAGTGACGTGGCTACCGTCGGCATTTCTCAGGCCGTCCGATCCACGCCAGCCGGCACTTTGCCGGCGAGCATGGTTCCGCACCCGCGGGAAGAGCTTTTTTCGGTACTGGTGGTCGATGACCACCCGCTGTTGAGGGAGGCAATCGCAGCAAGACTCGCACAGATGGGTGCGGGGACCGTCCACGAAGCCGCCACGGTGGCCGAAGCGAGGGCGCGAGCACAGGCCACTGGGCCTTGTGACCTGGCGATCCTCGATCTCGGACTGCCGGACGGCAGCGGCATCGAGCTGGTTACGGAACTCCGTAGCCACGGCTGGCCGCGCGTGGTCGTACTCGCATCCTCGGACGACCCGTACGCGGTCCGCTCGGCCTTCCAGGCCGGGGCCCAGGCGTACCTGCTGAAGTCCGCGTCACCGGTCGTCGTGACCGATGGCGTGCGGCGTGTGCTCGAGGGCGGCGTTTACGCCGACCCGAGCGTGGCTCCGGTGCTGGCCACCGGGACCCGCGTCGCGGGCACCGACAACACCCCGCGCGAGCTTTCCGCTCGTGAGGTGGAGGTGCTCCAGCTGGTCGCCGACGGACAGTCCAACAAGGAGATCGGCGAGGAGCTTTCGCTCTCCGCTCTCACCGTCAAGTCCCACCTGTCCCGGATCGGGCGCAAGCTCGGCACGGGCGACCGGGCTCAGATGGTGGCGCTGGCCATGCGGGCCGGCGTGATCCGCTGACACAGGCGAACCTCCCTGCGGGGCGGGCGGACCAGGCGCGGTACGCCCGTCCCGTAGGGTCGTCGCTTATGGGAAGTGCAGAGGCCGAGGACACCGGGATGGAGATCGAGTCCACGGGCGGCCCTGTGCTGCTACGCGAGCCCGTAGAGGGCACACCTCCGGTGGTCGCAGACCAGTCCGCGCTGGCCGAAGCCTGCGCGCGGCTCGCCGCGGGCACCGGCGCCGTCGCCGTCGACACCGAGCGCGCGTCCGGCTACCGGTACTGGCCCAGGGCCTACCTCGTCCAGCTGCGGCGCGAGGGTTCCGGCACGGTCCTGATCGACCCGACCGAGCTGGACGACCTCACCCCGCTGCGCAACGTCCTCAACTCCCTGGAGTGGGTGCTGCACGCCGCCTCCCAGGACCTCCCCTGCCTCGCCGAGCTGGACCTGCACCCGGCGGCGCTCTTCGACACCGAGCTGGCCGGCCGGCTGGCGGGCTACGAGCGCGTCGCGCTGGGGACGCTCGTCGAGCTGCTGCTCGGCTACACCCTCGAGAAGGGGCACAGCGCGGCCGACTGGTCGAAGCGGCCGCTGCCCGTCGACTGGCTCAACTACGCGGCCCTCGACGTCGAGCTGCTCATCCAGCTGCGCGAAAAGCTGGAAGCGGAGCTGGGCGCCCAGGACAAGCTGGAGTGGGCGCAGCAGGAGTTCGAGTTCGTGCGGACGGCCCCGCCGCCGGGCCCGCGGGCCGAGCCGTGGCGCCGGACGTCCGGCGTGCACAAGATCCGCAACCCGCGCGGCCTCGCGGCGGTTCGCGAGCTGTGGCAGGCGCGCGACGAGCTGGCCCGCAAACGCGACCGCGCGCCCAGCCGGATCCTGCCGGACAGCGCGATCATCAACGCCGTGACGGCGGACCCGAAGACGGTCGAGGAGCTCCAGGCGCTGCCGGTGTTCAGCGGCCGCGTCCAGCGCAAGTACACGGCGAGCTGGCTGCGGCACCTGCAGGCGGCCAAGGCGCTGCCGGCGAGCGAGCTGCCGTCCCCGTCCCAGCCGACGGACGGCCCGCCCCCGGTGAACCGCTGGGCGGACAAGGATCCGGACGCGGCGGCCCGGTTGTCGGCCGCGCGCGCGGCGCTGACGGCGATCGCCGAGGACCGGCGGCTGCCGGTGGAGAACCTGCTGCTGCCGGACCTGGTGCGCCGCACGTGCTGGCGTCCCCCGGCGGAGACGGACGAAGAGTCGGTGGCCGAAGTCCTCCGCGCGGGCGGCGCGCGGCCGTGGCAGATCGGGTTGACGGCCGCGGCGTTGAGCAAGGCTCTCCAGACGACGGCTTCCTGAACGGACAGATCCAGGACACTTCCGGAGCACCTGCCGAAAGGGCCCGGGCCCGGTCTCCCCCTGCTCTAGGCTGCGCCGGAAAACGCCGCGACGCCGCCGAAGGTACCGATGACCGATTTCCTGGCCGATCAGCCCGCCGTCCAGTGCTTCCTCAGTTTCACGCACGAAGACGACAGTTTCCTCAATTTCGTCACGCCGCTGAAGAATTCGCTGGAGAAGTTCTGCGCCTCCGCGCACGGGCGCAAGATCGAAGTGTTCGTGGACCGCGAGAGCATCGGCTGGGGCGAGGACTGGCGGACCAAGATCCAGGACGGCATCAACGCCGCGATGGTGTTCATCCCGGTTATTTCGATGAACTACTTCTACGAGAGCGCCGACTGCCGCGAAGAGCTCACCGCGTTCTACGCCAAGGCCAACGAACTCGGCCTCACGCAACTGATCCTGCCTCTGATCGTGCTGGGCCACGAGCTCATCACCGGACAGAGCGACGACGCCAACATCCGGATCATCGAGAAGCTCCAGTACCTCGACATCAAGGACGCCGTCCTCGCCGGATCCGGGACCGCCGAGTGGCGGCGGGCGATGGCCGCGGTCGCGGACAAGCTGATCAAGGCGATCCGTTCCGCGGAGGCCGCCCTGGAACAGCTGAAGAAATGCGACCAGCTCCTCCTCGACGGTTTCGCGCCGGACGAGGACGGGCCCGGACTGCAGGAATACAAAGAAAACCTCACGAAGATCGGCGAGCTCCTGGAACGGCAGTTCGACGCGATCAGCCACTCGCTGGACGAACTGGCGGAGGAAATGCGCCACGTGACCGGGGAGGTGGCCGGCATGACGCCCGAAGCCCTCAAAGCGCGGGTCGTCCGGGCGGCCGACACCATCAAACCGATGGCGGTCAAGATCCAGCAGGTCGGCACCGACTTCGAAGCCACCGTCGCCGAAACCGATTCCACGATCCGCTCGTACATGCGCCTGATGGACTCACACATGACGGCGGAGCTGCTGGACCGGGCCCGCCGGGAATACGACGAGTTCGTCGAAATGCTGAGCGGCCTGATGGAGCTGGAATCCCGGATCACCGAGTTCCTCACCCAGATCCGGCCCCTGGAAGCGTTCAACGCACCCCTGCGCGCGGCGATCCGGCCGCTGCGCGTCGGTGCCCAGTCGATCCAGCTGGGGATGCGCACGATGCGCGAGCTGTCCCGGATCATCAGCAGCCTGCTGGCCAACAGCCCGGTCCAGCCGGTGCCCGGCGAACGTCCACAGTGCGAGCGCGGATGTCTCCACGGTCGCGAATGACTCATTCGCGACGCCGGAGGTCCCCAATGACTCATTCGCGACGCGCGAGGCCCGCGTCTAGGCGGTGAGCGTCGCCAACAGCGTGTGCGCCTCGGCGCGCAGCTCCTCCGTCGGCTCCGGCAGCCCCACCAGGCGGACGACGCCGTCCGCGCCTTCGCGGACATGGGCCTCGACGTCCAGCCGGGGGTCGTCACGGCGGATGACCGCGATGCTCTCCACCAGGCCGAACACCAGGTCCGCGCGGATCGCCACCGCCTCCGGCGCGACACCGGACGCCGCCACCAGCCGGCCGTACGCCGCCTTCAGTTCCGCGCGCTCGGCGCGGAAGCGGGCCAGGTTCGCCGAACCGACCTCCGGCAGCAGGTACAGCGCGCCCAGGTTGTGGCGGGCGCCGCCGAGGAGGCCGATGTCCGCGTACGCCAGCGCCCACAACCGGACCGCCGCCGCGGACGGATCCGCGACGAGCCGGGCGGCCAGGTCCAGTGACGGGCGGACCGTCTCGGCCAGCAGCGCCGCGAGGATGTCTTCCTTCGCCGGGAAGTGGTAGTAGAGCGACGCCTGGCGCAGCCCCGCGCGTTCGGCGATGGCCCGCGTCGTCGTTGCCGCGTAGCCGGCTCCGGTGAACAGCTCGCCCGCCGCGTCGAGCACGGCCTGACGCGCGTCCGGCCGGTTCGCCGCCGCGCCGCTCGCCCTGGGCCTGCCGACCCCCGCCCCTTTGACCACGCCGGTGATCTTGCCAGGTCCGCGGTCCGGGCGCCCGCACCGAGGTGCGGTTACCCCCACATGTCGCCGTTGACAGGCTGTCGGCCCGGCCGTTAACGAGCCGCTAACGCGCCGGAGATCATCACGTCGTGCCCGGCACCTAGTTTCTGTCAAGCGATCGAAACCAGGTCAGGAGCGCGCATGCCCCCATCCGACGAACTCGCCGCCTTCGGTTACCGCCAAGAGCTTCGCCGGTCGCTGGGCGGGTTTTCCGCCTTCGCCGCCGGCTTCTCGTTCGTCTCGATCCTCACGACCGTCTTCCAGCTGTTCGGCTTCGGCTACACCTTCGGCGGCCCGCTCTTCTTCTGGACGTGGCCGGTGGTCCTCGCCGGCCAGCTGCTCGTGGCCCTGACCTTCGCCGAGCTCGCCGCGCGCTACCCGCTCGCCGGATCCGTGTACCAGTGGGCGAAACAGCTCACCAAGGGCTTCCTCGGCTGGCTCGCCGGCTGGATGATGCTGCTCGGCTGCGTCGTCGCCCTCGCCGCCGCGGCGATCGCGCTGCAGATCGTGCTGCCGTCGGTGTGGGACGGCTTCCAGCTCGTCGGCGGCGACCCCGCGGTGACGTCGCCGTCGGGTGCGGCCAACGCCGTAGTGCTCGGCGCCCTGCTGCTGGTCTTCACCACCGCGGTCAACGCCGGCGGGGTCCGGCTGATCGCGCGGATCAACGACGTCGGGGTCGCGGCCGAGCTGCTCGGCGTCGTCGTCCTGATCTCCGGCCTCGCCCTGTTCGCGGTCCGCGGGCCGCAGGTGGTGCTGCACGACGCTCCCGGCACGAGCGCCGGCATCGGCGGTGTGCTCGCGTCGGCGCTCATGGCCGCGTACGTCCTCTACGGCTTCGACACCGCCGCGTCGGTCGCGGAGGAGACGAAGAACGCGCGAAGGACGGCTCCGCGCGCGGTGTTGCGAGCCGTGCTCGTGTCCGGGATCGGCGGGCTGGCCGTGGTCCTCACGGCGCTGATGGCCGCGCCGAGCCTGACCGACGGGCAGCTCGCCGGCCACGGCCTGCCGTACGTGATCACCGCCGTCTTCGGCGACACCCTCGGCCGCGTCTTCCTCGCGGACGTCGCGATCGCCGTGGTCGTCTGCACCCTCACGATCCAGACCGGCACCGTCCGGCTGATCTACGCGATGGCCCGCGACCGCGCGCTCCCGGCGTCCACCCGACTTTCGTCCGTGAGTTCGCGCACGGGGACACCGGTCGCGCCCGCCCTGCTCTCGGGCGGGCTCGCGATCGGGCTGCTGCTGCTCAACCTCGGCAACCCGACGCTGTTCAGCACGATCACCGGGACGTCGGTGGTCGTCGTCTACCTGGCGTACCTGCTGGTCACCGGACCCTTGCTGGTGAACCGGCTGCGCGGGCGCTTCCCCGCCGAGCCCGGGCGGTTCTCCCTCGGCCGCTGGGGCGTTCCGGTGAACGGAGCGGCCGTCGTCTACGGCGCCGCCATGATCGTGAACATCGCTTGGCCACGCCCGGAGGTGTACGACGTGACCGGTTCGGGCGCCCCCTGGATGCTCTTGTTCCCGATAGAGTTCATCGGCGGCGCACTGGTGATCGGCCGGCTCTGCTGGCTGCGCCTGCGCCCCGCTCCCGCCCTCGAACCCGCGATCTGAGAGGACGTTCATGAGCACCACCGCCACCACCCACGGCGCCCGCGACCACGCCCGGGCCCAGGCCGGCACCGTGGTCGAAACGATGCCGTCGATCCCGGCGAGCACGTGGCCGGCACCGCCGCCCGAAGTCGCGCCCGAGGCGCTGACCTGGGCCGAGACGGTGGCCGGGGGCGGCTACACGCACAAGGTGCTCGCCCGGGGCACGCGGCTGCGGCTCACCGACGTCGACGGCGACGCCTGCGCGCACCTGCTGCTCTTCAACGCCGAGGGGCCGTGGGAGCGGCTGAACGTCGCGGACACGGTGAAGGTGCAGTGGAACGCCTACCTCGGCGCGAAGGTGGCACTGCTGTCGGACCAGGCCCGGGTGCTCGCGACGATCGTCGCGGACTCGAGCGGGCGGCACGACGCCCTGTGCGGGACGTCCACTGTGGACGGCAACGTCGAGCGCTACGGCGACGGCGCCCCGCAGGGCCCCTCCCCCGCCGGGCTGCCGTTGTTCACCTTGGCGGCGGCCAAGAACGGCCTCGGGCCGCGGGACCTGCCACCGAGCCTGTCGTTCTTCCAGGGAGTGCGCGTCCAGTCCGGCGGTGGCCTGGACTTCACCGGGTCGGCGGGCGCGGGCCGGGCCGTCGAGCTCCGGATCGAGCTCCCGGCGATCGTGCTCATCGCCAACGTCGCGCACCCGGTCGACCCGCGGCCGGACTACACCGTGACGAACCTCGAAGTCCTCGCCTGGCGCGACCGCCCGTCCACTCCGGACAGTCCGGAGTGGACGCACTCGCCGGAGGCGCAGCGGGCCTTCGAGAACACCGCCGACTACCTGACCGCCCGGGGGATCGCATGAGCACGGCGTACCAGTCCCAGCTGACGCTGACGTTCGACGTCGCCGCGCGCGCGCCGTTCTCGACCGTACTCCAGCGCGGGCAGGAGCTGGCGATCATCGACCTCGGCGGCAACCAGGCCGTCGACTTCCTCTGCTACGACGCGAACGACACAGCGAAGCGCTACAGCGCGGCGGCAACGGTCGCGGCGCAGCGCAGCATCTTCTTGACCACGGGGAGTGTGCTGCGCACCCAGGAAGGCGCGCCGCTGCTGACCGTCGTCGCCGACACGTGCGGGCGCCACGACACGCTCGGCGGCGCGTGCAGCAAGGAGTCCAACAGCCTCCGCTACGGCCAGCACACCCGCTTTCAGCACGCCTGCGTCGAGAACTTCCTCACCGAGGGCGCGAAGTGGGGGCTGGGCAAGCGCGACCTGGTCAGCAACGTCAACTGGTACATGAACGTGCCGGTCGAGGAGGACGGCACCCTCGGCATCGTCGACGGGATTTCCGCGCCGGGCCTCGAAGTCCGGCTGCGCGCCGAGACCGACGTCCTCGTGCTCGTGTCGAACTGCCCGCAGATCAACAACCCCTGCAACGGGTTCGACCCGACGCCGGTGCGCCTGGTCGTGACCTCCCCCGGAGGCGGCGCGTGAGGCTGCTCGTCGCCAACCGCGGCGAGATCGCGGTCCGGATCCTGCGCACCGCCAAGGAACTGGGTCTCGAGACCGTCGCGGTGTACTCCGACGCCGACCGCCTCGCCCCGCACGTGCGGCTCGCCGACCGGGCCGTGCGGCTCGGCCCGGCGCCCGCCGCGGAGAGCTACCTGCGGGCCGGCGCGATCGTGGCGGCCGCGCTCGACACCAGCTGTGACGCGGTCCACCCCGGCTACGGGTTCCTCTCCGAGGACGCGGCGTTCGCGCGGGCCTGCGAGGACGCCGGCCTCGCGTTCGCCGGGCCGTCGCCCGGGCACCTGGAAGTGTTCGGCAGCAAGCACACCGCCCGCGAGGCGGCGGTCTCCGCGGGCGTGCCGCTGCTGGCCGGCACCGGCCTGCTGGCCGATGTGGACGAAGCGGTGGCCCGCGCCGCGGAAATCGGCTACCCGGTGATGCTGAAGGCGACCGGGGGCGGCGGCGGGATCGGGATGCGCGCGTGTGCGTCGCCAGGCGAGCTGCGCGACGCGTGGGAGACCGTGCGGAGTGTCGCGGCCAAGAGCTTCGCGAATTCCGGGGTGTTCCTGGAGCGGCTGGTGCGCCGGGCCCGGCACGTCGAGGTCCAGGTGTTCGGCGACGGCTTCGGCGAGGTCCTGGCCCTGGGCACCCGCGACTGCTCGCTGCAGCGGCGCAACCAGAAGGTCGTGGAGGAGTGCCCGGCGCCGGACCTGCCCGAGGCCGTCCGGAAGCAGCTGGTCGACTCGGCCGTCGCGCTCTGCTCGTCGGTGCGGTACCGCTCGGCGGGCACGGTCGAGTACGTCTACGATCCCGAACGCGAAGAGGCGGCGTTCCTCGAGGTCAACACCCGGCTGCAGGTCGAGCACCCGGTGACCGAAGCGGTGTACGGCGTCGACCTGGTCGCCTGGATGCTCCGGCTCGCGCAAGGCGACCGCGCGATGTTCCGCGCGGTGCCGATCGCCCGGGGGCACGCCGTGGAAGCACGGGTGTACGCCGAGGACCCGAGCGCCGGGCACCGGCCGAGCGCCGGACTCGTCACCCGGGTCACGCTGCCCCCGGCCGCGCGCGTGGACACCTGGGTCGAGCCGGGCACGACCGTCACCACGCACTACGACCCGTTGCTGGCCAAGGTGATCTGCACCGGCACCGACCGCACCGAGGCGCTCACGCACCTGCGGGACGCGCTCGCCACCACCCGCGTCGACGGGGTGCGCACCAACCTCGGGCAGCTGCGGGCGGCGGCGGCCGACGCGGCGTTCGGCACGGTCACCCACGACACGTCCACTTTGGACGGAATCGATGACGGGGAGCCCCGGATCGAGGTCGTGCGCGGCGGGACGATGACGACCGTGCAGGACTGGCCGGGCCGCACCGGCTTCTGGCACGTCGGCGTGCCGCCGAGCGGGCCGATGGACGACCTGTCGCTGCGGCTGGGCAACGTCGCCCTCGGCAACCCCGAAGGCGCGCCCGGCCTGGAGTGCACTGTGGACGGTGTGACGCTGCGGTTCTCCCACGCCACCGAGGTGTGCGTCACCGGCGCACCGACGGCCGTGCTCGTCGACGGCGCCGAAGTTCCCTTGTGGACACCGGTCGAAGTACCCGCCGGATCCACCCTGGACGTCCGCGCGTGCACGGCCGGGCTGCGCAGCTACGTGCTCGTCCGCGGCGGCGTCGACGTCCCGGCGTTCCTCGGCAGCGCGGCGACCTTCACCCTGGGCCGGTTCGGCGGGCACGCCGGCCGCGCGCTGGCGGCCGGCGACGTCCTGGCTCCGGGCCCGCTGCCCGCGGACCCCGTCGTCGGCCCGGTGACCGACCGTCCGGGCTTCGGGTCGCACTGGACGATCGGAGCACTCGAAGGACCCCATGCGGCACCGGAGTTCTTCACGCCCGAAGACGTCGACACGTTCTACGCCACCGACTGGCAGGTGCACTTCAACTCCGCCCGCACCGGCGTCCGGCTCGTCGGGCCGCGACCGGCGTGGGCGCGCGCAGACGGCGGCGAGGCGGGCCTGCACCCGTCGAACATCCACGACACGCCGTATGCGATCGGCGCCGTCGACTACACCGGCGACCTGCCGATCCTGCTCGGCCCGGACGGCCCCAGCCTGGGCGGGTTCGTCTGCCCGGCGACGGTCGCCACCGGCGAGCGCTGGAAGCTCGGGCAGCTGCGCCCGGGCGACACCGTGCGGTTCGTGCCGATCGACACCGACCACGCGGCCGTGCTGCGACGGCGACCGGCCACCGCGGTGACGTCCACGAGGGACGCCCGGCACGACGGCGGTGTCCTCGGGCGACAGTCCTCTTCGGACGAAGAGCCGTCCGTCACGTACCGGCGCAGCGGGGACGACAACCTGCTCGTCGAGTACGGCGAGATGAAGCTCGACCTGGCGCTGCGGATGCGGGTGCACGCGCTCGGGGAACGGCTCGCCGCCGAGGGCGTACCGGGGATCGTCGACCTGACGCCGGGCATCCGGTCGCTGCAGGTGCACGTCGACCCGGACGCGCTGCCCGTCGAAAAGGCGCTCGGCCTGGTGCGCGAGCTGGAGCGGGCCCTGCCGCCGACCGCCGACCTCGAGGTGCCGAGCCGCAGCGTCCGGCTGCCGCTGTCGTGGGACGACCCGGCCACGCGCGAAGCGATCGAGCGGTACATGACCGGCGTGCGCGACGACGCGCCGTGGTGCCCGTGGAACATCGAGTTCATCCGGCGCGTCAACGGCCTGGCAGGCGTGGACGACGTCTACCGCACGGTGTTCGACGCCGAGTACCTCGTGCTCGGGCTCGGCGACGTCTACCTGGGCGCGCCGGTCGCGACGCCCCTGGATCCGCGCCACCGGCTGGTGACGACGAAGTACAACCCGGCGCGGACGTGGACCGCGGAGAACTCCGTCGGCATCGGCGGCGCCTACCTCTGCATCTACGGCATGGAGGGGCCGGGCGGCTACCAGTTCGTCGGCCGGACCGTGCAGGTGTGGAACAGCTGGCACGGCGGGGACAAGCCGTGGTGCCTGCGGTTCTTCGACCGGATCTCGTGGTACCCCGTGTCCGCGGACGAACTGCTGGAGCTGCGGGCGCAGAGCTCGTCCGGGCAGCTGCGACTCGACACGACCGACGGCACCTTCAAGCTGGCCGAGTACCAGGAGTTCCTGGCGGACAACGCGGACGGCATCGCCGGGTTCCGGGCGACGCAGGCGGCGGCGTTCGAGGCGGAACGCCGGGCGTGGGCCGCGGCGGGCGAGTTCGACCCGAAGCCGGAACCGGTGACGCGGCCGCCGAAGCGGGTCGAGGCGCCGCCGGGCGGGCACGTCGTCGAGGCGCCGTTCGCGGCGACGGTGTGGCGAGTCGACGTCGCGGCGGGCGAGCGCGTCGAGGACGCGCAGTCGCTGGTGACGCTGGAAGCGATGAAGACGGAGGCGCGGATCCCCGCGCCGGCCGGCGGCGAGGTGGTCGAAGTGCTCGTGTCCCCCGGCGACCAGGTCGCCCCGGGCACACCGCTGGTGGTGCTGGGATGAGCGCGGTCGTGGAACGAGTACGGGCCGCGTACCGGCGGATCGAGCAGGTCGACCGGCCGGAGATCTGGATCGACCTGCGGCCGGAAGCCGAGGTGCTGGCCGAAGCCGAAGCGTTGGTGGAACGCGGGTTGCCGCTCTACGGCAAGCTCGTCGCGGTCAAGGGCAACATCGACGTCGCGGGACTGCCGACGACCGCGGGCTGCCCGGCGTACGCGTACCGGCCCGAGGCCGACGCGCCGGTCGTCGCGCGGTTGCGGGCGGCCGGGGCGCTGGTGCTCGGCACGACCAACCTCGACCAGTTCGCGACCGGGCTGGTCGGGACGCGCAGCCCGTACGGCGCGGTGCGGGGCGCCCTCGACCCGGCGTACGTCTCCGGCGGCTCCAGCTCGGGTTCGGCGGTAGCTGTCGCTTTGGGGATCGTCGATCTGGCGCTGGGCACGGACACCGCGGGCTCCGGACGGGTGCCGGCGGCGTTCAACGGGATCGTCGGGCTCAAGCCGACGCCCGGGCTGCTGCCGACCGAGGGCGTCGTCCCCGCGTGCGCGAGCATCGACTGCGTCTCGCTGTTCGCGCGGACGGTCGAGGAGGCGACGTTCGCGTTGACCTGCCTGGCCGAACCCGCGCAAGTCCACCCGGGACGGTTCCGGCTCGGCGTGCCCGATCAGCTGGGCCCGCTGGCGCCCGGCTGGGCGGCGGCGTTCGAGGCCACCGTCGAGGAGTACGCCGCGGCCGGCGCCGAAGTGACCACTGTGGACATGTCGGCTTTCCTGGAAGCGGCGCGGCTGCTCTACGGCGGCGCGTTCGTCGCCGAGCGCTACACCGCCGTCGGCGAGTTCCTGGACGCGCACCCGGACGCCGTGGACCCGGTGGTGCACTCGATCATCACCGGTGCCCGCGACATCCCCGCGCACCGCCTGTTCGCCGACCAGCGGACCCTGGCCGGGCTCCGGACCGAGGCCCTCGCGGTGCTGGCCGGCGTCGACGCGCTCCTGACGCCGACGACGACCGAGCACCCCACGATCGCCGCGGTGGCCGCGGATCCGGTCGCGGTCAACGCGCGCCTGGGGCGGTTCACCAACTCCACCAACCTGTTCGGGTTGTCGGCGCTGGCGGTCCCGGCGGGCACGGTGGCCGGGCGCCCGTTCGGCGTGATGCTGGTCGGCGCCCCGCACGACGACCTGAAGCTGGCCGCGCTGGCCGGGTTGCGCGGCGAGCGGGTTCAGCTCGTGGTCGTCGGCGCGCACCTGCGGGGGCAGCCGCTGAACCACGAGCTGACGTCCCGGGGCGGACGCTTCGTCTCTTCGGTCTCCACGTCGGCGTCCTACCGGTTGTACGCGCTGGACACGGTGCCCCCGAAGCCCGGACTGGTCCGGGTCGCGTCCGGGGGTGTGGCGATCGCGGCGGAGGTGTGGGACCTGCCGGTGCGCGGGTTCGGGGAGTTCGTGGCGCGGGTGCCGGCGCCGCTGGCGATCGGCAAGGTCGAGCTGGCGGACGGCTCTTCGGTGCCGGGCTTCCTGTGCGAACCGGCGGCGACCGACGGCGCGACGGACATCTCGGCGAAGGGTGGCTGGCTGGCGCACGTCGGCGCATAACGATCAGTCGAGGATCTGGGCACCTCTCGGATAACAAGACTCGAAAGTGGGCACTGAACCGCCGATGACCTTGGTGAGGAACCCTCCCGGAGGCGGCCCATGACCACGGCGACCCGTGCCCCACTCGTCCATTCGTACCTCTACCTCCGGCGCGCGATCGGGCTCATCGGCCTGGCGTTGCCGGTGGTGCTGATCGTCGGCAAGCAGATCGTCCAGGGCGGCGACCTCATCGGGTCGCTCAGCGGCTACTACTACACCGAACTCGGGAACGTCTTCGTCGGCGCGATGTGCGCGGCGGGGGTGTTCCTGCTGGCGTACTACGGCCACGACTTCATCGACAACGTGGCGAGCACGGTGGCCGGCCTCGGCGCGATCGGGCTGGCGCTGTTCCCGACGACCCCGGACCGCGACGTGTCTTCGGGGGCCCGGACGTCCGGCGTGCTGCACCTGGTGTTCGCGGCGATGTTCTTCCTGATGCTGGCGTACTTCTGCCTGCGCCTGTTCCCGCACGACGGCGAGCAGCCGCCCGGAACGGGTGTCGTCTACCGCGTGTGCGGCGTGGTGATCCTGGCCTCGCTCGTGCTCATCGCGCTGGCGAGCTGGCTGCGGCTGGTCCCGGAATGGCACCCGGCGCTGTGGCTGGAGAGCGTCGCGGTGTGGGCGTTCGGCGTCGCCTGGCTGATGAAGGGGCAGACGCTGACGCCCAAGAGTGTGCCGTAGCCCACTCGACCGGGCCACACCACTGGTTACCGACGGGTAACAAGGGCTATCGTGCGGCTAGCAGTAACAACCTGGGGGCTCCGCCACCCGGAACCCCCGAAAACGCCGACTTCATGGAGCATTCGTGGCCGCACCAGCAACGCCGCTCGCGCCGAACGCGCGGGGCGTGCGCACCGTCGCCTTCGTCGAGGGGGTACGGACCCCCTTCGGCAAGGCCGGCGACAAGGGCATCTACGCCGGGACCCGCGCCGACGACCTCGTCGTCAACGCCATCCGTGAGCTGCTGCGGCGGCACCCGGAGCTGCCCCCCGAGCGCGTCGACGAGGTGGCCATCGCCGCCACCACCCAGATCGGCGACCAGGGCCTGACCATCGGCCGCACCGCCGCGCTGCTCGCCGGGCTGCCGAAGTCGGTCCCCGGCTTCGCGATCGACCGGATGTGCGCCGGCGCGATGACCGCCGTCACGACCACCGCGTCCGGCATCGGCTTCGGCGCCTACGACATCGCCATCGCCGGCGGCGTCGAGCACATGGGCCGCCACCCGATGGGCGAGGGCGTCGACCCGAACCCGCGGATCATCGCCGACAAGCTCGTCGACCCGACCGCGCTCGTCATGGGCCAGACCGCCGAGAACCTGCACGACCGGTTCCCCGCGATCACCAAGCAGCGCACCGACGCGTACGCAGCGCGCAGCCAGGAGCGCTACGCCGAGGCCGTCAAGACCGGCAAGATCGGGCCCGAGCTGGTCCCGGTCGCCACCCGTTCCAAGGAGCTGGGCTGGGGCCTGGCCACCGAGGACGAGCCGCCGCGCCCCGGCACCACGCTGGAAACGCTTGCCGGGCTGAAGACGCCGTTCCGCCCGCACGGCCGGATCACCGCCGGCAACGCCGCGGGCCTCAACGACGGCGCCACCGCCTCGATCCTCGCCGACGAGGACACCGCTCGCGAGCTGGGCCTGCCCGTCGCGATGCGGCTGGTCGGCTACTCCTTCGCCGGCGTCGAGCCGGAGGTCATGGGCATCGGCCCGGTGCCGGCCACCGAGAAGCTCTTCAAGCGCACCGGCCTGTCCATCGACGACATCGGCCTCTTCGAGATCAACGAGGCCTTCGCCGTGCAGGTGCTGGCCTTCCTCGACCACTTCGGCATCGACGACGAAGACCCGCGCGTCAACCAGTGGGGCGGCGCGATCGCGTGCGGCCACCCGCTGGCGTCGTCCGGCGTCCGGCTGATGACGCAGCTGGCCCGCCAGTTCGCCGAGCGGCCCGACGTTCAGTACGGCATGACGACGATGTGCATCGGCATCGGCATGGGCGGCACCGTGATCTGGGAAAACCCGGCCTTCGAGGGGGCGAAGTAATGACTTTCACCGCAGAAGAAGCGAAGGCCGCGTTCCGCGACGAGGTCGTCACCAACGCCGTCACACGGCTGGTCAAAGTGCCCGGGCTCGAGAAGCCGGTCGCGCTGATCACGCTCGACAACGGCCACGACCACACCCGGCCGAACACCTTCGGCCCGCAGGGGCTCGTGTCCCTGAACGCCGCACTGGACAAGGCGTTCGAGGCCGCGCCGGCCGCGATCGCCGTCACCGGCAAGCCGTTCATCTTCGCCGTCGGCGCGGACCTCTCGGGCGTCGAGTCCGTGAGCGACCCGAAGCTGGCGCGCGAAATCGCCCAGACCGGCCACGACGTGTTCCGCCGCCTCACCGAGACGAAGATCCCGACGTTCGGGTTCATCAACGGCGCGGTCATGGGCGGCGGCCTCGAGCTGGCGCTGTCCTGCCACTACCGGACGCTGTCGGAGAACACCGCGGCGATCGCGTTCCCCGAGGTCTTCCTCGGCCTGTTCCCGGGCTGGGGCGGCACGCAGCTGCTGCCGAACCTCATCGGCCCGGACGCCGCCGTCACCGTGATCATCGAGAACGCGCTGGCGCAGAACAAGATGCTCAACGTCAAGAAGACGGCGGAGCTCGGCATCGTCGACGCGGTCTTCGGCTCGGCCGACTACCTCGAGCAGTCGCTGTTGTGGCTGGCTCGCGTGGTCAACGGCGAGATCACCCCCGCCCGCCGCGAGATCGACCGCGGCGCGGAGTGGGACGCCGCCATCGCGCGGGCCAAGTCCCTTGTGGACGGTCGAACGCACGGCGCGTCGCCGGGTGCGACCAAGGCCGTCGAGCTGCTGGAGCTGGCCCGCGAAAACGATCTCGACCGCGGGTACGCCGCCGAGACCGACGGCCTCGCCGAGCTGCTCATGTCCGACGTCCTGCGCGCCGGGCTGTACTCGTTCAACCTGGTCAACAAGCGCGCCAAGCGCCCGGCCGGCGCGCCGGACAAGTCCCTGGCGCGCAAGGTGAACAAGGTCGGCATCGTCGGCGCCGGCCTGATGGCCAGCCAGCTCGCGCTGCTGTTCGTGCGGCGGTTGAAGGTGCCGGTCGTGCTGACCGACGTCGACCAGGAGCGCGTCGACAAGGGCGTCGGGTACGTCCACGACGAGATCGACAAGCTCCTCGCCAAGAAGCGCGTCTCCCCCGACGGCGCCAACCGGCTGAAGGCCCTGGTCTCCGGCTCGCTCGACAAAGCCGCGTTCGCCGACGCCGACTTCGTCATCGAGGCCGTGTTCGAGGAGCTGGGCGTCAAGCAGCAGGTGTTCGCCGAGCTGGAGCAGCACGTCTCCCCCGAGGCGATCCTCGCGACGAACACCTCGTCGCTGTCGATCACCGCGATGGCGTCGAAGCTGCAGCACCCCGAGCGCGTGGTCGGCTTCCACTTCTTCAACCCGGTCGCCGTGCTGCCGCTGCTGGAGATCGTCCGCGGCGAGCGGACCGACGACGCGTCGCTCGCGACGGCGTTCTCGGTCGGCAAGCAGCTGAAGAAGTCCAGCGTGCTGGTGAAGGACGCTTCGGCGTTCGTCGTCAACCGGCTCCTGCTGCGCTTCCTCGGCGAAGTGCTGGTCACCGTCGACGAGGGCACGCCGTTCGAGGTCGCCGACGGGGCCCTGGAACCGCTCGGCCTGCCGATGACCCCGCTGACGCTGATGCAGCTCGTCGGCCCGGCCATCGCGCTGCACGTCGGCGAGACGCTGCACGAGGCGTTCCCGGACCGCTTCACCGTGTCCGACAACCTCGCCAAGTTCGTCAAGGCGGGCAAGAAGGGCGTCTGGACCTGGGACGCGCAGGGCAACCAGTCCGCCGATCCCGAGGTCGTCGAGCTGTGGACGCAGGGCGACCAGCCGTCCACTTCGGAGCAGGTGCGCGAGCGGGCGCTCGCGGCCATCGCCGAGGAGATCCAGATCATGCTCGACGAGGGCGTGGTCGCCGAGGCGCAGGACATCGACCTGTGCCTGATCCTCGGCGCGGGCTGGCCGTTCTGGAACGGCGGCATCACGCCGTACCTGGACCGGTCGGGAGTGTCCGAGCGGGTAAACGGCAAGCCGTTCCTCGCCCCGGGTGTCGCCTCGGTCCCGGCTTCCTAGTACTCGCCCTCACGAGGGCACTTCGGCGGCGGCGCGGTGAGTTTCAGCTGCGCCGCCGCCGCGTCGGAGTCGATCACCGTCACGCGCTCGGCGGTCCGGAAGCGGGCGTGCAGCTCCTGCGCCCAGGCCTTCAGGTCGGTGCCCGGGACGGCGAGCAGGGAGACCGACGGCGAGTCCACGAACACCCGCCGCGCCTTCGCGTCATCGCGCAGGAACGGCGTGGCCTCCTGCATCTCGGCGCCGGTCGGGAAGACCAGGACGACCGCCGCGCACAGCTCGTGACCGGCCAGCGGCGCCGGGTTCGTGTCCACCGGCAGGTCCGGCGGGCGCTTCAGGGCCGCGACGCCGAAGGCCAGCCCCACCCCGGCCGCCAGTGCCAGCGCGAAGACCGGGACCACCACGCGGACCAGCGGTTTTTCCGTCACGCCGAAGATCACAGCACACGCCGGCCGCCGGGACAGCGCCCGTTCACCAGGATGGCTCAGGTGCCCGAAGGTACCTGATCGGGCAGACAAGCCGTTCGAGGTCTTGCGCTTGTGCGCGAAGCCCCATTTGGTGGACGTGTGCTGAACGGAAGAGTCCTGCTCGTACGGGCGGTCATGATCGGATTGCGGTCGCTGCTGAGCCTGCCTTCGCCGGTGCTGCGTGTGCTGGCCGGCCGTCCGGTGGTGGTGGACGAACGGCAGCCGCTGCCGACCGCGCGGATGCTGATGCGGGTGTCGCGCTTCGCGCCGTTCGACGCACCGCACCGGAACGGCAGCCTCGCCCGGGCCCGGGCCGAGCTGAACCTGGCCGGCGCGCTCGCCGGCGCCGGGATCAGCCCGGGCGTGCGGACTCGCGATTCGTCGTGGCCCGGGCCCGGCGGGCCGTTGCCGCTGCGGCTCTACGAACCGGCGGGGGCCCCGTCGCCCGGGCCGGCGCTGGTGTACTTCCACGGCGGCGGGTTCGTGCTCGGCAGCCTGGACACGCACGAGGGGGCGTGCCGGCTGCTGGCCGACGAGGCCGGGGTGCGGGTGGTGTCGATCGGCTACCGGCTGGCACCGGAGCACCCGTTCCCGGCGGCGGCTTCGGACGCGGTGGCGGCGTTCGCCCACGTGCACTCGCATGCGGGGGACTTCGGCGTCGATCCCGCGCGGCTCGCGGTGGGCGGGGACAGCAGCGGCGGCAACCTCGCGGCGGTGGTCGCCCACGCGGCGGCCCGCGGCGAACTACCTCGGCCGGCGTTCAGCCTCCTGCTGACCCCGGCGACCGACGCGCTCGGGGAGTCGTTGTCGCACAAGCAGTTCGGGACGGGCTTCCGCCTCGACCGGGACGAGTGGGCCTGGTACCGCGACCAGTACATGCGCGACCCCGCCTGCTACACCGATCCGCGGGCGTCGGTGCTGTACGACGGCGCCCTCGACGGCGTCCCGCCGACGTACGTGGCCACGTGCGGCTTCGACCTGCTCCGCGACGAAGGCGAGGCCTACGCCGCCCGGCTGGCGTCGGCCGGAGTCCCGGTGGTGCACCGCCGGCACGAGGGCCAGCTGCACGGCTTCGCCAACCGGGTGGGCATCGACCCGGACGCCCGAGCGGCGATGCTCCACGCGGCCGGCGTCCTCCGAGCCGGCCTCGCGCTGGCCTGAACCACCTACCGGACGGGGAGGTGGACGGTCACCCCGAGGCCGCCGCCCACGATCGGTTCCGCCGTCACGCTCCCGCCGTGTGCCGCGACCGCCGCCCGCACGATCGACAACCCCAGCCCGGCTCCATGACGAGCGGTCCGGGCCACGCCCGCGCGACGGAACGGCTCGAACAGCTCCGGCACCGCCGCCGGGTCCACCAGGCCGCCCGACGAGCGCACCCGCAGCGTCGACCACTGCGGCCCCGGCTGGGTCACGACCTCCAGCCAGCCGCCCTCGACGTTGTGGCGGACCGCGTTCTCCAGCAGGTTGCCCGCGATCCGTTCCAGCAGCGCCGGGTCGCCGAACGCCGGCGCCGGGACCACCGCGAACGAGGCCCGGATCCCGCGCTTCTCGGCTTCGAGCCGCACCGCGCGCCAGGCCCGGTCGACGACGACCATCAGATCGACCGGCTCGCGCACCCCGAGCCCGGCGCCGTCGGTGCGGGCCAGCAGCAGCAACGAGTTCACCAGCAGCCCGGCGCGCTCGGTCGCGTCGCGGACCACCCCGCCCATCCGGCGCAGCTCGGCGACGTCGGCGTCTTCGTCGGCGAGGGTGACGTCGAGCTCAGTGCGGATCACCGACAACGGCGTCCGCAGCTCGTGGCTCGCGTTCGCGACGAAGTGGCGCTGCGCGTCGAACGCGGCCTGGAGCCGGTCGAGCATGTCGTCGAACGTGCCCGCCAGCTCGGCCAGCTCGTCGCGCGAGCGCACCTCGCCGATCCGCTCCCCCATCGACTCGACCGACAGCCGCCGCGCGGTACCGGTGATCTCGCGCAGTGGCAGCAGCACGCGCGAGGTGAACGTCCAGGCGAGGATCGCCGCGGCCGCGACCACCAGCAGGAACGCGACCGACCCGAACAGCAGCATCCGGTTGCGGGCGTGCACGCGCAGGTGCTCGGCGAGCGTCGACGCGTCGACCTGGACGCCGTCGACGACCACCACGCTGCCCGGCGGCATCCGCGGGACGGCGTCGAGCGAGTCCCGGACCAGCGTCCAGGCCAGCCAGAGCAGCAGCAGGCTGACGGCGGCGACCAGCACGGTCGCCAGCAGGGTGATCCGGGCGCGGAGGCTGCGCGTGCCCGGCAGGTTCACGCGCGCGGCGCGCCGGGCTCCGGCACCCGGTACCCGGAGCCGACAACGGTCTCGATGATCCCCGGCTCGCCGAGCTTCTTGCGCAGCGTCATGACGGTGACCCGGACGGTCGTGGTGAACGGGTCGGCGTTCTCGTCCCACACCCGTTCCAGCAGCTCTTCGCTGCTGACGACCGACCCGGCGGCCGACAGCAGGACCTCGAGGACGCCGAACTCCTTGCGCGTCAGCTCGACCGGCCCGCTCGCGCGCCGCACGGTGCGCTTGGCCGGGTCCAGCTCGACGTCGCCGGCGGTCAGCAGCGGCGGCGCGGCCGGCGTGGCGCGCCGGCCCAGCGCCCGCACCCGCGCGACGAGCTCGGGGAAGGCGAACGGCTTCGCGAGGTAGTCGTCGGCGCCGAGCGACAGCCCCTCGACGCGATCGGACACCGAGCTGCTCGCGGTGAGCATCAGCACCCGGGTCAGTTCTCCGGACGCGACGATCTCCCGGCACAGCTCGTCCCCGGACATCCCGGGCAGGTCCCGGTCCAGCAGCACGACGTCGTACCGCGTGACGGCGGCCTTTTCGTGCCCGTCGTCACCCGTGAGCGCGACGTCCACCGCCATGCCCTCGCGGCGCAAGCCGCGGGCGATCGCGTCGGCCAGGGGTTCTTCGTCCTCGACTACCAAAACTCGCACGAGACCACAATTCCATATTTTCCTGAGAGTGCCCTTTAAGGACGATGTGCGTCGGGTGTGGCCCACCGGAGGGCGAACCACAGCCGCATCCGGGTCTCGGGGTCCGCCAGATCCACGTCCAGGGCCTTCTCCACCTGGGCGATCCGGTGCCGGACGCTGTTGCGGTGCACGCCCAGCTCGGCGGCCGTCGGCTCCCAGCCGCCGTGGTGAGCGAGCCACGTCCGCAGCGTCGGCACCAGCGCACGGTCCCCCGTCCGGTCCAGCTCCACCAACGGTTCCAAGGTTTTCTCCGCGAAGCCCCGCGAAGCGTCCGGAGCCACCAACGCGTCGAAGTCCAGGCCGCCCCCCGCGATCATCGGGCGGCCGAGCGCGCGGGCCCGGGACAGCAGCAGCTCGACCTCGGCCGATGCCGCTGCCAGCCGGGCCGCGGGGACCGGCGAGCCCACCGCCGCCAGCCAGCCGTGGGCACGCAGGTCTTCCAGCACCGGAAGCGACGGCGAAGACCCGGCGATGGCCACGAAAGACGGGCCGGGAAGCACCGAAACCAGCGGTGTGTCGAGCCGCGCCCGCAGCCAGTCCGGCCGCTGCGCCACCTCGCCGGGTCCGCGCCGGTACGCCGCCCCGGCGACCAGCCGGACGACGTCCGATCCCAGCAACGACCGCGCCACCCCGCCGGCCGACTCCCGGCCCACCAGGAGCCCGGTCGCCGCCGCGCCCAGCTCGGCCGCGTCCGAGCCGGCGCGCCCGATCAGGCCCAGCAGCGCCGCGCCGACCGCGAGGATCGCCCGGTCGGCGCCGTCGAAGCGCCGGGACCGGCCGACGACCACCAGGTGCGACGCCGTCGCCTGCGGGTACACCGGCTGGACCACGACGAACTCGGCGCCGAGCTCGGTGGTCGCGCTGCGGATCCCGCGGCCCGCCCGCACGGTCGCCATCAGCTCCCGCACCTGCGGCGGCAGCGGCGCGGGCGCGTCGTGCGCCGAGGCCAGGACGTCCCCGGCGCCGACCAGCGCGACCCAGGACCGCAGCCGCGCCGCGAGCGACGACGTCAGCTCGCCCAGCCCGCCGCCGGCGGCTCGCGTCAGCGCCTCCCGCGCCGCCGTGATCCGCCGCTGCTCCCGCTGGCCCGCCTCGGTCAGCGCGACCGACACCGCCTGGTTGACCGCCAGGAACGGCGTCCGCGACGGCACCACCAGCAACGGCAGCCCGTGCCGCGCGCACGCCCGGCGCAGCGGTTCCGGCAGCGTCTCGTACACCGTCGGGGTGAGCCCGAACCCCAGCGCCGTCACGCCGGCGTCGCGCAGCCCGCGCACGTACCGGTCGACCTCGGCCGCCTCCGCGGGCAGGTTCACCCCCGCGGTGAGGATCAGCTCGGCCCCCACCAGGTACGGCGCGGGGTCGCGCAGCTCGCTGACGTGGGCCCAGCGAACCGGCGCGTCCAGTGCGCCCGGCCGCAGGGTCTCGCGGACGGCGTGCAGCGCCAGCTCCCGGTGGCCGACCACCGCCCGTAACGGGACATTCACTTCCGTGGACATCGGATCGACGTTCTGGGTCATCTCGTCCCCATCCGTGTCGACATGGGGACGAATCATCCCATGCCGGAGGGGTGGTGGCCGAACCTACGGTGACCCGAACACCACCAAGGCAAGGAGGACGCCGTGACCGGGGATTACGTGGTCATCGCCCTGTACATCGCAGGCATGCTCGGGGTCGGCTGGTACGGCCTCCGACTCGCGAAGACGAAGTCCGACTACCTCGTCGCCGGGCGGCGGCTGGGCTGGTTCATGTACTCCGGCACGATGTCGGCGGTCGTCCTGGGCGGCGCGTCCACCGTCGGCGGCGTGAAGCTCGGCTACACCTACGGCATCTCCGGCATGTGGCTGGTCGTCAGCATCGGTGTCGGCATCCTCGTGCTGCACGCGCTGTTCGCGCGACGGCTGGTGCGGCTGAAGGTCTACACCGTCGGCGAGATGCTCGACCTGCGCTACGGCGGCCGCACCAGCGCGGTGTCCGGCGTCGTCATGTGGGGCTACACCCTGATGCTCACGGTCACCTCGACGCTGGCCTTCGCGACCATTTTCAAGGTGCTCTTCGACCTGCCGAACTGGGCCGGGATCGCGATCGGCGGCTCGATCGTCGTGCTCTACTCGGTGCTCGGCGGCATGTGGTCGATCACGCTCACCGACATCGCGCAGTTCGTCATCAAGACCATCGGCATCCTGGCGATCCTGCTGCCGGTCGCGATCAGCTCGGCCGGCGGTTTCTCCGGCATGAGCGAAAAGCTCGACGCGAGCTTCTTCAGCTTCACCTCGATCGGCACCGACACGATCATCACGTACTTCGTCATCTACACCTTCGGCCTGCTGATCGGCCAGGACATCTGGCAGCGCGTGTTCACCGCCCGCACCCCGGGGATCGCGACGTCCGGCGGCATCACCTCCGGCGTCTACTGCCTGGTCTACGGCCTGGCCGGCGCCCTGATCGGCACGGCGGCCCACACGCTCTACCCGGACCTCGCGAGCGCGCAGGACGCGTTCGCGACGATCGTCGAGCGCCTGCTGCCGACCGGCGTCCGCGGCCTGGTGCTGGCCGCCGCGCTCTCGGCGATGATGTCGACCGCGAGCGGCGCGCTGATCGCCTGCTCCACCACGACGACGTCGGACCTGCTCACCAAGCTGGGCCTCAAGAAGGGCGGTGAGGTCCGCCGCAACCGGATCGCCACGCTCGTGCTCGGGCTGATCGCGATCGGCATCGCGATGATCGTCGACGACGTCGTCAACGCCCTCACCATCGCGTACGACATCCTGGTCGGCGGCCTGCTGGTGGCGATCATCGGCGCGTTGTTCTGGAAGCGCGGCACGCGGCAAGGCGCGTACGCGTCGATGGTCGCCGGCACGGTCTCCGTGATCGCCTTCATGATCGTCGACGGCGTCGACGCCAACACCCCGATCTACTGGGGCCTCGGCGCGAGCCTGGTCGTCTACCTGGTGGTCAGCTTCGCCACGCCCCGCACGTCCGACTCGATCCTTTCCGTCTGGACCCGCCGTCTCAACGGCGAAGAAACGCACACCTCGTCCCGGGAACAGGAGCCCAGCAGTGTCTGACATCGGACCCCTCGACTCGTCGCGCGTCCCCCGGTTCGCCGGCTTCGCGACCTTCGCGCGGCTGCCGCGGATCGACCAGGTCGACCACGCCGACATCGCCGTCGTCGGGGTGCCCTTCGACTCCGGCGTGTCCTACCGGCCCGGCGCGCGGTTCGGCCCGGCCGCGGTGCGCGAGGCGAGCCGGCTGCTGCGGCCGTACCACCCGGAGCTGGACGTCTCGCCGTTCGCCGAGCAGCAGGTCGTCGACGCCGGGGACATCGTGGTCAACCCGTTCGACATCGGCGAAGCGATCGAGACGCTGCAGCAGGAAGCCGAGGCGCTGCAAGCGAACGGGACGCGGCTGGTGACCGTCGGCGGCGACCACACGATCGCGCTCCCGCTCCTGCGCGCGGCGGCGAAGAAGCACGGACCCGTTGCCCTGCTGCACTTCGACGCGCACCTCGACACCTGGGACACCTACTTCGGCGAGCCGTACACCCACGGCACCCCGTTCCGGCGGGCGTCGGAGGAAGGCATCCTCGACACGAGCGCGCTCTCGCACGTCGGCACGCGCGGGCCGCTCTACGGCAAGCGGGACCTCGAGGAGGACCGGCGGCTCGGCTTCGGCATCGTCACCTCCGGCGACGTGCTGCGCCGCGGCGTCGCCGAGACCGTCGACGCGCTGCGGCAGCGCATCGGCGACCGGCCGCTCTACGTCTCGGTCGACATCGACGTGCTCGACCCGGCCCACGCGCCCGGCACCGGCACCCCGGAGGCGGGCGGGATGACCAGCCGCGAGCTCCTCGAAATCCTGCGCGGGCTGCGCGATCTGAACCTGATCGGGGCCGACGTCGTCGAGCTGGCCCCGGCTTACGATCACGCCGAGATCACCGCCATCGCGGTCTCCCACGTCGCCTACGACCTGGTGAGCCTGCTGTCCTTGGGAAAGAGCGCATGACCGATTCCGACCGCATCGGGGGCGACGTCGTCGTCGAAACCCTCCGCGCGCTGGGCGCCGACACCGTGTTCGGCCTGCCGGGGCAGCACGCGCTGGGCCTGTTCGAAGCATTGCGACGCGCCGACGACCTGCGCGTGATCAGCGGGCGCGTCGAGAACAACCTCGCGTTCGCCGCCGACGGACACGCCCGCGCGCGGCTCGCGGCGGACCCCGACGGCCCGGTGCCGGTGACGCCGCTCGTGGTCTCGACGGGTCCGGGCGCGTTGCTCACGTTGGCTTCCCTGCAGGAGTCCCGGGCCGCGTCGGTGCCGGTGCTCGGGATCTCCAGCCAGGTCCCGGTCGCCGGGCTGGGCGGTGGCCGCCACGGTTACCTGCACGAGCTGCCCGACCAGCAGGCGAGTTTCCGGGACGTCGTGAAGTCGGTGCACGTGGTGCGGCGCGCGAGCCAGCTCCCGACGGCTTTGCGCGAAGCTTGGACGTCCGCCGCGACCGCGCCGTACGGGCCGGTCTGGGTCGAGATCCCGCAAGACGTCCTGCTCGGGCCGGCCGGGATCCCGCCGATCACGTCGGTTTCGGCCACTCCCCCGCTGTTGGAACCGCTGCCCGAGCTGGTCACCGCGGCCGCCGATCTGCTGGCCGCGGCCTCGAACCCGGTGATCCTCGCTGGTGGCGGCGCGTTGCGGTCCGGCGCGCACGCCGAGCTGACGGCCCTGGCCGAGGCCCTGCGCGCCCCGGTGATCTCGACCTTCGGCGGCAAGGGCGTCTTCGGCTGGGACCACGAGCTGTCCGGGCAGTCCTGGATGGAGGACTGGCACACCACGGAGTTCCTCGCCTCCGCGGATGTCCTGCTCGTGCTCGGCTCCGGGCTCGGCGAGCTGTCCAGCAACTACCGTGAGTTCTCCCCGCGCGGCCGCGTGATCCAGGTGGAGGCCGACCTGGGCAAGCTGGAGTCGAACTACCCGGGCCTCGGCATCCACGCCGACGTCCGGCTCACGCTGCAGGCGCTGCTGGAGTGGGTGCCGATGCGGTCGTCCGACGGCCGGGCCGAGTCTGCCGTCGCCGGGCTGCTTTCGCGCGTCGAGTCGCGTTTGGACGGTCAGGACGTGGCCGTCGAGCGCCGGCTGATCGACGACATCCGCACCGCGCTGCCCGACGGCACACAGACGTACTGGGACATGACGATCGCCGCGTACTGGGCCTGGTCGGCGTGGAACCCGGAGGGCGCGCCGATCCACACGGCACAGGGCGCGGGCGGCCTGGGCTACGGCCTGCCGGGCGCGCTCGGCGGCGCGGTCACCGGTGGCCCGACGCTCGCCGTGTCCGGTGACGGCGGCGCGATGTACGGCATCGCCGAGCTGGCCACCGCGGTGCAACACGGCCTCGACGTCACGTGGCTGATCGTCGACGACGGCGGCTACGGCGTCCTGCGCGAGTACCTCACCGGCGCTTTCGGCCACACGACGGCCACCGAGCTGGCGCGGCCGGACTTCGTCGCGCTGGCCCAGTCGTTCGGCGTGCCCGCGAGTCTGTCTACTTTGGACGGCCTCAGCGCGGACCTGGCGAAGGCACTGCGCACCCCCGGGCCGTCCGTGGTCGTCCTCCCCGCCCTGCTGAAGCTGTTCGCGCCGACCCACCTGGAGCAGGCATGACCCGCACGCTCGACCTGACCGACCCGGCGACCGGCGAGGTGTCCGGCACCAGCCCGATCGCCGGACAGTCCGATGTGGACGGGGCCTTGTCGGCCGCGGCGCAAGCGTTTGCGGTGTGGCGTCGCAGCACTCCGACGCGGCGCCAGCTGGCGCTGTTGAAGATCGCCGACGCCGTGGAGGCGCGGGCTTCGGAGTTCGCGGATCTGGAGGTCCGCGAAACCGGCAAGATCCGCTCGGTCGTGCTCGAAGAAGAGATCCCCGAGTGCGTCAGCGCGCTGCGGTTCTTCGCGGGCGCCGCGCGGCACCTCGAGGGCACGGCGGCCGGGGAGTACGCGCCGGGTCACACGTCGGTGATCCGTCGCGAGCCGGTGGGCGTCTGCGCGCAGATCGCGCCGTGGAACTACCAAGGCCGCCTTGGGGCGCTGGTCAGCTGCGGTTCGCGTCCTTGCGCTCGGGCTCCGAAGGTGAGCCGAGGCGGCCCGAGGCCCACTCCGTCACGCGGCGGGCGACATCCTGGGCCGTCAGGCCGATCCGCCCCAAAACCTCGTCCCGGCTGCCCAGGTCGTGGAACGTCTGCGGCACCGCCAGGTCCCTCAGCGGGACGTCGCACTCCGCGTCGCGGAACATCGCCGCCAGCGCCGAGCCGAAGCCGCCGTGGCGGCCGCTGTCCTCCACCGTCACCACCAGCTTGTGCTGGGACGCCAGGGCCACCAGCTCGGCCGGCACCGGCAGCACCCAGCGCGGGTCGACCACCGTCACGCCGATGCCCTGGTCGGCGAGCCGGTCCGCGGCCGCCAAGCCCAGCGTCGCGAACGGGCCGACCGTCACCAGCAGGACGTCCGCCCCTTCCTTCGGGCGGCGCAGCACGTCGACCGTGCCCATCCGCTCGACCGCCGCGACGTCCGTGCCGACCTTGCCCTTCGAGAAGCGCAGCGCCGTCGGGCCGTCGGACACCGCCACGGCTTCGCGCAGCTCCTCCCGCAGCGTCGCCGGGTCGCGCGGGGCGGCGACGCGCATGCCCGGCACCATGCCCAGCAGCGAGAGGTCCCACATGCCGTGGTGGCTCGGGCCGTCCGGGCCGGTGATGCCGGCGCGGTCCAGCACCAGCGTCACCGGCTGGCGGTGCAGCGCGACGTCCATCAGCACCTGGTCGAACGCGCGGTTGAGGAACGTCGAGTAGATCGCGACCACCGGGTGCCGGCCGCCCATCGCCAGCCCGGCCGCCGACGTCACCGCGTGCTGCTCGGCGATGCCGACGTCGTACCAGCGGTCCGGGAACGCCTCGGCGAACTTGTCGAGGCCGGTCGAGCGCAGCATCGCCGCCGTGATCGCGACGACGTCCTCGCGCTCGGCGCCGATCTTCGCCAGCTCGTCACCGAACACGCCGGTCCAGCTCGGGCCCTTCACCGGCGGCAGGCCGGTCTCCGGGTCGATCGGGTCGGTCTGGTGCATCTGGTCGTGCTCGTTGTTGACCGCGGGCGCGTAGCCGTGGCCCTTCTCGGTCACCACGTGCACGATCACCGCGCCGCCGAACGTCTTCGCGCTGTGCAGGGCCTTCTCGAGCGCCACCTGGTCGTGGCCGTCGACCGGGCCGAGGTACTTCAGGCCGAGGTCGGAGAACATCGCCTGCGGGCTCAGCGCGTCCTTCAGCCCGGCCTTCGCGGCGTGCAGCGCGGCGTAGATCGGCTTGCCGACGACCGGGGTGTGCTTGAGGATCTCGCGGCCGCCGTCGAGGAGCCGCTCGTAACCGGGCTGCAGGCGCAGCGCCGCGAGGTGGTCGGCGAGGCCGCCGATGGTCGGCGAGTAGGAGCGGCCGTTGTCGTTGATGACGATGACGACCGGGCGCTCGCGGTGCGCGGCGATGTTGTTGAGCGCCTCCCAGCACATGCCGCCGGTGAGCGCGCCGTCGCCGACGACGGCGACCGCGTGCCGCTCGCCGCCGTCCAGGGTGAACGCCTTCGCCAGTCCGTCCACATAGGACAGTGCGGAGGAGGCGTGGCTGCTCTCGACCCAGTCGTGGTCACTCTCCGCGCGCGACGGGTAGCCGGTGACGCCGCCGGTCTGGCGCAGCCGGTCGAAGCCGTCCGCGCGGCCGGTGACGATCTTGTGCACGTAGGCCTGGTGCCCGACGTCCCAGACGATCGCGTCGCGCGGCGAGTCGAACACGCGGTGCAACGCGAGGGTCAGCTCGACGACGCCGAGGTTCGGCCCCAGGTGCCCGCCGGCGCGGCGGACCTTGTCGACGAGGAAGTCCCGGATCTCGGCGGACAGTTCGCCGAGGTCCTCGACACTCATGCGCTTCAGGTCCGCCGGTCCGTTGACGGACTCCAGCAACGTCACTCGTCTCCACCTCACTAGTTCGGCACGCCCCGCGTCCGGCCAGTCTACGGAGGACGGCCACCGCCCTTCCGCCCGCCGCGTCCGGCGTCACAGGCGGAGCGCGATCACCCGTCATCTCCCGGGGTGAACCTCGTCTCCCGGTCGTGCTGTGGCGGTCACGCGGTGTGGCCATGAGAATGGGGTTCATGGCGGATTTCTTCATCGGCGGCGACTGGGTGGACGCGATCGGCGGCGGCCGGCGGGAGATCCGCTGCCCGGCCGACGGCTCCCTGGTCGCGACGGTCGCCGAGGGCACCGCCAAGGACACCGAGGCCGCGATCGCGGCGGCGCGCCGGGCGTTCGACACCGGCCCGTGGCCCGGCACGCCCGCCCACCTGCGCGGCGACCTGCTGCTGCGCACCGCGGACCTGCTGGACCGCGACGCGGAGGCGTTCGCCCGCGCCGAGTCGCTCGACACCGGCAAGCGCCTGGTCGAGAGCCGCTACGACATGGCCGACATCGCCGCCTGCCTGCGCTACTTCGGCAAGCTCGCGGCCCAGGACGCGGGCCGCGTCGTCGACACCGGCAACCCGGACGCGTTCAGCCGGATCGTGCACGAACCGGTCGGCGTCTGCGGGCTGATCACGCCGTGGAACTACCCGCTGCTGCAGACCGTGTGGAAGATCGCGCCGGCGCTGGCCGCGGGCAACACGTTCGTGCTCAAGCCCAGCGAGCTGACGCCGCACACCTCGATCCTGTTCTTGAAGCTGCTCACCGAGGCGGGCCTGTCCGCGGGCGTCGGGAACCTGGTGCTGGGCGCGGGCGCGGAGGTGGGCGCGCCGCTTTCGGAGCACCCGGACGTCGACCTCGTGTCGTTCACCGGTGGGCTCGCGACCGGTCGCGTCATTGCCGCCGCGGCGGCCGCGACGGTCAAGAAAGTGGCGCTGGAGCTGGGCGGGAAGAACCCGAACGTGGTCTTCGCCGACGCCGACTTCGAGACGGCGGTCGACTACGCGCTGACGGCGGTGTTCCTGCACTCCGGCCAGGTGTGCTCGGCGGGCGCGCGGCTGATCGTGCAGCGGGAGTGGCACGACGAGTTCGTCGATGAGCTGGTGCGCCGGGCCGAGCGGATCCGCCTCGGCGGCCCGTTCGACACCCACGCGGAAACCGGGCCGCTGATCTCGGCGGCGCACCGGTCGAAGATCGAGGCCTACGTCGCCGCGGCGCTGGCCGAGGGAGCGGTGCTGCGCACGGGCGGCCGCCGACCGGACGACCCGGCGCTGGCCGATGGCTTCTACTACCTGCCGACCATCCTGGACCAGGTGAAACAGGGTTCGTCGGCGGTCGTCGACGAGTCGTTCGGGCCGGTGCTGACGGTCGAGACGTTCACCGACGAGGACGACGCGGTCCGCATCGCCAACGACACCCACTACGGCCTGGCCGGGGCGGTGTTCACGAACGACGCTTCGCGGGCGCAGCGCGTGGCCGGGCGGTTGCGCCACGGCACGATCTGGATCAACGACTTCCACCCGTACCTGCCGCAGGCCGAGTGGGGCGGCTACAAGCAGTCCGGGTTCGGCCGCGAGCTGGGCCCGACGGGGCTCGGCGAGTACACCGAGGTCAAGCACATCTACCAGAACCTGCGGCCGGCGCCGCAGCGCTGGTTCGCTGGCTGAGCGGTGTCCCTCGATCGGGATCCACCGATCGGCCCAGTGCGGAAAACGTGCTCGGAAAGCCGTTTGCGGCGTTTTATGCTGCGGGGCGTGACGCGAGCTTGGCAGATTCCCCGAGCGGTGGCGGCTGCCCGCAGTGTGACGGTCATCACCGACAAAACTCAGGACAGCAGCGCCACGCACTCCACGTGGTGGGTCATCGGGAAGGCGTCGAACGCCCGCAGGTCCGTCAAGCCGTAACCGTGCGAAGTGAAGGTCGCCAGGTCGCGGGCCAGAGCCGCGGGGTCGCACGCCACGTAGACGATCCGGTCCGGCGCACCCGCCACGATCGACTCCACCACCGCCTTGCCCGCCCCCTTGCGCGGCGGGTCCAGCACCACGACGTCCACCGGCTTCGCGGCGTCCGCCAGCATGTGCTCGACACGCCCGGCCTGCCAGGACACCTGCGGCAGGTCGGCCAGGTTCTTTTCGCCGTCGGCGACCGCGCGCCGGCCGGACTCGATCGCCAGCACCCGCCCCGAGGGGCCGACCTGCGAAGCCAGCACCGACGCGAACAGCCCGACCCCGGCGTAGAGGTCCCAGGCGGATCCGCCCACGGGCGCCTCCGCCCACTCCGCCACGACCGCGGCCAGCGTCGACGCCGCCGCCGGGTGGACCTGCCAGAAGCCGTGCGCGTCGAGCTGCCAGTCGCGGCCCGCCGCGTGCTGGACCGCCACGCCGCCGGCCAGCTGGCGCGCGCGGACCTTGCCCCGGACCGTCGACAGCTCCCGCACGTGCACACCGCCGTCGCCGTCGCCGGTGACCTCGATCTCGCTGCCGGGCCGCCAGCGCCGCGCCAGGACGTCGTCGAGCTCGCCCGGGAGCGCGATCGGGCAGTCTTCGAGGGCCACCACCCGGTGGCTGTGGTGGGCGCGCAGGCCCGCGCGCCCGTCGCGGTCGGCGACCAGCCGGACGCGGCTGCGCCAGTCCAGCGGACCGCCTTCGAGGGCCTCCACGACGACCTCGCGCTCGATGCCGGCCAGCCGCTGGAGCTGCTCCGCCACGACGGCAGCCTTCAAGTCACGTTGGTACGCGGGGGCCGCGTGCTGCCAGTCGCAGCCGCCACAGCCGCCCGGCACCGCCAGGGGGCACGGCGGCTCGACCCGGAATTCCGACGCCGAAAGCACCTCGATCGCGTCGCCGCGGCAGAACGAACCGCCGTTGTCCTCGGTGACCTCGACGCGGACCTGCTCGCCCGGCAGCGCGTGCCGGACGAACACCACGCGGCCGTCGGCGCGCGCGACGCAGTGGCCGCCGTGCGCCACCGCTCCGACCTCGACCTCGAGGACCCGGCCCAACCAGCTCGTCATTCGGCCGGCTCCTTCGGCTTCGGTGCCGTGACCGGCTTCCCGTTGGGCGAGAAGCCACGGCGGACGTCGCCGGCCGCGGGCCGCTCGTTGCGGACGCGCGCGGCCGCCTTGGCCGAGGACTCCAGCTGCCACGGCACGCTCGCCACGATCACGCCGGACTGGAACAGCAGGCGGCCCTTGAGCCGCAGCGCGCTCTGGTTGTGCAGCACCTGTTCCCACCAGTGCCCGACCACGTACTCCGGGATGAACACCGTGACCACGTTGCGCGGGTTGTCCCCGCGCACGCGCTTCACGTAGTCCAGCACCGGTTTCGTGATCTCGCGGTAGGGCGACTCGACGACCTTCAGCGGCACCTTGAAGTTGTGGGCGTCCCATTCGGCGGTCAAGCGCCGGGTGTCCGCATCGTCCACATTGACCGTGACGGCTTCGAGGACGTCCGGGCGCATCGCCTTGGCGTAGGCCAGCGCGCGCAGCGTCGGACGGTGCAGTTTGGACACCAGCACGATCGCGTGGTTGCGCGACGGCAGCACGGTCGGGGTGTCGCCGAGATCCTTCAGCTCGTCGGCGACGCGGTCGTAGTGCTTCCGGATCGCCGTCATGAGCACGAAGATCGCGATCATCGCCGCGATCGCGATCCACGCGCCGAGCAGGAACTTGGTGATGAGGACGATCACCAGCACGATGCCGGTCATGGTCAGGCCGACCGCGTTGACCGTCTGCGAGCGCCGCATCCGCCGCCGCTTGCCGGGGTCGGTTTCCCTGGCCAGCAACCGGTTCCAGTGCCGGATCATGCCGGCCTGGCTCACCGTGAACGACACGAACACGCCCACGATGTAGAGCTGGATGAGCCGGGTCACCTCGGCGTCGAACGCGATGATCAGCACCAGCGCGAACGCCGACAGGAACAGGATCCCGTTGGAGAAGGCCAGCCGGTCGCCGCGGGTGTGCAGCTGCCGCGGCAGGTAGCGGTCCTGCGCGAGGATCGAGCCCAGCACCGGGAAGCCGTTGAACGCGGTGTTCGCGGCCAGCAGCAGGATGATGCCGGTGGAGAAGGAGATGTAGTAGAACGCCGGCGGGAAGTCGGCGAACACCGCGTGCGCGATCTGCGCGACGATCGTCTTCTGCTCGTAGCCGGCCGGCGCGCCCGCGAGCTGCTTCGCCGGGTCCTCGGCGAACTTGACGTCGGTGATCGTGGCCAGCGTGATGATGCCGACCAGCATGGTCACCGCGAGCAGGCCCATCATCAGCAGCGTCGTCGCCGCGTTCTTCGACTTGGGCTTCTGGAACGCCGGGACGCCGTTGCTGATCGCCTCGACCCCGGTCAGCGCCGCTGCGCCGGAGGAGAACGCCCGCAGCACCAGGAACGCGTACGCGACGCCTGCGAAGGTCCCCTCGGCGTTCAGCGTGAACCCGGCGCTCTCGGCCTTCATCTCGGTCCCGGTGGCCGCCTGGACGAGGCCCCACACGACCATGATCATGATGCCCGCGATGAACCCGTATGTCGGGATCGCGAAGGCCTTCCCCGACTCCCGGATGCCGCGCAGGTTCAGCGAGGTCAGCACGACCACGATGACGATCGAGGCGAGCACTTTGTGCTGCGCCACCCACGGGACGGCGGACCCGATGTTGGCCACACCGGACGAAGTGGACACCGCGACCGTCAGCACGTAGTCGACGAGCAGCGCGCTCGCCACGGTCAGCCCGAACTTCCCGCCCAGGTTCGTGTTGGCGACCTCGTAGTCACCGCCGCCGCTCGGGTACGCGTGCACGTTCTGCCGGTAGGACGCGACGACGACCAGCATGACCAGGGCGACCATGATGCCGATCCACGGCGCCAGCGCGTAGGCGGACAGGCCCGCGACGCTCAGCGTCAGGAAAATCTCTTCCGGCGCGTACGCCACGCTCGAGAGCGCGTCGGACGCGAAAATCGGCAGCGCGATGCGCTTGGGCAGGAGCGTGTGAGCGAGCCTGTCACTGCGGAACGGACGTCCGAGGACCAGGCGTTTCAGCACGGTCGGGAACTTCGACACCACGGAAGCCTAACGGGCGGCCCGCAGGGTAGGTTCGGCGCTGGCATGTCGGGGTAGGTACGGACGGGTTAACCGCCGAAGAGGAGGCAGGGCGTGCACGTGGTGATCATGGGATGCGGCCGGGTAGGCGCGTCCCTGGCCGCTGCGCTGGAGCGGCTCGGCCACGAGGTGGCCGTCATCGACAAGAGCCAGCAGGCGTTCCGCCGGCTCGGCAGCGACTTCCACGGCCAGCAGGTCGTCGGGGTCGGGTTCGACCGCAAGGTGCTGATCGAAGCGGGTATCGAGCGGGCCGGCGCGTTCGCCGCGGTGTCCAGCGGCGACAACTCGAACATCATCTCCGCGCGGGTCGCGCGCGAGAACTTCGACATCGAGCACGTCGTCGCGCGGATCTACGACCACAAGCGCGCGGCCGTGTACGAGCGGCTGGGCATCCCGACGGTGGCGACCGTGCCGTGGACCACCGACCGGTTCCTGCGCACGCTGCTGCCGGACGGCGTCGCGTCGGCGTGGCGGGACCCGTCGGGCAACGTCGCGCTGCTGCAGCTGCCGCTGCACGAGGGCTGGGTCGGGCACTCCGTCCGGTCCCTGCAGGAGGCGTCCGGCGCGCGGGTGGCGTTCATCATGCGCTTCGGCACCGCCGTGCTGCCGGACACGAAGACCGTGGTGCAGGCCGACGACGATGTCTGGGTGGCCGCCCGGTCGGGCACCGTCAGCGACGTCACGAGCGTGGCGCAGCGCGAACCGGAGGACGAGGACTGATGCGGGTCGCGATTGCCGGCGCGGGCGCGGTGGGGCGCTCGATCGCCAACGAGCTGATCGACGGCAGGCACCAGGTGATGCTCATCGAGCGGGAGGCCGACCAGTTCGAGCCGCAGAGCGTCGAGCAGGCCGACTGGGTGCTGGGCGACGCCTGCGAGGTGTCGATCCTGGAGGAGTCCGGGATCGAGCAGTGCGACGTCGTGATCGCCGCCACCGGCGACGACAAGGCGAACCTCGTCGTATCGCTGCTGGCCAAGACGGAGTTCGCGGTGCGCCGGGTGGTGGCGCGGGTGAACAACCCGGCCAACGAGTGGCTGTTCACCGACGCCTGGGGCGTCGACGTCGCCGTGTCGACCCCGCGGATGCTCGCGGCGATGGTCGAGGAGGCGGTCAGCGTCGGCGACCTGGTCCGGCTGATGACGTTCCGGCAGAGCAACGCGAACCTCGTCGAGCTGACCCTGCCGGCGGAAACCCCCCTGGCCGGCAAGCCGGTGAGCGACTTGACGCTGCCCCGCGACGCGGCCTTGGTGACCATCCTGCGCGGCGACCGCGTGATCGTGCCGCAGCCGGAGGACCCCCTGGAACCGGGCGACGAGCTGCTGTTCGTCGCGACAGCGGACGTCGAGCCGGAGATCCGGACGGCTTTGGGTTACTGAGTTCGCTCACGGAGAAGGCCCCCGGCTCGCGTGCCGGGGGCCTTTCTCGTGGTCTGGTGCCGGGGGTGAGACGACTTCAAAGGGTCGTTCATGTCGTCGGGCGGCAGGGGTCCGGCAAAGTCGTCACGGTTCGGTGCCCGTGGTTCGCCAAAGGTCGCGCCCACCGACTCCGCGGCGAACCGAACGTCGCGAATGAGTCATTGGCGGCGTCGGATGTCCCCCATGACTCATTCGCGACGCGGGGCCTCAGGAAACGCCGAAGCTCGCGCCTTCTTCGTGGTCTGGTGCCGCGGGCGAGACGACAGGAAAGGGTCGTTCAGGTCGTCGGACGAGGTGAAAGAGTCGTTCACGGCGTCGCAGCCGCCCGACCCCACTCCGCGGCGCGCAAAACTGTCGGTGCTCGCCGGTAGAGTGGAAAACGGGGGCGCCCCCACGCGCGGGGGTTGCGGCCGCGGGTCAGGCCTCGGGGGCCTGGGCGTACTTCTCGCGCAGCCGGGCCTCGACCTCGGCGTCGGTCTCCGGCTGGGGCTCGTCCTCCGCCTGCGCCTTCAGCCGCTTGTCCGACCGGCGCACCGCCCAGACCACCACCAGCAGCCCCAGCGCGTACAGCGGGTACCCCATCGCGATCTTCGCGAAGGCCAGCCAGCCGGTGTAGTCCTCCTGGTAGAGCCACCGCTGGACGATGAACCGGGCGGCGAACACCAGCGCCAGGGCCAGGGTCGCGATGTCGTAGCCGTAGCGGGACGGCTTGTCCTTGCGCCACGCCTGCCCGGTGCCGTTCAGCACGTTCCAGACGACGCCCGCGATCGGCCAGCGCACGACCACCGACAGCACGAAGATGCCGCAATACACCAGACTCGCGTAGATCCCGAAGAGGAAAAACCCCTTCGCGGACCCGGTGCGGTAGGCGATGAACGCCGCGATCGCGACGCCGAAGAAACCGGAGATCGCCGGCTGCAGGGGCTCCTTGCGGACCACCCGCAGCACGGTGATCGCCACGGCGCTCCCCACCGACGTCCAGATGGCGGCGGTCAGGCCGAAGAAAGCGTTCGCCAGGACGAAGACGATCACCGGCACCGACGAGTAGATCAGGCCGGAGACGCCGCCCATCTGCTCGAGCAGGGTCGGCTGCGGTTCTTCTTCCGCGTCGGTCTTCTTCTCGCTCGGGGCGGGTTCAGTCACGATGGGTGATCAACTCACTGGGCTCTGGAGCTCGTAATAGGGGTTGTACAGCACCTTCTGGCCGTCACGCTCGGCCATCCGGCCGCGCACCTTGATCGTCCGGCCAGGCTCGATGCCCGGGATCCGGCGGCGGCCGAGCCAGATTAGCGTCACGCCCTGTGTCCCGTCGAACAGCTCCGCCTCCAGCGTGGCGGCTTCGTTCGTCGGGCAGAGCTCCACGCTGCGGAGTCTCCCCATCACGGTGACCTCTTCGCCGGACCGGCAGTCGCAGGCCCGCTGCGCGCCCTCGGCGCCGGACCTCATCGACATCTCATCGGCGTCGAGTTCGTCGACGTCGCTGGTCAGCTTGCGTACCAGCCGGCTGAAGTAGCCGCCGTCTTTGGCGGACATAGGTGCTCCTGTGCTCCGGGGCCCCGACAAACTGCTTGCGGCCCGTGCCATTCCAGCGTACTGCGGTCCCCGCCAGGGAAACGCCTTTGCGCAAAGATCGCAACGTGACGTCCGCGATCAGAGTTCCCGCCGCGGTGCTGCTGCCCGGCACCGGCTCGGACGAGGTGTTCGTCCGGGCGGTCTTCGCCGGCCCGCTGCGCGCCCTCGGTGTCCCGCTCATCGCGCCACCGCCGCCGCCCGGTGCGGCCGTGGCCGACGGCTCCCTGGCGACGCTGGACGCGCTGGCGGACGAATACGGCGAACTGCTCGTAGGCGGCATTTCGTTCGGCGCCCACCTCGCCGCGGAGTGGGCGGTGGCCAATCCGGGCCGTTGCGGGGGCCTGCTGGCCGCCCTCCCGGCCTGGAACGGCCGTCCGGACCAAGCACCCGCATCGCTGGCCGCGACGCTGTCGGCGGATCTGGTGGCCGGCTCCGGGGTCGGCGCGGCGCTGGCGCAGACGGCGGGCAGCCCGGACTGGCTGCGGGCGGAACTGGACCGGGCGTGGCGCCGCCACGGCGACGGGCTGGCGGCCGGTCTGCGCGTCGCCGCGGGCCGGCCCTCCCCCACCCTCGGCGAACTGGCGGCCCTCGACGTCCCGGCCGGGATCGGCACGTGCACCGACGACCCGATCCACCCGACGAAAGTCGCGTCGGAGTGGGCCCGGGCCCTCCCCCGCGCGGCGCTCGGCGAGACGACGCTCACGGCGCTGGGCGCGGACCGCGAATCCCTCGGCCGGGCGACCGTCCTCGCCTTCCTGACGGCCCGCCAAAAGCCGTGAAGGCCCCCTTACCGGCCATAAGAGCCGGTAAGGGGGCCTTCACGGCCTTGAGCGTCAGCCCTGTTGCTGCTGGGCCGCGATGTGCTCGGCGACGGCTTCGGGCAGCGTGATCGTGAGCGGGGTGCGGACCGGCATCGGCGCGTCACCGCGGTCGACGATCGTGCGCCGCACGATCCCCCGCAGCACCTCGACCGCCGCCGCGGCCTCCGACTGCGGCCCGGCGATGACGCCGCGCAGCATCCAGCGCGGCCGGTCGATGCCGACGAAGCGCAGCGAGACGTCGCCGACGATGGCCGAGATCTCCAGGCCCCACACGCCGCGGCCGATGTTGACCTTGGCGCCGTCGGCCCGCAGCTGCTCGGCGAGCTCGGTGCTCACCTCGCGCCAGAGGCCGCCCGAGCGTGGCGCGGCGTAGGCGCTGACCGTGATCTGGCCCTGCTCGGTGACGACGTGCACAGCGCGCACGCCCCCGGTCTCGGGGTCCATCTCGACCTGCACCTGGGATCCGTCGGGCACCGGCACCTTCACCGAGCCGAGGTCGATCCGCGGGACGCCGTCGTCCTCGAAGTCCGCGACGTCGAACGGGCCGTCGGAGACGTCCGACAGCTCCTCGTCCTCGTCCTCGATCGTGTCGTCGGCTCCGGGCGCGGCGTGCCGTCCGGCGGGCCCGTCCTCGGTCCGCCGCTTGCGTCCGAAAATCCCCACTACTTCTCCGTTCCTTCCCCAGCCCCGGCGCTCGCCGCGAGCGCGTGTGCTCCCAGTGTGGCGTGTCCGCCCGTGGAGCCGTAGCCGCCGGCACCCCGTTCGGTGGCGTCGAGCTCGGCGACCTCGACGAACTCGGCGTGCTCGACCCGCTGCACGACCAGCTGGGCGATGCGGTCGCCGCGCGCGAGCTTCACCTGGTGCACCGGATCGTGGTTGATCAGGCAGACCTTGATCTCCCCGCGGTACCCCGCGTCGATCGTGCCCGGCGTGTTCACCACCGAGAGGCCGACCCGGGCCGCCAGGCCCGACCGCGGGTGGACGAACCCCGCGTAACCCGGGGGCAGCGCGATCGCGACACCGGTGCCGACCACCCCGCGTTCCCCGGGCTCGAGGACGATATCCGAGGTGGTGACGAGGTCGGCGCCCGCGTCGCCCGGCCGGGCGTAGGCGGGCAGCGGGACATCCGGGTCGAGCCGGGAGAGGAGTACCTGAACGCTGGACACGGGCGGCGAGATTACTCTCTACCCGTGGGTGAATCTGCGAAGACGGCCTCGAGTGCCGCGGTCCGGCACTCCGAACGGCTCTACGTGCCGTGGTGGGGCTGGCCGCTGCCGGTGCTGGGCGCGATCCTGCTCGCGGCCGAGGTCGACATGGGCTACCCGGGCGTCCGGGCGTGGCTGCCGTACGTGATCGCGCTGCCGGTCGTCGTGGGGCTGATGCTGTCGCTGGGCCGGGCGAAGGTCCGCGTCACCGGCGGTGACGAGCCGGAGCTGTGGGTGGGCGACGCGCACCTGCCGCTGCGCTACGCCGGGCAGGTCGAGATCTTCGACAAGGACGCCAAGCGCAAGGCGCTGGGCCGCGACGGCGACCCGGCCGCCTACGTGCTGCACCGGGGATGGGTGGGTCCGGTCGTGCGGATCACGCTCACCGATCCCGCCGACCCGACGCCGTACTGGCTGTTCAGCACCCGGCACCCCGAGCGCGTCGCCGAGCTGGTCAAGGGCGCCTGACCCCGGCTCCGGCCCCAGGACATGGGAAGGGGGCCGGCCTGCCGGCCGGCCCCCTTGTCCCCAGCGCGCTTCGAGCCTCCCCCTTCACTGCTTTTCGAATACCGCCTGTCGAGCACTGCCCTCGAGGCTCTCCGTCGCGTCTGTTCGTCCCCTGAATCCCTGTCCGAGATCCCGCGCGGTCAGGCGCAGTCGCGGCAGATCAGGCGTCCGCCGCTCTCCTCGGCCAGCCGGCTGCGGTGGTGCACCAGGAAGCACACGGAGCAGGTGAATTCATCAGCCTGCTTCGGCACCACCTTCACGGTCATGTCCTCACCGGAAAGCCCGGAGAGGTCCGCACCCGGCAGCTCGAAGTTCTCGGCGGTCGCGTCCTCGTCGACGTCGACGACGCCGGACTGGTTCTCGTTGCGCCGGGCCTTGAGCTCCTCCAACGAGTCTTCGGCCAGCTCGTCGGCTTCGCTGCGGCGCGGAGCGTCGTAGTCGGTAGCCATGTGTCCCTCACCCCTGCGATCAGCTTGTGTAGTCGTTTTCCCGGACCCCCGGGTGCGCCCGTGAGTCCGCCGTGCCGCTGGTCAACGTTCCAGGGCCGCTGTTTGTGCCCGACGGCCGAAGTGACCGAGGTCTCTTCTTTATGGTCCTCTTCCTGCGGCCGGAGCCCGGGAAGGGTAGCTCACGCCCGCGACGGTTCTGCAACGAGTCAGACATTGCCCTGGAATCGTCACCCGACAGGGGGAACCCGCAGGTAAGACGTGTCGTCGTCCATTCGGGTTGCCCGCGGGTGGAGAACTTCACCGGCGGCCTGTGTCCGCTTGCCCCCGCCGACCCCGCCGTGGTGCGATCGCCGCACGGGGAACTGGCGCGGGCGGGGCCCGCGGCCACGCGCGCGGCACGGCAAAACCGGCGGGGTGACCCGGGACGGCGGGTGCCGGCCGCAGCGCCTAGGCTCATCGGCCACGACGGTGCCGGGTTCGCCCGGTCGGTTTCGGTGTTCGGGAAGGGACGGGCAGGTGGCGTCGGGGAACGGCAGCGAGGACCGTGGGGCGCGGCCGTATCGCAAGCACAAGCCGCTGCCGGCGCTGATCGTCATCGGGGTGCTCGCGCTGGGCGCGATCGTCGTCTGGATCAACGCAGCCGTCGGAAAGGGCGACGTCGACGAGGCCGTCCGCTGCGACCCGGCCGCGAGCCCGCCGCCGGGTGTCACGTTCAGCACCCTCCCCCACAACGCCCTCGACGATCGCGCGCCGGTGCCGCCGGACAAGGTCGCCGTGAAGGTGCTCAACGCCTCCGGCACCCGCGGCCAGGGCGGCATCACCACCACTTCGCTCAAGGAGCTGGGCTTCACGGGCACCGGGGAACCGGCCAACGACCCCGCCTACGAAGGCCGCGAGGCCAAGTGCCGCGGCCAGATCCGCTTCGGCGAGAGCGGCATCACCGCCGCCCGGACGCTCAGCCTCGTGGCCCCCTGCGTCGAGCTGGTCCAGGACAACCGCAAGGACGCGAGCGTCGACCTGGTCACGGGGACGCTCTTCGGGGACCTCCGGCCCCGCGCGGAGGCCCGCCAGATCCTCACCCAGCTCGCCGACTGGTCCAAGACCCACCAGGGCGGCGGGTCGAACGAGCAGTCGGCGGGAGCGAAGGCCCCGGTCATCGACCAGACGCTGCTGGCCTCGGCCCGCGACGTCGCCTGCTGACCCAAGCGCCCCAATGTGGCCTTCGGTGCGTTCAACGCACCCAAGGGGCCCTTCGGTGCGTTGAACGCAACCAAGGCCACATTGGGGCGCTCGAGCCGACCCGGGCCGAAAGCCGTGAGGTCGCCTCAGACCTCCGCCGCGCCGCAGTCCGCCAGGACCTTCCGCAGCGGGTCGGCGATCGACGGCGCCGCCGCGTACGTCGCGTCCGCGCCCAGCTCCGGCGCCGACCCCGGCAGGTGCACCTCCGCGCCCGCCTCCGCCGCAATCAGCGCCCCCGCCGCCCAATCCCAGCGGTGCAGCCCGTGCTCCACGTACGCGTCGAGCCAGCCCGCGGCCACCGCGCACAGGTCCAGCGACGCCGCCCCGTTGCGCCGGATGTCCCGGACCCGCCCCAGCAGCTCCGCCGCGAACCGCGACTGCCGCCTCCGCCGCTGGGCCGAATACGCGAAACCGGTCCCGACGAGCGTCAGCTCCAGCCGCGCGGGCGCCGACACCGCCAGCCGGCGGCCGTCCAGGAACGCGCCCTGCCCGCGCGCGGCCGACCAGACGCGGCCGCTCGCCGGCTCCACCACCGCGCCGGCCACCGACTCGCCGCCGACCTGCGCCGCCACCGACACCCCGAACCACGGGAGCCCGTAGAGGAAGTTGACCGTCCCGTCGATCGGGTCGACGACCCAGGTCACGCCGTCGCCGGCAGTCCCGCCGCCTTCCTCGCCGAGCACCGGCTCCCCCGGCCGCAACGAAGCGAGCCGCGCGCGCACCAGCCGCTCCGACTCGTGGTCCACCGCGGTCACCACATCGGTGTCGGCGGACTTCGTGTCCACGGCCACCGACCGCCCCCGCGCCATCCCCTCCCAGGCCTCGCGGACCAGCTCGGCGGCGTCCGTCGCGACCTGCACCGCGACGCCTTTCAGCAACGACTCGTCAACTCCCACGTCCGACATGTCACCACATCCGGTTAAAGTCTCCGAGGCAGGCTTCTGAATCGTGCGAGAAGGGACCACGTCCGTGGTGGAGGCGACCCGCCGAGGTTTCGGCATCGACATCGGCGGCAGCGGGATCAAGGGGGCGTTGGTCGACCTGGACAAGGGGCAGCTCATCGGCGACCGGATCCGGATCGAGACGCCGAAGCCGTCCACCCCGTCGGCGGTGGCGGACGTCGTCGCCGAGATCGTGACGGAGGCGGGCTGGGACGGCCCGGTGGGCGTGACGCTCCCGGCGGTCGTCAAGAAGGGCGTCGCGCACACCGCGGCCAACATCGACAAGCAGTGGATCGGCACCGACGCCGACGCCCTCTTCGCCAAGCGCCTCGGCCGCGGCGTCGACCAGGTCGCGATGCTCAACGACGCCGACGCGGCGGGCATGGCGGAGATCCGCTTCGGCGACCCGGTCGCGCGCAAGGGCGTCACCGCCCTGCTCACCTTCGGCACCGGTATCGGCAGCGCGGTGTTCCAGGACGGCAAGCTCGTCCCGAACACCGAGTTCGGCCACCTGGAGATCGACGGCCACGACGCGGAGAAGCGCGCGGCCGCCTCGGTGAAGGACAACGAGGGCCTCTCGTACCCCGAATGGTCCAAGCGCGTGCACCGTTATCTGACCGTGCTCGAAAACCTGATCTGGCCCGATCTGTTCATCGTCGGCGGCGGGGTCAGCAAGAAGGCCGAGAAATGGGTGCCGCTGCTGGACATCCGCACTCCGGTGCTGGTGGCCACGCTGCAGAACAACGCCGGGATCGTGGGTGCCGCGGCGGCCGCGAGCGAGGGCATCCAGCACTAGATCCGGAGCCGGGCTCCGGCGCCGGAACAGGCCGGAGGGTGATCGCTTCGCGACGCATGCGCGTACCGTCGTTACAATGGAACACGGCCCACGGCTGCGGAGGCGAAAACCGCAGGCCGAGGCGTGTTCCCCGAATGTGAGGCAGCAGTGGCCCCCGTGCCGTTGCTCGTCGTGATCGACCGCTGCGAAAGGGCGTAAGTGGCAGCCGCAAGAACCGCAACCCGAGGCGGGACGAAGACAGCGACCGCAGCCGGCGAGCCGGCCGAAGAGGCAGCCACCGGGACGGCGAAGCCTGCGGCCCGCAAGACCACCACGGCCAAGAAGGCTCCGGCCAAGAAGGGTCCGGCGAAGAAGCCCGCGACCAAGGGCGCAGACGGCGACCCCGAAGGCCCCGAGGGTCTCGAGGAAGGCGAGCTCGACTCGCCCGACCTGGCGGACCTGGAAGAGGTCGAGGTCGAGGTCGTCGAGGAAACGGTCACCGACGAGCCGGACGCCGGCTCGGCGGATGACGACGACGATGACGATGACGACGAAGAGACCCCGGCGCAGCGCCGTCGTGGTGCCGCGGCCGACAAGGCGGCGGCCGCCAAGAGCCCCGACAACCCGGACTTCGTCTGGGACGAGGAAGAGTCGGAGGCCCTGCGCCAGGCGCGCAAGGACGCCGAGCTCACCGCGTCGGCCGACTCCGTGCGTGCCTACCTCAAGCAGATCGGCAAGGTCGCGCTGCTGAACGCGGAGGAGGAGGTGGAGCTGGCCAAGCGGATCGAGGCCGGGCTCTACGCCGCCGAGCGCGTGCGCACCGCCGAAGAGGAGGGCGAGAAGCTCGTCACCCAGATGCGCCGCGATCTCAAGTGGATCGTGCGCGACGGCGAGCGCGCCAAGAACCACCTGCTGGAGGCGAACCTCCGGCTCGTGGTGTCGCTGGCCAAGCGCTACACCGGCCGCGGCATGGCGTTCCTGGACCTGATCCAGGAGGGCAACCTCGGCCTGATCCGCGCGGTGGAGAAGTTCGACTACACCAAGGGCTACAAGTTCTCGACGTACGCCACGTGGTGGATCCGCCAGGCGATCACCCGCGCGATGGCCGACCAGGCCCGCACCATCCGCATCCCGGTGCACATGGTCGAGGTCATCAACAAGCTCGGCCGCATACAGCGCGAACTCCTGCAGGACCTCGGCCGCGAGCCGACGCCCGAGGAGCTCGCCAAGGAAATGGACATCTCCCCGGAGAAGGTCCTGGAGATCCAGCAGTACGCGCGTGAGCCGATCTCGCTCGACCAGACGATCGGCGACGAGGGCGACTCGCAGCTCGGTGACTTCATCGAGGACTCCGAAGCGGTCGTCGCGGTCGACGCCGTGTCGTTCACGCTGCTGCAGGACCAGCTCCAGTCGGTGCTGCAGACGCTGTCCGAGCGCGAGGCGGGCGTGGTCCGGCTGCGCTTCGGCCTCACGGACGGCCAGCCGCGCACGCTCGACGAGATCGGCCAGGTGTACGGGGTGACCCGGGAGCGCATCCGGCAGATCGAGTCGAAGACGATGTCGAAGCTGCGCCACCCATCGCGGTCGCAGGTCCTGCGGGACTACCTGGACTGAGTCGTACCAACGGAAGAACCCCGTCACTCCGGTGGCGGGGTTCTTCCGCGTTCAGGCCCGGCCACGAACGGTAGCCGAGGCCACTGGCGTCCACAAAGGAGCAGCGCCACGAGGCCGAGCACAAGTCGCATGCCGGCAGCGTGCCCGGCGCGCGTACACGGTCCGTACAAGTCAGGGCACGGCCAGGCCGCGTTCTCGCAGGGACTCTTCGACGCGCAGGCGTTCGATCTCGCGGTCCATACCCTCGGGCAGCTCGGTGAGCCGGTGCGAAACGCCGATCTGGCGACAGGCCTGGATGAGCAGCTCGTCGTACGCCTGGCGCGTGCCGAGCCGGCGCGCGGCCGGGGTGCCGGACGGGTAGCCGGCGAGCAGCCGGTGCACCCGCCGCAGGTCCGCGGCGACGCGTTCGATCGGCGGGCCTTGGGGTTGCGGTGGATTCGCGCGCTTCTCGAGAAGCCATCGAAGCAGCCTCGGGGCGCGTAGCGCGCACCAGAACAGCACCGTGGGAGCGATGCAGACCACGGCGAACAGAATCAGGTTCGCGAGGACGCCTCCGGCGCCGGCCATGCACTGATGGTAAGCCCGCCAGGACACTCCGGCGGAGCCATTTTCCGTACCGGAACGGACGACACGCGTACTCAGCCGGACGACACGCGTGCGTGGACGGACGACACGCGTGATTGGAGGGTCAACTCGCGTGATTGAAGGGTCGACACGAGCACCGTCGCCGTGTCGACCCTTCAATCACGCGTGTCGACCTCTCGATCACGGGAGGTCGAGGGTCGGGGGCTCCTCTTCGATCAGCCAGAGCACCCCTGCCGGGGGGAGCTGGAGGACCGCCGAGGCCGGCTGGCCGTGCCACGCGTCCTCCGTCGCCTCCACCGCGCCCAGGTTCCCGACGCCCGAACCGCCGTACGCCTCCGCGTCCGTGTTGACGACTTCGCGCCAGCGGCCCGCGGCCGGCAGGCCGACCCGGTAGTCGTGGTGCGGCACCCCCGAGAAGTTCGCGACGCAGGCCAGCCGCGAACCGTCGGTCCCGATGCGCAGGAAGCTCAGCACGTTGCCGCTCGAGTCGTTCGCGTCGATCCAGCGGAAGCCGTCCGGCGAGGTGTCCTGGCTGAACAAGGCCGGCGAAGACCGGTACACCGAGTTCAGCGACCGCAGCAGGTCCTGCACCCCGCGGTGCAGCGGCTCGTCCAGCAGGTGCCAGTCCAGCGACCGCTGCTCCGACCACTCGGACGGCTGCCCGAACTCGCCGCCCATGAACAGCAGCTGCTTGCCCGGGTGCGCCCACATGAACGCCAGCAGCGAGCGCAGCCCGGCCGCCTTGTTCCACGCGTCGCCCGGCATGCGGCCCCACAGGGATCCCTTGCCGTGCACCACTTCGTCGTGCGAAAGCGGCAGCACGAAGTTCTCGCTCCACGCGTACACGAGCGAGAACGTCATCTCGTTGTGGTGGTACGCGCGGTGGATCGGCTCGTGCGACAGGTACCGGAGCGTGTCGTGCATCCAGCCCATGTTCCACTTGAAGCCGAACCCGAGGCCGCCCAGGTGCGTCGGGCGCGTGACGCCCGGCCACGCCGTCGACTCCTCGGCCACCATCACGACACCCGGGTGTCGCTTGTAGACGGTCGCGTTCAGCTCCTGCAGGAACTTCACCGCGTCCAGGTTCTCGCGGCCGCCGTACTGGTTCGGCAGCCACTCCCCTTCGTTGCGGGAGTAGTCGAGGTAGAGCATCGACGCGACCGCGTCCACGCGCAGGCCGTCGAGGTGGAACTCCTCGATCCAGTACAGCGCGTTGGCGACGAGGAAGTTGCGGACCTCGTTGCGGCCGAAGTCGAACACGAGCGTGCCCCAGTCGGGCTGCTCGCCGCGGCGCGGGTCCGCGTGCTCGTACAGCGCGGTGCCGTCGAACTTGGCCAGCGCCCAGCTGTCCTTCGGGAAGTGCGCGGGCACCCAGTCGACGAGCACGCCGATCCCCCGCTGGTGCAGGCGGTCGACGAAGTACCGGAAGTCGTCCGGGGAGCCGAAGCGCGACGTCGGCGCGTAGTAGGACGTCACCTGGTAGCCCCACGAGCCGCCGAACGGGTGCTCGGACACCGGCAGCAGCTCCACGTGCGTGAAACCGGTCTCGACCACGTAGTCGCCGAGCTGATCGGCCAGCTCGCGGTAGTCGAGCCCCGGCCGCCACGAGCCCAAGTGGACCTCGTAAGCGCTCATCGGCGCCGCGGCCCACTCGGTCGCCTCGCGCTGGGCGACCCACACGTCGTCGTCCCACATGTGCCCGGAGGTGGTGACGACCGACGCGGTCGCCGGCGGCTGCTCCGTGCCGAACGCCATCGGGTCGGCCTTCTCGCGCCAGTTCCCGTCGGCGCCGAGGATCCGGAACTTGTAGCAGGAGCCGGCGCCGACACCCGGCACGAACAGCTCCCAGACGCCCGACGAGCCGAGCGAGCGCATCGCGTGCCCGCGGCCGTCCCAGCCGTTGAAGTCGCCGATCACGCGGATGCCGCGGGCGTTCGGCGCCCAGACCGCGAACGACGTCCCCTCGACGACGCCGCCCGGCGTCTCATACGAACGGACGTGCGCGCCGAGCGCCTCCCAGAGCCGCTCGTGCCGGCCCTCGCCGATCAGGTGCAGGTCCAGCTCACCGACCGTGGGCAGCCAGCGGTACGGGTCGTCGGCGGTGACGGAGTGCCCGTCGTAGTCGATCTCCAGCCGGTAGTCGCCGGGGTGCTCCGGCACCGCGACGGCGAACAGCGCGTCGATCACCGGCTCCATCGGGTGCCGGTCCTCGCCGATGCGCAGGGCGACGGCCTTCGCGCCGGGCAGCAGCGCCCGGGCCACGAAGCCTTTGCCCACCGCGTGCACGCCCAGCACCGAGTGCGGGTCGTGGTGCGAGCCGGCGAGCAGCCGGTCGATGTCCGCGGCCGCCGGGGCCGCGGCCGGGAGGCCTTCCGGAACCGCGTTCACGGTGTCATCCCTCTCCGTCGGTGATCCGGGCGATCGAGGCGAGCGGCACGCCCAGCCAGTCCGGCCGGTTCGCGTGCTCGTAGCCCACCTCGTAGACCGCCTTGTCCAGTTCGAAGGCGCGCAGCAGCTCGCCCTGTTCGCGCGGGTCCGCCGCGACCGCGGCGTAGCCCTCGCAGAACGCCGCCCGGTTGCGCTGCGACCACTCCATCGCCCGCTCGGCCAGCGCCGGCTCGTCCGGCTGGCCCACCAGCATCTGCTGGGCCGCGTAGTCGAACGATCTCAGCATGCCCGCCACGTCGCGCAACGGCGACCGCAGCGCGTGGCGCTCCTCGACCGGGGCCGCCGGTTCGCCCTCGAAGTCGATCAGCAGCCAGCCGGTGACCGTGCGCAGCACCTGGCCGAGGTGCAGGTCGCCGTGGACGTACTGCATGGTCACCGAGCCGGGGGGCAAGGTGCGCAGCGTCTCGAACGCCGCCCGCAGCGCCGGGGCGTGCGCCGCCAGCGCCGGCACCCGGCCGGCGACCGCGTCGAGCCGGGAGACCATCGCCTTCATCGATCGCTCCAGCTCGTCGGCGTCGACCGCCTCGGTGCCGAGGGCTTCGGCCAGGTCCGCGTGCACCTCGGCCACCGCGCGCCCGAGCCGCTCGGCCTCGCCGGCGAAGTCGCCGCCGACCTCCTCGGCGTGCAGTTCGGACGCGGCCATCAGGTCGCGGACGCTGGTGGTCGCCATGGCCCAGCCGTCGACCGCGTCCGCGACGAACTGCTGGAGCATGCCGACCGTGGTCGGCTCGCCGTCGAGGTCGCCGGTGATCGAGCCGAGCGGCTGCGCGATGTGCTTGCTGCCGACGCCCTGCAGCGCGCGGTGCAGCAGCAGGTCCTTGTTCTTGCCCGGCGTCAGCTTCCGGAACAGCTTGAGGATGTACTGCCCGCCGTAGACCAGGGACGTGTTGCTCTGCTCCGACGTGATCGGGCGCGCGCGCAGGCCGGTCTCCAGCTCGATGCCCGGCTCGTGCTCGAACACGAGCGAGCCGACGCGGCCCTCGCGCGCCATGAGGTCCAGCAGCACACCGGTGACGTCGAGGTCGCCGGCCGCCTCGTAGGCGTTGAGGTCGCCGACGGCGCCGATCCAGCTGGTGGACGAGATCTCCGGCGGGTGCGTCCGCCGGCCCACAAGCAGCTGGTAGGGCTCGCGCCGGTCGTCCTGGGCGACCTCGACGACCACGTGCAGCAGCTGCGGGTCGCCTTCGACCAGCTCGGTCACGCCGAGCGGCCGGACGCCGGTCACCGGCCGGTCCTTGCCGGCGAACCAGCGCTGCTCCGGCAGCCAGTGCTTCAGGTCGCCGATCAGGTCGTCCACCAGCTCACGCGGGTCGGACAAGGGACTCACCTCGCTTCGCCTTCGTCTCCCGGGCTCGTCAGCTGGAACCAGTAGAAGCCGTGCCCCGGCAGCGTCAGCAGGTACGACAGGTCCCCGATGCTGGGGAACCGCACGCCACCGGTGAGCTCCACCGGCGTGCACCCGCGGTGCGCGGACAGATCCAGCTCCACCGGCTGCGGGAACCGGGAAAGGTTGTTCACGCAGAGCACGACGTCTTCGCCGCCGTCCGGGCGCAGCCACTGGCGCTTGTACGCCAGTACGCTCGGGTTGGACCCGCCGAGGTCGACGAACTCGCCTTCGGCGAACGCGTGGTGCTGCTTGCGCACCTCGATCATCCGCCGGGTCCAGTTGAGCAAAGAGGACCCGTTGTTCGACTGCGCCTCGACGTTCAGGCCCTGGTAGCCGTACACCGGGTCCATGATCACCGGCAGGTAGATCCGGCCGGGGTCGCAGGCGGAGAACCCGGCGTTGCGGTCCGGGGTCCACTGCATGGGGGTGCGGACCGCGTCGCGGTCGCCGAGCCAGATGTTGTCTCCCATGCCGATCTCGTCACCGTAGTACAGAACGGGCGAGCCCGGCAGGGACAGCAGCATCGCCGTGAAGAGCTCCTGCTGGTTGCGGTCGTTGTCCAGGAGCGGGGCCAGCCGCCGGCGGATGCCGATGTTGGCCTTCATCCGCGGGTCCTTGGCGTACTCCGTGTACATGTAGTCGCGCTCTTCGTCGGTGACCATCTCGAGGGTCAGCTCGTCGTGGTTGCGCAGGAAGATGCCCCACTGGGTGCCGCTGGGGATCTTCGGGGTCTGGGTGAGGATCTCCGAGATCGGGAACCGCGACTCCCGCCGCACCGCCATGAAGATGCGGGGCATCAGCGGGAAGTGGAACGCCATGTGGCACTCGTCGCCGCCGACCACCGGGTCGCCGAAGTACTCGACGACGTCCGACGGCCACTGGTTGGCCTCGGCGAGGAGAATGCGTCCGGGGTACTCGTCGTCGACGACCTTGCGGCAGCGCTTGAGGAACTCGTGCGTGCGCGGCAGGTTCTCGCAGTTGGTGCCCTCCTGCTCGAACAGGTACGGCACGGCGTCGAGGCGGAACCCGTCGATGCCCAGGTCCAGCCAGAACCGCAGGGTGTCGATCATCGCGTTCTGGACGTCGGCGTTCTCGAAGTTCAGGTCCGGCTGGTGCGAGAAGAACCGGTGCCAGTAGAACTGCCCGCGCACCGGGTCGTAGGTCCAGTTCGACGTCTCGGTGTCGACGAAGATGATCCGCGCGTCGGCGTAGCGGGAGTCGTCGTCGCTCCACACGTAGTAGTCGCCGTACGGACCGTCGGGGTCGCTGCGGGACTGCTGGAACCACGGGTGCGCGTCCGAGGTGTGGTTGAGCACCAGGTCGGTGATCACGCGGATGCCGCGCCGGTGCGCCTCGTTCAGCAGGAACACGAAGTCCTCGACGCTGCCGAACTCCGGGAGCACCGCACGGAAGTCGCTGATGTCGTACCCGCCGTCGCGCAGCGGCGACGCGTAGAACGGAGGCAGCCAGAGGCAGTCGATGCCCAGCCAGGCCAGGTAGTCCAGCCGGCCGGCCAGGCCGCGCAGGTCGCCGGTGCCGTCGCCGTTCGAGTCGGCGAAGGCGCGCACCAGCACCTCGTAGAACACCGCGCCCTTGAACCACTCCGGGTTGCTCGGCGCCTGCTGCGCCGAGCGGAAGTCGCCGGCCTGGGGCTCGACCAGCATGCCGTCGGCGGTCATCGCCTCACCGGTGTGCGGCACGCCCTCCAGCCCCAGTGCGGCGTCGGGCCGGGTTTCTTCCGCCATGTGCTCCACCTCGTCCCTCGATTCGCCGTCCTTCCCGTCCCGTCCTCGTCAGCCGGCCAGCCGGCGTCGCACCGACACGACGTGCGCCACGGCCCGCCAAGGCTCGAGCCGCACGAAGTTCGCCGGGCCCCAGTCCCACGTGTCGCCGGTGACCTCGTCGTGGGCGATCAGCCGCTCGTGCGCCTCGAACCCGAGCGCCGCCGTGTCGAGCCACAGCGTGCCCTCCTGCGTCCCGTACGGGTCGAGGGTGACGACTGTGACCACGGTGTCGCCGGTGGCCGGGTCCTGTTTGGAGTACGCCAGCAGCGCGTCGTTGTCGATGTGGTGGAAGTGCAGGGTGCGCATCTGCTGCAGCGCCGGGTGCGCGCGGCGGACGGCGTTGAGCTTCGCGATCCACGGCTCCAGCGACCGCCCTTCGGCGAGGGCGCGCTCGAAGTCGCGCGGGCGCAGCTGGTACTTCTCGGAGTCGAGGTACTCCTCGCTGCCCTCGCGGACCGGGACGTGCTCGAACAGCTCGTACCCCGAGTAGACGCCCCACGTCGGCGAGATCGTCGCGGCCAGCGCGGCCCGCAGCGCGAACATGCCGGGCCCGCCGCGCTGCAGCGACTCGTGGAGGATGTCCGGGGTGTTGACGAAGAGGTTCGCCCGGCCCTGGTTCCAGTGCTCGCGCAGGTCGATGGCGAAGTCGATCAGCTCCTGCTTGCCGGTCCGCCACGTGAAGTACGTGTAGCTCTGGGTGAAGCCGAGCCGGGCCAGGCCCCACAGCCGCGCCGGGCGCGTGAACGCCTCGGCCAGGAACAGGACGTCCGGGTGGGCGTCCTTCACCGACTGGATCAGCCAGGCCCAGAAGTCCGGCGGCTTGGTGTGCGGGTTGTCGACCCGGAAGATCTTGACCCCGTGGTCGATCCAGACCGTGATGACCCGCAGCATCTCTTCGTAGATGGCCTTGGGGTCGTTGTCGAAGTTGATCGGGTAGATGTCCTGGTACTTCTTCGGCGGGTTCTCCGCGTAGGCGATCGAGCCGTCCGGGCGGGTGGTGAAGAACTCCTGGTTCTTCAGGACCCACGGGTGGTCCGGCGCGGCCTGCAGCGCGAAGTCGAGCGCCACCTCCATGCCGAGCTCCTCGGAGCGGGCGACGAAGGCGTCGAAGTCCTCGAAGGTGCCGAGGTCCGGGTGGATGGCGTCGTGCCCGCCTTCGTCGGCGCCGATGGCCCACGGCGAGCCGACGTCGTCGGGCTTGGCGTCGAGGGTGTTGTTGGGCCCCTTGCGGTTCACGCGGCCGATGGGGTGGATCGGCGGCAGGTAGACGACGTCGAAGCCCATCTTCGCGACGCGGTCGAGCGCGGCCGCGGCGGTGGTGAAGGTGCCGTGCACCGGCTTGCCCTCGGCGTCGAGCCCCCCGGTGGAGCGCGGGAACAGCTCGTACCAGGAGCCGAACGCGGCCCGGCGGCGATCGACCCACACCTTGTGCGGCTTGCCCTTGGTGATCAGCTCCCGCACCGGGAACTCGTGCATGAGCTGGCGGATCTCGGGCGAGAGCGCGGGCCCGACCCGTTCGGCGAGGCCGCGCTCTTCGTCGCGCAACGCGGTCAGCGCGCCGGTCAGCAGCGCTTTCTCCGCCCGGCGGTCGGGGCGGCGGGAGACGCGCTCCAGCAGCCGGGCGCCGTTCTCGAGGTCGTTCGCCAGGTCTTCGGGACCCTGCCCGGCGGCGACCTTCACCTCGACGTTGTGCTCCCACGTCGCCCAGGGGTCGCCCCAGGCGTCGATGCGGTAGGTCCACATGCCGGTGGTGTCCGGGACGATCACCGCGGCGAACTCGTCGGGGTGGTCGGGGCCGCGCGGCACCATGCGGGTCTGGCGGGTCAAGCGGTCGTCCGGGCCACGCCAGGCGACGGTCGCCGCGACGGCGTCGTGGCCTTCCCGCCAGACGGTCGCGGTGACCGGGATGTGTTCCCCCACAACGGCCTTGACCGGATACCGGCCGCAGCTCACGCTGGGGGAGACGTCGTCGATGCCGAGCCGGCCGGTCATGGGCAACGCCCCTCGAAGTGTCGGTTTACGCGCAGGCGTTGTCAGTCTGCCCGACTCGATCAAGCGCCATCGAGGCAGGGCACTTCTAGTTGTGTACCCACTCGGGTGCGAGTGAAACGCTTCCCCCGCAACGAATTTCCGGCGGGTGTCCGGCAGGTTACGGCCGGCCCGTCGGCCCCCGGCGAGCCGGCACCCCCGACACGCGCACCCTGACGGCGAACACCCGTACCCGAATGGACGACACGGCCGCGGCGTCCGGACCTCGCCGTGCCGTCCGGTTCGTCAGGGGCCTTCGGTGGGGTGGTCCGAGGCCAGGCGCGGAGCGCGGAGGAGGAGCAGCGAACGCGACTGCAGCGTCAGCCGGCTCTTGGCCTCCAGCGGGCCCGGGTTGGCCGGGCTGCCGTCCGCGGTGCTCGTGTCGAGCGTCGGCTTGAACGTCTCGCCGTATTCGCGGTCCGGCAGCACGACTTCGGCCGCCTCCTCCCCCGCGTGCAGCCACATCAGCCACGAGTGGTCGGGCACCAGCTCGCCGTCGCGGTTGCGGGCCTGGCTGTTCGAGCCGTCGACCCACATGCCGAGCGTGTGCCGGTCCTCGAACCAGTCGGTCTCGCCGAACTCCTCGCCGTCGGGGCGGAACCAGACCAGGTCCGGCTTGCCGGTCGGCGTGGTCCGGCCTTCGAAGAACTCCGGCTGCCGCAGCGCCGGGCTCATCGACCGCAGCCGCACGACCCGGCGGGCGAAAGCCAGCATCGCCTCGGCTTCGGGGGCTTCGGCGTCATCGGGGGTCCAGTCCAGCCACGACGTCTCGTCGTCGAGGCAGTACGCGTTGTTGTTGCCGCCCTGGGTCCGCCAGAACTCGTCGCCCGCGGTGATCATCGGGGTGCCGGTGGACAGCAGCAGCGTGGCGAACATGTTCCGCACCTGCCGCGCGCGCAGCTCGCGGATCCCCTGGTCGGCGGTGCCGCCCTCGGCGCCGTGGTTCCACGAGCGGTTGTCGTTGCCTCCGTCGCGGTTGTCCTCGCCGTTGGCCTCGTTGTGCTTCTCGTTGTAGGACACCAGGTCCCGCAGCGTGAAGCCGTCGTGAGCGGTGACGAAGTTGATCGACTGCCACGGCCGGCGCAGGTTGTGGTCGTAGAGGTCCGACGAACCGGACAGCCGGTAGGCCAGATCGCGCACGCCGGTCGCGCCGCGCCAGAAGTCGCGCACCGTGTCGCGGAAGCGGCCGTTCCACTCCGCCCACTGGGCGCCGAAGCCGCCGACGCGGTAGCCCTCGCCGGTGGCGTCCCACGGCTCCGCGATGAGCTTGCAGCGCGTGAGCACCGGGTCGGTGGTGATCGCGGTGAGCAGCGTCGACGCGGGGTCGAACACGCCGCCGCGGGCCCGGCCGAGCGTGCTGGCCAGGTCGAACCGGAAGCCGTCGACGCCCAGTTCCTGCGTCCAGTACCGCAGCGAGTCGGTGACCAGCCGGACCACCGTCGGCGAGCCGGCCTCCAGGGTGTTGCCGCAGCCGGTGATGTCGGCCATGTGGCCGCGCTCGGTGTGCAGGTAGTAGGCGGGCGCGTTCAGCCCGCGGAAACTCAGCGTCGGCCCGTCGGGGCCGCCCTCGCAGGTGTGGTTGAACACGACGTCGACGATCACCTCGATGCCGGCCGCGTGCAGGGCGGCCACCATCAGGCGGAACTCCTCGACCTCGTGGCCGGGCTCGCTGGCGTAGGCGGCGTGCGGCGCGAAGAAGCCGAGCGGCGAGTACCCCCAGTAGTTGTGCCGCCCGGCCCGGACCAGCGACGGCTCGTCGAGGAACGAGTGCACCGGCAGCAGCTCCACCGACGTGACGCCGAGCCGGGTCAGGTACTCGACGGCCACCGGGTGGGCCAGGCCGAGGTAGGTGCCGCGCAGCGCCTCCGGGATGAACGGGTGCTGCTGGGTGAACCCCTTGACGTGCAGCTCGTAGACCACCGCCTCCTCGAACGGGACCTCCGGCTTCACCCCGGTGTCCGGCCCGCCCGGCGAGGACACCACCGAGAGCGGCACGCTGCCCAGGGAGTCCACTGTGGACATCGGGCCGCGCTCGGGGTCGCCGGTGAAGCCCTGGGCCGCGCGCAGATCGGTGAGCCCGCCGGTGATCTGCCGGGCGTACGGGTCGAGGAGCAGCTTGTGCGGGTTGCAGCGCAGGCCGCGGGCCGGGTCGTACGGGCCGTGGATGCGGTAGCCGTACCGCTGGCCCGGCGTCACCCCGGGCACCAGGCCGTGCCAGACGCCGAACGTGCGCTCGGTGAGCGCGATCCGCCGTTCGGACCCGTCGGCGTCGATCAGGCACAGGTCGACCGCGTCCGCGACGGCGGAGGTGATCGCGAACCGGACCCCACCCGCCTCGGGGTGGGCGCCGAGCGGGAACGGGCGTCCGGCGCGGACGTGCTGGGTCGAGGGTCGTGTCGCCATTCCTGAATCGTCCCAGATCCGGGTCACATCCCGCGCGATGTGCCGCCGGAGTTATCGGGTTTCGACCAGAACGAAACTGTCCGGCGGCAGCACCGCGGCCCCACCGTCCACGGTGGCCTCGGCCCAGGTCAGCAGGGTCGCCGTGGCGCCGAGCGGGAGCGTCACCGGGCCGGCTCCGAAGTTGACGGCCAGCCGCAGCCGCCCGCGGTGCAGCACCAGCCAAGATCCGTCCGGGGCGGCGTCGACCCGCAGGTCGGAGACCTGCGGATCGGCCGGCCCGGGGTGATCGCGCCGCAGCCGGATCAGCGTCCGGTACAGCTCGAGCATCTCGCGGTGGCCGGGCGTGTCCGCTTCGGCCCAGTCGAGCCGGGAGCGCTCGACCGTCGCCGGGTCCATCGGGTCGGGCACGTCGGACTCGCCCCAGCCGTGCCGCGCGAACTCGCGACGACGGCCCGTGCGGACCGCCTCGGCCAGCTCCGGGTCCGGGAAGGAGGCGAAGAACTGCCACGGCGTGCTCGCCGCCCACTCCTCCCCCATGAACACCATCGGGGTGAAGGGCGAGCAGAACAGGATGGCCGCGCCGCAGGCCAGCCGGTCTCGCGAGACGGTCGCGGACAGCCGGTCGCCGGTCGCGCGGTTGCCGATCTGGTCGTGGTTCTGCAGGTAGGCGAGGAAGCGGTGACCCGGCACGGTCCGGGTGTCCACCGGGCGGCCGTGGGTCCGCTCGCGGAACGACGACCAGGTCCCGGTGTGGAAGAACACGTCGCGCAGCACCCGCTCGACGGCGTCGTGGGCGGCGAAGTCCGGGTAGTAACCGGACGTCTCGCCGGTGAGCTTGACGTGCAGGGCGTGGTGGAAGTCGTCCGACCACTGGGCGTGCAGACCGTAGCCGCCGCGCTCGCGGGGCGTGACGAGCTTCGGGTCGTTGAGGTCGGACTCGGCGATCAGCGTCAGCGGCCGGTTCAGCGCCGCCGACAGCGTTTCGGTCTCGACGGCGAGCTGCTCGAGCAGGTGGACGGCCCGCCGGTCGAGCAGCGCGTGCACCGCGTCCAGGCGCAGCGCGTCGACGTGGAAGTCGCGGAACCAGCTCAGCGCGTTGTCCACGACGTACCGGCGGACCTCGTCCGAGCCGGCGCCGTCGAGGTTCAGGCCCGGACCCCACTCGTTCTGCCCGGCGAAGTACGGCCCGAACCGGTCGAGGTAGGCACCCGACGGCCCGAGGTGGTTGTAGACGACGTCGAGCACGACGGCCAGGCCGCGCGCGTGGGCCGCGTCGACGAACCGCTTGAAGCCGTCCGGCCCGCCGTAGGGCTCGTGGACCGCGCCCCAGAGGACGCCGTCGTAGCCCCAGCCGGCGGTGCCGTCGAAGGAGTTGACCGGCAGCAGCTCGACGTGGGTGATGCCGAGCTCGACGAGGTGGTCGAGGCGGTCGATCGCCGCGTCGAAGGTGCCGCCCTCGGTGAACGTGCCGACGTGCAGCTCGTAGACGACTCCGCCGGGCAGCTGCCGCCCGTGCCAGGCGTCGTCGGTCCATTCGAAGTCGGCGTGGTCGTAGACGCGGGACTCCTGGTGGACGCCGTGGGGCTGCCACCGCGACCGCGGGTCGGGCAGGCGATCGTCGGAGTTGTCCAGGAGGAAGGCGTAGTTGATGCCCTCGGCCTCGGCGTGCCACCAGCCGCCGTCACCGGCGGTCATCTCGTGCACGCCGGCGTCGACGCTCACCCGGACCCGGCGGGCCGCCGGGGCCCACACGCTGAACCTCATGCGTCTCCTCGCACCAGCAACGCCACGGGGTACCGCTCGAACAGAGTGGCGAGGTCACCGGTGACCTCGCGGCCGGTCAGGACGTCGGTCCAGACGCCGCCGGGCAGCGGCAGCACGGTGTCGCCCCAGCCGCCGGCGGCTTCGAGGCCGACCGGCAGCCGGGTCACGGCCACGGCCAGGTCCGCGCTTCGGGTGAAGGCGAGGCAGTGCTCCGCCGCGGCGCCCTCGGCCCGCAGCGGCCGGTAGCCGCGGAACAGCGCCGGGTGTTCGCGGCGCAGCCGCAGCGCCTTGTGCACGACGAGCAGCTTCGCCGCACCCGACGCGTCGATCTCCGGCAGCTCGCCGTCGACGACCCGCGCGAGGATCTCGCGCCGGACCGCGTAGTCGACCGGGCGGCGGTTGTCCGGGTCGACCAGCGAGAAGTCCCACAGCTCGGTGCCCTGGTAGACGTCCGGGACGCCGGGCGCGGTCAGCTGCACGAACTTCTGGCCGAGGGAGTTCGCGTAGCCGGGCTTCTCGATGCGCCCGACGAAGGCTTCGATCTCCGCGGCCAGCTCGGCGTCGCCCATGACGTCGTCGGGCCAGGCGGCGACGTCGGCCTCGAAAGCTTCGTCGTGGCTGGTCCAGCTGGTCCGGAGCTTGGCCTCCTTGGCCGCCTTGTCGAGGTAGTCCCGTAGCCGGGCCGGTTCGATCGGCCAGGTCGCGACGAGCGTCTGCCAGGCCAGGAGGTTCAGCGACGGCTCGTCGATCCCGCGTCGCGCGGTCCACCGCCGGACGGCCCCGGCGAACTCGCCGGGCACCTCCGCGAGCACGGCCATCCGCGCGCGGGTGTCCTCGGAGCGCTTGGTGTCGTGTGTGGTCAGCGTCGTCATCGCGGCCGGGTAACCGGCTTCGCGCTCGGCCGCCAGGCGGTGGAACTCCTCGACGCCGAGGCCGAACCGGTCCGGGTTGCCGCCGACCTCGTTGAGCGCGGCGAAGCGCGTGTAGCGGTAGAACGTCGTGTCCTCGGTGCCCTTGGCCACGACCATGCCGGAGGTCTGCTGGATCCGGGTGGCCAGCTCGCTCTCAGGGTTCTTGCGCACGTACGCGTCGAGGATGATCAGCGCGTCGGCGAGGTCGGGCCGCGTCCGGCGGGCACCGTCGATCGCGGCCGTCCAGTGCGCCGCGCCTTCGGGCAGGTAGGAGCGGTAGACGGGGAACGCGACCATGGTCTCCGCCACCGCCTGCCGCGCGGCTTCGGGATCGATGTCGGGCAGCAACGCCGCGATCCGCCGGACCTCGGCGACCAGGATGTGGTCGGTGACCAGGCGGCGGGCCTCGGCCTCGACGCGGTGGTAACCGGTCTTCACGCCCAGCTCCGTGGCCAGCGCCGTGAAGTCGGGCTCGGCGGCCGGGTCGACGAAGACGCCGGCGACCTCGCGCAGGGCGTCGTAGCCGGTGGTGCCGTCGACCGCCCAGCTCTGCGGCAGCGGCTCGCCCGGGTGCAGGATCTTCTCGGCCACGATCCACGCGCCCGGGGCGTTCTCGCGCAGCCGCCGGAAGTAGCCGCCCGGGTCGGCGAGGCCGTCCGGGTGGTCGACGCGCAGGCCGGTGACGTCACCGTCGGCCACCCAGCGCAGGACCTCCCCGTGCGTCTCGGCGAACACGATCGGGTCCTCGACGCGGACCGCGGCCAGGTTCGTGATGTCGAAGAACCGGCGGTAGGTGAGCTCCGCGTTGCCGCGGCGCCAGTCGACCAGGCGGTAGTGCTGACGCTCGTGGATCTCCCGCGGCGTCCCGCTTTCCGTGCCGGGGGCGATCGGGAAGCGGTGGTCGTAGTAGGCCAGCTCGCCGCCGTCGACGGTCAGCTCGGCGACGGCTCCATCGTCACTGTCGTCGCCGAGCACCGGCAGCAGGAGCGGGCCGCGGTCCCAGTCGACGTCGAAGAAGGACGCGAACTCCGAGTCGCGGCCGTGCGTGAGCACGTCCCACCACCACCGGTTGACCTTCGGCACCTCGACCGACATGTGGTTCGGCACGATGTCGACGACCAGGCCCAGCCCGAGCTCCTTCAGGAGCGTGCTGAGCTCTTGGCGGGCCGACTCGCCGCCCAGCGCGGGCCGCGCGCGCGTCGTGTCGACGACGTCGTAGCCGTGGGTCGAGCCGGGGGCCGCGTCCAGCACCGGCGACGCGTAGAGCGCGCCGATGCCCAGGTCACGCAGGTAGCCGGCGATGCCGGCGGCGTCGCTGAAGGAGAACTCCGGGCGCAGCTGCACCCGGTAGGTCGACTCCGGCACCGTCATACGGGCTCCGTCCGCTGCAGCACGATCAGGGAGCGGGCGGGCAGGGTGAGCTGGCCGCCGCCTTCGATGGGTTTCGCGTCGTGGGGTTCGACCTCGCCCGTCGCGGTGTCGACGACGACGGTCCAGGCCTCGCCGTAGCCGTTGCCCGGGAGCTTGGCGTCGATGTCTTCGTAGTGCGCGTTGAACGCGAGCAGGAACGAGTCGTCCTCGACGTGCATGCCGCGCGGGTCGAGATCGGGGATCGCCTGGCCGTTGAGGAAGACGACGACCGCCTTGCCGAAGCCGTCGTCCCAGTTCTGCTCGATCATCTCCTCGCCGGCCGGGGTGAACCAGGCGATGTCGCCGAGCTTCTCGCCCTTGCCGACCGGGCCGCCCTGGAAGAACCGGCGGCGGCGGAACACCGGGTGCCGGTGCCGGAACGCGCTCAGGCCGCCGGTGAACCGGACCAGGTCGGCGTGCTCGGTGGCCAGCGCCCAGTCCATCCAGGACAGTTCGGAGTCCTGGCAGTAGACGTTGTTGTTGCCCTGCTGGGTGCGGCCGAACTCGTCGCCGTGCAGGATCATCGGCACGCCCTGCGACAGCAGCACCGTGGCCAGCATGTTGCGCTGCTGGCGGACGCGCAGGTCGAGGACCTCGGGGTCGTCGGTGTCGCCCTCGACCCCGCAGTTCCACGACCGGTTGTCGTCGGCGCCGTCGCGGCCGTCCTCGCCGTTGGCCTCGTTGTGCTTTTCGTTGTAGGACACCAGGTCCCGCAGCGTGAAGCCGTCGTGAGCGGTGACGAAGTTGATCGACGCGAAGGGGCGGCGGCCGTCGTCCTGGTAGAGGTCCGAGGAGCCGGTGATCCGCGACGCGAACTCGCCGAGCGTCGAGGGCTCGCCGCGCCAGAAGTCGCGGACGGTGTCGCGGTACTGCCCGTTCCACTCCGTCCACAGCGGCGGGAAGTTGCCGACCTGGTAGCCGCCGGGACCGACGTCCCACGGCTCGGCGATCAGCTTCACCTGGCTCACGATCGGGTCCTGCTGCACCAGGTCGAAGAACGTCGACAGCCGGTCGACGTCGTAGAACTCGCGCGCCAGCGCCGAGGCGAGGTCGAAGCGGAAGCCGTCGACGTGCATCTCCGTCACCCAGTACCGCAGCGAATCCATGATCAGCTGCAGGGTGTGCGGGTTGCGCACGTTGAGGGAGTTCCCGGTGCCGGTGTAGTCCATGTAGTACTCGGGCTCCCCCTCCACCAGCCGGTAGTAGGCCTCGTTGTCGATGCCGCGCATCGACAGGGTCGGCCCGAGGTGGTTGCCCTCGGCGGTGTGGTTGTAAACCACGTCGAGGATCACTTCGATGCCGGCCTCGTGGAAGGCCTTGACCATGCCCTTGAACTCCTGGACCTGGCCGCCCTCGCCGGGCATCGCGGCGTAGGAGTCGTGCGGGGCGAAGTAACCGATCGTGTTGTAGCCCCAGTAGTTCGTGAGCCCCTTCTCCTCCAGCCCGTGGTCGGAGACGAACTGGTGCACCGGCAGCAGCTCCACCGCCGTCACGCCGAGCTTCTGCAGGTGCTCGACGACGGCGGGGTGCGCCAGGCCGGCGTAGGTGCCCCGCAGCGCTTCGGGCACGAACGGGTGGTTCACCGTCATGCCCTTGACGTGCGCTTCGTAGATGACCGTCTCGTTGTACGGCCGCTTCGGCTGACGGTCGTTGCCCCAGTCGAAGAACGGGTTCGCCACCAGCGAGTACGGCACCCGGCCGGCGGAGTCGTCGTCGTTGCGCTCGTCCGGGTTGGCGAACTGGTAGCCGAAGAGCGACTCGTCCCACTTCACGCCGTGCGAGACGGCCTTCGCGTAGGGGTCGATGAGCAGCTTGTTCGGGTTGCAGCGCAGGCCGCGGGCCGGGTCGTACGGGCCGTGCACCCGGAACCCGTAGCGCTGGCCGGGGCCGACGTTGAGCAGGTAGCCGTGGTGGACGAAGCCGTCCACCTCTTCGAGCGCGTACCGCGTCTCGTTGCCCTCGCCGTCGAACAGGCACAGTTCGACTCGCTCGGCCACCTCGGAGAAGAGGGCGAAGTTCGTCCCGACTCCGTCGTAGGTGGCGCCGAGCGGGTAGGGCGTTCCGGGCCAGGGCCGCACTGAGGTCTCCTCGAGCTGTTACAGGGGTGTACGGGCGCGCCCGCACTCGCGGACGCGCATCACTGCGGGGGTCGTGCGCCAGGGGGTACCCGTTACCCGGGCAACGGACGCGCCGCCGCCAGCGGCGCCACCGCGGCGCGCACCCCCTTCGCGGTGAAGAAGCCGTCGACGCTGACGGGAAGGGGAATCCGCCAGTTAGGGTACTGGTCGACCGTCCCGGGCAGATTCGGCTGCCGCACCTGGCCCGCGACGTCGGCCGGTGACGTCAGCACCAGCCGGGACGCGGCTCGCGCGAGGAGACTGTGCAGCGCGACGACCATGTCGTCGTCCGGAATCCCTTCCCGGGCAAGGAGTTCCCGCAACGCCTGGCGTTCCGCGGCGGCCGCGTTTTCTTCGGCTTCGACCCCGCGATCCAGCAGGCCCAGCTCGGCCCGGACCCGCACGTGCTCGCCCTCCAGCCAGCCGGAGACCGTCGGCAGGTCGTGGGTGGAGATGCTGGCCATGGCCTCCGGGTCCCACCCGTCCGGGCGCGTGAACGGCTTGCCCGGCGCGTCCCAGTCGCGTTCGAACCAAAGGACGGCCGAGCTGAGCATGCCGCGTTCGTGCATGGTCTCGGTGACGGTCTCCTCGACGGTCCCGAGGTCCTCCCCCACGACGACGGCGCCCGCGCGATGCGCCTCGAGCGCGAGCACGCCGACCATGGCCTCGGCGTCGTAGTGGACGTAGGTGCCGCGGTGCGCGGGCTCGCCCGGCGGGATCCACCACAGCCGCCAGAGCCCGGCGATGTGGTCGACGCGGATGCCGTCGGCGTAGCGCAGCACCCCCCGGATGACGTCCCGGAACGGCGCGTACCCGGCCTCGGCGAGCTTGTCCGGCCGCCACGGCGGCAGGTTCCAGTCTTGTCCTTGCTGGTTGAAGGCGTCCGGCGGCGCGCCGACGCGGACGTCGGCGGCGAAGACGTCCCGCACCGCCCAGGTGTCGGCCCCGCCGGGGTGCACGCCGACGGGCAGGTCGTGCACGATCCCGACGGTCATCCCGGCCTCGCGCGCCGCCTTGCGGGCGGTCTCCAGCTGCGCTCGGCAGAGGTGCTGGAGCCAGGCGTGGAAGCCGACGCGCTCCTTGAGTTCCTCGCGGGCCTTCGCCACCTCGGGTGTGGCAGGGTCCTGGAGCTCCACCGGCCAGTCCCGCCAGTCGGCGCCGTGCTGTTCGGCCAGGGCGCAGAAGAGGGCGAAGTCGTCGAGGTCGGCGTCCCTGGGCAGGTCTTCGACGCGGTGCGGCCACAGCAGCTCGAGCGCGGCGCGTTTCGCCGTCCAGACGGCGTCGTAGTCGATGAGTTCGCCGTCCCGGTCCGGGGCGAGGGACCGCACGGCCTCCTGCGTCGCGGCATCGGCTTGCGCGTAGGTGCCGGTGGCGGTGACGCGCAGGTAGACCGGGTTGGCGAACCGCCGGCTCGCGGGCGAGTAGGGCGACCGCTCGACGGGGTGGGCGGGGCTGAAGGCCTGCACGGGGTTGACGAGCAGGACGCCGGCGTCCAGTTCCGAGGCCGAGCGGGCGGCGAAGGTCGCGAGGTCGCCGTAGTCGCCGATGCCCCAGGAGCCGGCCGAGTGCAGCGCGTAGAGCTGCAGCATCCAGCCCCAGGCGGGCGGGACGTCCGGCAGTGTCCCGGGCACGACGGCGAGCACGACGTCCTGGTCGGCGGTGACGATCCGGTGCCAGCCGAGCGGCAGGTCGGCGGGGAGATCGCCGGCGGTGACCCGCCGGCCCCCGTCTTCGAGGAAGATCTCGGCATTGGTACCGAGCGGACGCGTGGCGCCTTGCTTGAGCACGATGGTCGGCGGCAGCTTGCCGGGGGTTTCGCGGGCACCGAGCGCGCGGGCGATGGCGTCGTCACTGCCGGCATCGACCCCGAACTGGCCCAGGACGGCGACGACGACGTCGTCTTCGACTTCGACCCAGACCTGGTCGGCGTTCTCGTACCGGGTGGCGACGCCGTAGCGGTCGGCGAGCTGGTGCAGGGCGCTGCGGGCGGGGATGTCGTCGGGCACGGGACAAGCATTCCGGTGCCCGGCCGATCGCGCCATCCGCAGGGGGTGACGTCACTCCGGGCACCCGGTCGAGGGGGATGGCGGGAGCGGTCGGCGGCCCGTGCGGAGGCGCTTGCCGGGTGCCGGGAGCGCCTGCGGTTTGGCCGGCGCTGCCGCGCTCGCCGGGGCGAGGATCCGGCCGGGTCGGGGTGCCTTACTCCCGCCGTCAGCTCTGACGGCGACCAACCCGCCCGCATCCCGCCAGCCCCGCTGGTCGCTCCGGCGAGCAGCCGATCCGCCCCCTCCCCTTCCCGCGAACGGCCTCGTCATGATCCTCGACAACGCCGAAGGCGTGCGGGTCGTCGGGCAAGCCGCCGACGGCGCCGCCGCCGCCGTCCGGCAGGCCGGCGAGGGGGTGCTCGCCCCGCAGATCACGCGGCGGCTGATCACCGCGTTCGCCGCCGGCAGCCGCGAACCCGCACCACGCCCCACGGTCTCGATGACCTGACCGAGCGCGAACGCGAGGTCCTCGCCTGCCTCGGCGAAGGCCTGTCGAACACCCAGATCGGCACGCGGCTCTACATCGGCGAGACGACGGTGAAGACGCACGTCTCGCGCGTGTTGGGCAAGCTCGACCTGCGCTCGCGCACCCAGGCGGCGATCCTCGCCCGGGAGAACGGCCTGACCCGCGAAAACCCGGCGTCCGCCGTTCTGCGGAAACCTCCGTGACCTTCTAACTTCTCCTCATGGGTGTGCGGAGAACGTTGAACGTGGACGACGTGCTGAAGCGCCAGGACTCCGGGGAGCTCAAGCGGCGGCTGCGCGGGCGCGACCTGGTCGGGTTCGGCGTGGGGATCATCATCGGCACCGGCATCTTCACCCTCGCGGGCGTCGAGGCGAAGACGCACGCCGGGCCCGCGGTGACGCTGTCGTTCGTGCTCGGTGCGGTCGTCGCGGGGCTCGCGGCGCTCTGCTACGCCGAGCTCGCCTCCAGCGTCCCGACGGCCGGAAGCGCTTACACGTACGCCTTCGCCACCCTCGGCGAGGTGTTCGCCTGGATCATCGGCTGGGACCTGCTGCTGGAGTTCGCGCTCGGCGCCGCCGTGGTGTCGCGCGGGTGGTCCGGCTACCTGGCCAACCTGCTCGGGCTGTCACCGGAATGGTTCGGCGAGGACGCGAAGGTGAACGTCGGGGCGGTGCTGATCATCGCCGTGCTGACCGTCATCGCCGTGCTGGGCATCAAGGAGTCGGCCTGGCTGACCAACCTGCTCGTCTGCGTGAAGGTCGCCGTCTGCGTGCTGGTGCTGGCGGTCGGCTTGTTCTTCGTCAAGGGCGCGAACCTCACGCCGTTCATCCCGGCCGCGAAGCCGCCCGAGAACGGCTCCACGGTGCTGGAGCAGCCGATCGTCCAGGCCGCGCTCGGCCTGGAGCAGTCGGTCTACGGCATCGCCGGGATGGTCACCGCCGCCGCCATCGTCTTCTTCGCCTACACCGGTTTCGAAGCGCTCGCGAACCTCGGCGAGGAGACGCTGAACCCGCGCAAGGACCTCCGGGTCGGCATCCTCGGCGCGCTCGGCGTGTGCGCGCTGCTCTACATCGGGGTGTCGATCGTGCTGACCGGCATGATCCCGTTCACCGACATCGACACCGGCGCGCCGCTGGCGGACGCGTTCGACAAGGTCGGCCAGCACTGGGTCGGCGCGCTCATCTCGCTCGGCGCGGTGACCGGGCTGACGTCGGTGATGATGGTCGAGCTGGTCACGATCGGGCGGATCGGCTTCGCCATGGGCCGCGACGGCCTGCTGCCGAAGGCGCTCGGGCGCACGCACCCGCGCTGGGGCACCCCGCACCGGATGACCATCGGCGGCGCCGTGCTGATCGCCGTGCTGGCCGCGTTCATCCCGATCTCCGAGCTGGCCGACATGGTGAGCATCGGCGCGCTGTCGGCGATGATCATCGTGGCCGTCGCGGTGCCGGTGCTGCGCCGCCGCCGGCCGGACCTGGACCGCCCGTTCTCCGTGCCGTTCTCGCCGGTGGTCCCGATCCTGGCGGCGCTGGCGTGCCTGTACCTGATGCTCAACCTCAACGTGCTCACCTGGATCCGGTTCGCCGTCTGGCTGGTGATCGGCCTGGTCATCTACTTCGCCTACGGCCGCCGCCACTCCCGCTTCGCGCCCGAGAACGCCGAAGCGGTCAGTCCCAAAACGACGGAGTGAGGCCGGCGACGCGGGCCGCCTCGCGCGTCACGGCGACCTGGTCCGCGTCGACGACCACCAGCACGCCCAGCCCGGCCAGCGCCGCGGCGACCCATTCGACGGGCTGGTCGTGGATCCCGTTGTCCCCGAACGACGGGTAGGTGTCCACAACGGACAGCAGCGTGCCTTCCGCACCGATCCGGATGCCCGCCACGAGCACGAAGTGGCCGCCCGGCGGACGCCAGCGGGACGTCCACAGTGGCGGGACGCCGGTGTCGAGGTAGTCGAGCAGCGCGCGTTCCGGGGTGTCGTGGGCACCGAGCTCGGCGCTGTCGATCCGGGCGATCACCGCGACGCGCGGCACGTCCCAGAGGCCGACCAGCAGGTCGAAGAGCGTCTCGGTGGTCCACTCCCCCGTCACCGGTACCGCCGCGAGGGCGCCGCCCGACAGCGCACCGAGCGCCGTCGCCAGCCCGGACACCCGGGTCCCCGCGGCGGCCGGGTCGTCGACGAGCGGTACGGGCAACCGGAACTCCGGCCGGCCGGTCTCGCCCGGCGGGCGCACGACCGGCCCGCGGACCGTCCCCGCGGCCACCGCGACGGCGTCCTGGTCGAGCACGTCGAGCCCGGCCGCGCGCAACGCCGCGAGCCCGCAGAACGCCGCGGCCAAGCCGTCCTTCTGGGGCAGCTCCGCCTGCGCGACCGCGGCCAGCCGGGCCCCGCCCGGCAGCCACCGCACTCCGGACAGGTCGAGCTGCCCGCCGTCGATCCCCGAAGACATCGGTCCTCTCAGCGGCTTCCCGGATTCATTGGGGTCATCTTCCCAGCCTCAATAACGCCACAGGTGGGCGGCGACGATCTCGTCGGCCGTGCGCTCGGCCGCCCACGCCGCGTCGGACGCGCGGACCGCGCGGAAGGCCCCGAGCAGGTCGTCGCCGAGCACCCCGGCGACCCGCGGTGAGGCCATCAGCGCCGTGTCCTGCTCGGCGGTGTCGGCCGGCAGCCTGCGCACCCCGCTCGTCTCCCGCTCGCCTTCCGTCCAGCCGCCCGGGTCCTCGGCGATCGGGCCGGGCAGCGCGGCGGCGTCCGAGATGCCGGCCATCCCGGCGGCCAGCACCACGGCCAGGGCGAGGTAGGGGTTGGCGGAGGCGTCGGACGTCTTGAGCTCGACGTTCGCGTGGTCGGTGCCCAGCAGCCGCGAGCCCGGGACGTACCGCAGCGGCGCCTCGCGGTTCTCGACGCCCCAGAACGCGTACGCGCCCGCGAAGTAGCCAGGGCGCAGCCGCAGGGTCGACGGGACGCTAGGCGCCGTGATCGCGGTCAGCGCCGGCAGGTCACGCAGCAGCCCGGCCAGGTAGCCGGCGCCGTCACCGGTGGGTACGCCGGCACCGTCGGCGTTGTCGGCGTCGAGGAGGTTTCGGCCCTTGCGGCGGACCGAGGTGTGCAGGTGCCAGCCGTTGCCGGCCGCGCCGAGGCCGACCAGCGGCGCGAAGCTGACGACGAGGCCGTGCGCGTGCGCGGCGGCGTGGATGGTCTGACGGGCCAGCAGCTGGTCGTCGGCGGCGGAGACCGGATCGGTCGCGGCCAGCGACAGCTCGACCTGCGCCACGCCGTACTCGGCGTGCAGCTGGCCGATCCGCAGGCCGTTGGCGGCGAAGTCGTGCAGGAGGGCGGCGACGAAGCCGTCGAGCCCGACGAGGGCGTGCGGGCTGTAGGCCGGCCCGGGGTGCCCGGGCGTGCTGACGACGTCGGTGCTGCCCGCGGGCGCGACGGCGAACTCCAGCTCGTAGCCGGCGCGGAACTCGAGCCCGCGCCGCGAGCCCTCGGCGACCTGCGCTTCGAGGACGGTGCGCTGGCAGTAGGGCCAGGGGTCGCCGCTTCGAGTGAGCTGCCGGACGGGCGCCCAGGCGAGCGCGGGCTGCCCGGCGAGCCGCCGCAGCCGGTCGACGACGGGCACGAGCCGGATGTCCCCGGAGGGCGTGGCGAGGCCGGCGTGCCCGTAGGTGATGGCGTCGTGGCTGTCGAAGACGGCGAAGAGCGAGGTGGCTCCGACGCCCCGGGTGGCGGCGTCGGCGAGGCCGCCGATGGGGACGATGCGCGAGCGCGGGATGCCGTTGTTGTCCGCCCAGGCGAGGTGGACCCCTGCCACCCCGGCGGCGGCGAAGTCCTTCGCCGCGGCCGACGCCGCCTTGGTCATGGCACCCGCCTCCTCCGGCCGCAAACAGACCCCGCCCATCCCAGGGGGCCGAGCCCCGCTCCAGCGTATCGGGCGAGTCCGACGAAAAGGCCGGGGAAAGCGGCAACCGAGGTGGGTTGTCCACATCACGGCCGGGCTGTGGACAACCCCGGCCACCGTCAACTCGGCGGCGGCCGCACGGGCTCACCCCGGCGGCACCGGCACCGGCCTGTGGGTAACCCGGCAACCGCCGGTCCGGCGGCTCCGGCGCTCGCCTGTGGGGCAACCCGGCAGCACAGGCACCGGCCTGTGGGCAACCCCCGCAACCCCGCAGTCCGGCGGCGGCGGCTCAACCCGGTGGCACCGGCACCAGGCGAATCTCGCCAGCTGTCACCCCGGTGGCACCGGCACCGGCACCGGCACCGGCACCGGCACCGGCACCGGGCGAATCTCGCCGGCTACCACCCCGGTGGCACTGGCCTGTGGTAACCCGGCAACCGCCCAGCCCGATGACTCCGGCGCCAACTGCACGGGCAACCTCGGCACCCGTCACCCCGGCGGCTCCGGCACCGGCCGTACAGCCTCATCCCGGCTCCGCAGCGCCACCCCGCCCACCACCGCCAGCGTCCCCAGCGCCTCCGGCCACGAAGGCACCTGCGCCAGCAGCACGAACCCCATCACCCCGGCCGTGACCGGCAGCAACGCCAGCAACACCGCGAACCGGGCCTGTCCGAGCCGCCGCAGGACCACCTGGTCCAGCGCATACGGCACCACCGTCGACAGCACCCCCACGCCCACCCCGAGCAGCAGCATCCGTGGCGAAGACCACACCTCGCCCGTCCCGACGGCGAGTGGGGACAGCACCACCGTCGCCGCCGCGAAGCCGATGGCCAGGCTGTCGATCCCCGATCCCTCGGACGAGGCCACTCGCTTGCCCAGGACGATGTAGCCCGCCCAGGCCGCCGCCGCGCCCAGGGCGAAAACGACCCCCGCCAACGAACCCGCGAGCTGGACGTCCGCGATCGCCCCCACTCCGCACGCCACCAGGACCACCGCCAGCACGTCCCGGAGCGAGCGGGACCCGAACGCGGCCACCAGGACCGGGCCGATGAACTCCATCGCCACCACCGTCCCCAGCGGGAGCCGGGCGATCGCCTCGTAGAAGAGCACGTTCATGCCCGCCGTCACGACGCCGAACGCGATCGCCAGCGCCAGCCGGCGGCCCCGCCAGGCAGCTCGTCCGGGGCGGCGCCAGGCCAGGAGCACCACCGCCGCGCCGAGGCAGCGCAGCCACGCCACCCCGGCGGGCGTCGCGTGGCCGAAAAGGCCGACCGCGATGGCCGCTCCGGCGTACATGGAAATTCCGCTGAGAACGAACAACAGCGGAGCGGGGACCCGGGAAACCCGTCGAGGCGAAGTCACCGTACTCACCACCCCATGGTGCCTGACCACGGAAAACGTCACTCTCCGGGTATTCGTCTCCTGCATTGCGGGATGTGGTTACGGCATCCGGGGTAAATCGGCGTGACTCAGGTCCCACCGGCGCGGGAACACTTGCGAGCCGCGAAACGTCTGGAAGAGTGGAAGCACGAACACCGCGGAGCCGAAGGCGATCGCCGCCACCGGCATCAGTCCCGAAGTGGGCGTAGCTGGATCGATGGCACCGGGCAACCGGTGCCGGGACGGAGGGAGACCCCCATGACAACGCCGACGCTCACCCGCCCCGAACTGACCGCCGCCGACCGCTGTGACCGGTGCGGAGCTGCAGCTCAGGTACGAGCCATCCTCAAGGGTGGGGAACTGCTCTTCTGCGGGCACCACGCCCGCGCGCACGAGGCCAAGCTCAAGGAACTGTCCGCCGACATCCAGCGGTAACCACTCCGAAACGCCCGAAGGCGGCCGGTGCGCACAGGCACCGGCCGCTTTCGTTTTTCTGCAACTTGCAAAGTGCGTGGCGAATATCACGGTAAGGCCGCGGAAGATAGCTATTCCGGACACGAAACCGGACAGGAAATCAGACAGAATCCAGCACGACTTCGAACGCCACTTCCGCCGCTCCCAGCAGCTTCACGTCGGCCCCCAGCGCCGAGCTGATGATCCGGGTGCCGCCGACCGCCCGGCTCACCAGGCTGCGCCGGCGGACCTCCGTGCCGACGTGCCGCAGCACCGCCTCCGGCAGCACCGTCAGCAGGTCGCCGAGGATCACCAGCTGCGGGCCGAGCAGGTTGACGACGTTGATCAGCCCCAGGGTCAGCCACTCGGCGAACTCCGCCAGCCGCGACAGCGCCGCTTCCGGGTTCCGGCCCAGCTCGCGCAGCTCGAACAGGATCGCGCCGCGCGGGGTGTCCTCCGGCAGGCCGAGCGCCCGGCACAGCGCCGCCTCGCCGACCTCGGTCTCCCAGCAGCCGCTGCTGCCGCAATAGCAGTCCCGCCCGTCCGGTCGGATCACCATGTGCCCGATCTCGCCGACGTAGCCGGAGCCGCCGCGCAGCGCCGATCCCTCGGCGATGACACCGCCGCCGACCCCGACGTCCGCCGAGATGTACACCACGTCGGACGCCCCGCGGGCCGCGCCGCGCAGGTGCTCGGCGACCGCGCCGAACTCGGCGTCGTTGCCGACCAGGATCGGGATCTGCAGCACCGCGCCGAGCCGCTCGCCGAGCGCGACGTCGGTCCAGCGCAGGTTCGGGGCTTCGTGCACGTACCCGTCGGCCCGCCGGACGACGCCCGGCACCGACACCCCGGCCGCGACCGGGGTCACGTCGAGGTCGCCGGCCAGGACGGCCGTCGACTCGATGACGTGGGTGATGACCTCCTCGGGCCGGCCCATCCGGCCACGCAGGTTCCAGCTGTTGCGGCCCAGGATCTGGCCGCCCAGCCCGACCAGGGCGATCGCGACGTGCTCGACCTGCAGGTCGACCGCGAGCACGACCGCCGCGTGCGGCTGGGGCAGGACCAGGAGCGAGGGGCGGCCCGCCCCTCGTCCCGGCCTCGGCACCTTCTCCTCGACGACGCCGGCTTCGGCGAGCCCGTCGACGAGGGTCTTGATCGTGCTCCGGTTGAGCCCCAGCTGGGTGGCCAGGGTCGCCCGGGTGCTCGGCCCGCCGACGTGCAGCAGGCGGAGCAGGGTCGTGCGGTTGTGCCGGCGCACCTCGTCCGGTCGTGCAACGGGTGTGCTGGTCACGGACCTGATCATTCCATGCTGGTTCAGCGCGTGGACGCAGCCGCGCGGCGCCGGGACAGCGCGTCGACCGTGGCGGCGAGCAGCAGGACCAGACCGGTGACGATGTTGACCACCGCGGCCGGCTGCTTGAGCAGGCCCAGGCCGTTGATGACCACGGCGATCACGAGGCCACCGACGACGGCGTCGGCCACGCGGCCCTTGCCGCCGAACAGCGACGTGCCGCCGATGACGGCCGCGCCGACCGAGTACAGCAGCGTGTTGAGGCCACCGGACTGCGGGCTGACCGAGCCGACCTTCGACGCGGCGACGATACCGCCGATGGCCGCGACCGCCGAGCCGATGACGAACACGCTCGCCCGGACCTTCGGCACGTCGATACCGGCGCGGCGGGCGGCTTCCTTGTTGCCACCGACCGCGTAGACGTACCGGCCGTACTTGGTCCGGTTGAGCACGTAGGTCCCGGCCACCAGGAGCACCAGCATGACCGGGATGACGTACGGGATGCCCTGGATCGTCACGACGGCCTTGTTCGACGAACGGTTGATCGTCAGCAGCCAGGTCCCCAGCGCCGACAGCACGACGAGCGCGCCGACCTTGACCAGCACCAGCGTCGTGGGCTGGACGACCAGGCCGCGCTGGAGCCGCCGGAAGTGGCTGAGCAGCGTGATCACCGCGAACCCACCGGCGGCGACGAGGAAGAAGATCCAGCTGCCGAGGACGTCCAGGTTGCCGTTGGCGATCTTGTACAGAACGTCCGAGTTGGTGATGCCGATCGTGCCGCCCTCACCGATGAACTGCAGCAGGACGCCCTGCCACACGATGAACAGCGCCAGCGTCACGACGAAGGACGGCATGCCGATCTTCGACACCAGGAAGCCGGTGATGCAGCCGATCGCGGTGCCGACGCAGATGGCCAGCAGGATCTCCAGCCACGCGTTGGCGGGGACGCCGATCGCGACGATCAGCAGACCGACCAGCGACAGCGCGGCGCCGCCCCAGATCCGCTGGTAGGCCGACAGCAGCACGGCCGCGGCGAGGACCCCGATGAACGCGATGAACACGCCGGAGCCCAAGGTGCCCAGCAGGTTCCCGGCGTGCACGTAGTGCAGGGCCATCACCGACGCGGCGGTGCCGGAGGCCACACCGGCGGCGAGGTCGATCTCGCCGAGCAGCAGGACGAAGACGATGCCCATCGCGATGATGATCACGCCCGCGCCCTGCGGGAACACGTTGGCGATGTTGGCCAGCGTGAAGAAGTTGTCCGACAGCGCGCTGAACAGGATGACCAGCACGAGCAGGCCGAACAGCGACGGCAGCGAGCCGAGCTCGCCGGCTCGCAGGCGGGCGAAGTAGTCGCGCAGCGCTTCGCCGGTTGACATCGATGTCGTGTCGATGCCGAAGTCGGTGATCGCCGCGGTGGGGTTCTGGGTCTGCGCGAGCGCGTCGGCGGGGGTGCCGACCTCGTGCTTGGCAGGGGTTTCAGTCATTTCCGGTTCTTTCTTCCCGCTCACAGGACCACGGCTTCGGGCCGGGCCAGGCCGAGGTCACCGGAGCGACCCGCGGTGATCAGCTCCACGACCTGGCCGTGGGTGACGTCCTTCGTGTGCACCTCGGTGACGAGCCGGCCGAGGTAGAGCACCGCGATGCGGTCGGCGACCTCGAACACGTCGGCCATGTTGTGGCTGATCAGCACGACCCCGAGGCCCTGCTCGGCCAGCCGGCGGACCAGGTCGAGCACCTGCCGGGTCTGCGCGACGCCGAGGGCGGCGGTCGGCTCGTCCAGCACGACGACCTTGCTGTTCCACAGCACCGACTTCGCGATGGCCACGGTCTGGCGCTGACCACCGGACAGCGAGGAAACCGGCGTCCGGACCGACTTCACGGTCCGCACCGACAGGGAGGCCAGCGTTTCGCGAGCGGCCTTCTCCATGCTGGCTTCGTCGAGCTTCCACGAATTCCCGCGCTCGCGGCCCAGGAACATGTTCTGCACGATGTCGAGGTTGTCGGCGAGTGCGAGGTCCTGGTAGACGACCTCGATGCCGAGGTCCGCGGCGTCGCGCGGGCCGCGGATGTGGGTGTCCTTGCCGTTGAACCGCACGGCCCCCGAGTCGTACGGGTGGATTCCGGCGATGCACTTGACGAGGGTCGACTTGCCGGCGCCGTTGTCGCCGACCAGGGCGGTGACTTCGCCCGCGCGCACGTCGAAGTCCACGTCGTGGAGGACGTGGACGGGCCCGAAGCTCTTGTTCAGGCCCTTGATCTCGAGGATGGGCTCACTCATGGATGGCATTTCTCCGAATTTCTGATGCCCTTTGCCGCCGCTAGGGCCAGGCGATCCCCGCGAACGGGGAGTGGGGACCGGGCCGGGACGCGCCGTCGGGGTGCGCGTCCCGGCCCGGCTGTTCATTGGGTGCTACGGGCGACTCAGGAGATGCCGAGCGTGGCGCACTTGGCGGCGAGGTCGCCACCGCAGATCTCGCTCGCCTTCACGTAGCCCTGGGTGACGACGGTCTTGACGTCCTTCTCCAGGATCGTCTGCGGCGTCCGCAGCACCGACTTGATGTCGCGGTTGCCCTTCGGGTCGTGCAGCTTGCTCGTGGCGATCGCGTCCGCAGCGGCGGTGTCACCCTTGGCGAGGGCGGCGGCCAGCTTGGCGGTGGCCTCGGCCTCTTCCTTGATCGGCTTGAAGACCGTCATGTACTGGTCGCCGCGCATGACCGCCATCAGGCCGTCGGCGGTGGCGTCCTGGCCGGTGACCGGGACCTTCCCGTTGAGGCCGTTCTTCTTGAGGATGGTGATGACCGCGCCGGCCAGGCCGTCGTTCGCCGCGACGACGCCGTCGACCTTGCCGCCGTTGGAAGTGAAGATCTGCTCGAACTTCGTGCCGCCGAGCTGGTTGTCCCAGTCGTCGATCGGCTGCTTCTGCAGGAGCTTCAGCGTGCCCGCCGAGTACAGCGGCGTGAGGACGGACTCCTGGCCCTTGGTGAACAGCGTGGCGTTGTTGTCGGTCGGGGCGCCCTCGATCTGGACGACACCCGCGCCCGGCTTGCTCTTCAGCGCGTCCGCCATGGCCTGGCCCTGCAGCTGGCCGACCTTCTCGTTGTCGAACGAGACATAGTAGTTGGCGGAGCCGCCGAGGCTCGGGCGGTCGTAGTCGATGACCGGGATGCCCGCGGTCTTCGCCTTGGCCTCGACCGCGGCACCGACGGCCGGGTCACCGGGGGCGATGATCAGGACCTTGACGCCGGAGCTGATGAAGCCGTCCGCCAGGGTGGAGAACTTCTGGTTGTCACCCTGGGCGTTCTGGACGTCGACCTCGAAGCCCTGGGCCGTCAGCGCGGCCGTCAGCATCGGCTTGTCGAACGCTTCCCAGCGGGCCGAGGTGGCGGTCTCCGGCAGGATCACGCCGACCTTGCCGCTGGCTCCGCCGGCGGCGGCCGGGGCGGAGGAGGAGGCGGAGTTGCTCCCCGTGCCCCCGCTGTCTGAACTGTTGGTACCACAAGCGGTCAGCACCAGGCCGGTGCTCACCGTCGCGGCGAGGAGGGTAAGGGTTCTGCTGCGCATCCTCGTTCCTTCCGGATCCAAGCATTGGTGACGAGTGGGCCGTCGACGTCGTCTCGGGCCCTGCGAGGCGGTGATCCGGAGGGTCCCGGCGCACCGACGCGCATATGTTGTGGGCGACAACATATGCCGCTGAGCGGCTGCGGGGAAGATAGCTGGATCGATTAAATGACACCAATTGGACACGGTTCGGCAACACGAGCTGAGGGTCGCCCGGAAAGAGTAGATCCGCTGACGATGTGATCGCCAGCACTCACCGTGTGTTACATCCAGGTTTCTTGCGAGGGTGAAGATACTCCGCTGGTGTACACCGAGTGCGATCCGGCGCGAAGTGGTGGTGAACCCACGGCAAACGCGCGGGATTGGTCGCCGACTTGCGAACTTCGGACCCGGACGTGCCCGAAGCGCCACCGGCCGGGGGACACCCGGGCAGCCGGGAGACGACCGATCGGGCACGCAACGTCACGAAGTTGTGGAAGGTCCGGCGCGGCCTCGCTGGAACGGACGGTGACGAGCGAGTTCAGCCTCCTGGGCGACACCGGCGGCCGGGACGGACCGGAGTGGACGGCTCCGAGCCGGGGCAGGCGATCACGCGCCGAGCCGACGCCCCGGAGCCGGAGACGACCGCCCCAAGGCCACATTGGTTGCGTCTGACGCACCCAAGGGGCCCTTCGGTGCGTCAGACGCACCCAAGGCCGCCTTGGGGCGCTCGACCCGGCGGGAGGAGGCCGATCCGCTCTGCTTCTGCCGGCCCCGGCGCGGGAAACCGCGCCTCACCAGGTCCGGAGCGTGACGATCCGTTCCTCGAGCTGTTCCACCGTCGCCATGGCGGTCACCGGGCCCCCGCAGACCCGCCGGAGCTCGTTGTGGATCGCTCCATGCGGCTTCTTCGTGCGGTGGTGATACATCCCCACCAGCGCGTTCAGCTCCTTGCGGAGCGCTCCGAGGCGCTCGCTCACCGACTGCGGGCGGGCCGGCGGCGGCGCGGCCTCTTCCTTCGCGGGCTTGCGGCGCTTCCCGTCCGCGATCTGCTCTTCCTGCCGCTTGCGCAGCAGCGCGCGGACCTGGTCGGGCTCCAGCAGCCCCGGCAGGCCCAGGTACTCCTGCTCCTCGTCCGAGCCCGAGAACACCGCCGTGCCGAACGAGTTGCCGTCGTAGATGACCTGGTCGAGCTCGGCCGAGGCGCCCAGCGAGGTGAACGCCTTCTCCTCCTCGCCCGGCTCGTCCTCGGTGCGGTTCGCCTGGGCGAGGAGCTCGTCCTCCCAGCCCTCCTGTTCGCGGTGCGGCTTGCCCAGCACGTGGTCGCGCTGCGCCTCCAGCTCGCTCGCGAGCTCCAGGAGCACCGGCACCGACGGCAGGAACACGCTCGCCGTCTCACCCTTGCGACGGGCTCGCACGTACCGGCCGATCGCCTGGGCGAAGAACAGCGGGGTCGACGCGCTCGTCGCGTACACGCCCACGGCGAGCCGCGGGACGTCGACGCCCTCCGAGACCATGCGGACCGCCACGATCCAGCGTTCGTTCGTCTCGGAGAACTCCTTGATCCGGCCCGAGGCCTTCGGATCGTCCGAAAGCACCAGCGTCGGCATCTCACCCGAGATGCGTTCCAGGATCTTCGCGTACGCGCGCGCCGACTCCTGGTCGGTCGCGATCACCAGGCCGCCCGCGTCCGGCACGCTCTGGCGGACCTGGGACAACCGGGTGTCGGCCGCGTGCAGCACCGCCGGGATCCACTCGCCGGACGGGTCGAGCGCGGTGCGCCACGCCCGGGCGTTCTGCTCCGCCGTCAGCGGCTCGCCGAGCCGCGCGGTGAACTCCTCCCCCGCGCTCGTGCGCCAGGAGGCCTCGCCCGAGTAGGCGAGGAAGACGACCGGCCGGACCACGCCGTCGGCCAGCGCGTCCGCGTAGCCGTACGAGTGGTCGGCCTTGCTGCGCTGGAAGCCACCCGCGTCCGGCTCGTAGGTGACGAACGGGATGGCCGAGTCGTCGGAGCGGAACGGCGTCCCGGTCAGCGACAGGCGCCGCACCGCCGGGGTGAAGGCCTCGCGGATCGCGTCGCCCCACGACTTCGCGTCGCCGCCGTGGTGGATCTCGTCGAGGATGACCAGCGTCTTGCGGTTTTCGGTGCGCACGCGGTGCAGCGTCGGGTGCGCCGCGACCTGCGCGTACGTCAGCGCGACACCGTTGTAGTCCGACGACGTGACGCCGGTGGTGTTGCGGAAGTTCGAGTCGATCTGGATCCCGGCCAGGGCCGCCGCGGCGGCCCACTGGTGCTTCAGGTGCTCGGTCGGGGTGACGATGGTGACGGCCTCGATGGTGCGGTCGCTCAGCAGCTCGGCGGCGATCCGCAGGCCGAACACCGTCTTGCCGGCACCGGGCGTCGCCACCGCGAGGAAGTCCTTCGGCTTGCGCGTCAGGTACTTGGTGAGCGCCCGCCGCTGCCACGCACGCAGCGGCCGCGCGGTCGAGTCCTTCTCCGCGGGAGGCGCCCCGAGCTGCGTCTCCGTCATGCCGGTCCCCCTCGCTCAAGTGCTTTGACGTGCGAAAACCCTCACTGTGGTACCGACTTCCGTGTCGGCGGCTGCGGTGAGGGCACTGGAGCGAGTCTACCGGCCGGGTCCGACAGTTCCGGGCACCGGCACGGGTGATGTCCCCCGACACGCCCGGCCGCAGGGGGCGTGACGAGCCAAATCAGCACCGATGGACCATGCTGGACACGTCATGGGTGAGGTGCAGCCGTCCGCAGCGACGAAGGTGGCCCGCAAGGGGCCGTGGCGCCTCCTCACGCGCACGCTCGGCAAGGCCTGGGAGGGCAACATCTTCTCCGAGGCCGCCGAAGCGGCCTTCTGGCAGACGCTCTCGCTGCCCCCGCTGCTGCTGGGGCTGCTCGGCAGCCTGGGCTTCGTCGGCGAGTGGTTCGGTCAGGACGTCGTCACCCAGGTGCACGACCGGATCATCGGCTTCTGCAAGACGGTCTTCAGCAGCAACGCCGTCCACGACATCATCGAGCCGACGGTGAACAGCATCCTCACCGTCGGCAAGGGCGAGATCGTCTCGGTCGGCTTCCTGATCTCGCTGTGGGCGGGTTCGTCGGCGATGTCGTCGTTCGTGGACGCGATCACCGTCGCCCACGACCAGTACGGCGTCCGCAACGACGTCTGGCAGCGGATCTTCGCGCTGCTGCTGTACCTGTGCGGCCTGGTCATCCTGGTGGTCGGGCTGCCGCTGCTGGCGATCGGCCCCGACCTGCTGCCGGAGTTCTTCCCCACCGACTGGCGCCCGACGGTGACGTCGTGGGTGAGCGCGCTGTACTTCCCGACCCTCGGGGTGATGATCACCCTCGCGCTGACCACGCTGTACAAGCTCGCCTTGCCGCGGAAGCTGCCGTGGCACCGCGGGCTGCCCGGCGCGGGGCTCGCGATGGTCGTGTTCCTGCTCTCCTCGGTCGGCCTGCGCATCTACTTGAACTGGATCACCAAGACCGGCTACACCTACGGCGCGCTCGCCGCCCCGATCGCGTTCCTGCTGCTGATGTTCTTCATCGGCCTGGCCGTGGTTGGCGGGGCCTACTTCAACAGCGCGATCCAGGAGCTGTGGCCGGCGAAGGCGACCCGGCGGCAGCGGCGCAAGTGGCGGCGGCTGGAGATGGAGCGCGCCGCCGAACGGCTGCGCTCGGAGGACGGCCGCAAGCTGTGGGAGCGCACGACCACACCGCTGCGGCGCCCGCGCCCCGAAGAGGTCTCCTCCAACGGTGGCGCGCCGGACGAAACCCCTGGACCGTCCGAAGAGGACGAGCCGTCACCGAGCGCGCCCGGCCCGGCACCCAGCGCTGCTGAGGGTCGCGTCTCCTCCCAAGGGACGACCCGGAATCCACCCTCAGACTGAGTCGCCCCTCAGATCGGACATGAGAAGCTCCTCGGGTCACTGACGCAGGCGTCGGTCGCCGCGTCGTTCCCGAGGGGGTTTCCAAAGTCATGTCCGTGCTGGCCAGATTGAGCCTGCGCAACCGAAGCCTGATCGGCCTGCTCGCGCTCGTGGTCGTCGGTTTCGGTGCTTTCGCGCTGCCGCAGATCAAACAGCAGCTGTTCCCGTCGCTGCAGTTCCCGCAGGCCCAGATCGTCACCGCGTACGCCGGCGCGTCGCCGGACGCGGTCGACCGGCAGGTCACCGAGCCCCTCGAAGGCGCCCTGCAGGGGTTGAAGGGCCTCGAGGACATCAATTCGACGTCGTCGGACGGCGTTTCGCGCGTCGTCACGCAGTTCGAGTTCGGCACCGACCTCGACGCGGCGGTGTCCCGGATCCAGCAGGCGGTGAACCAGGTCCGGACGCGGCTGCCGCAGAACTCCGAGCCGTCCGTGTCCGCCGGCAGCACCGACGACCTGCCGGTCGTGCTGGTCGCCGCGGGCACTTCGGGCGACCCGCAGAAACTCGCACCCGCGCTGACCGACCAGGTCGCGCCGGAGCTGCGGAAGATCGACGGCGTCCGCACCGTCACCGTCACCGGCGTGCAGCAGTCCCGCGTCACCATCACGCTCGACTACGCGAAGCTGGCCGCCGCCGGCGTCGACCCGGCGTCGATCGCGACCACGCTGCAGACCGCCGGCGCCGCCGTGCCGGCCGGCACGCTGACCGAAGGCGACAAGACGCTGTCGGTCCAGGTCGGCGGCGGACAGACCACTGTGGACACCCTCCGCAACCTGTACCTCACGCCGAGCGGGGCTTCGGCGTCCCGGCCGGGCACCCCGGCGCGCGGGCCGGTCAAGCTGGGTGACGTCGCCGACGTCCAGAGCGGGTTCGCGCCGCCGACGTCGATCACGCGCACCAACGGCAAGCCGAGCCTCGGCCTCTCGATCACCATGGTGGACAACGGGAACGCCGTCGCGATCTCCGACGCGGTCCGCGACAAGCTGCCGGACCTGGGGAAGAAGACCGGCGCCGAGATGAGCGTCGTGTTCGACCAGGGCACGCCGGTGAAGGACGCGATCAGCGGCCTGACCACCGAAGGCCTGCTGGGCCTGGCGTTCGCGGTCATCGTGATCCTGTTGTTCCTTCTGTCGGTGCGCTCGACGCTGGTGACCGCGGTCTCGATCCCGCTGTCGGTCGTGGTCGCGCTGCTGGCGCTGTGGACCGGCGACCTGTCGCTGAACCTGCTCACCCTCGGCGCGCTGACGATCGCGATCGGCCGGGTGGTGGACGACTCCATTGTCGTGCTGGAGAACATCAAGCGGCACCTGGGTTACGGCGAAGAGAAGCAGCGGGCGGTGCTCGACGGCGTCCGCGAGGTGGCCGGCGCGGTGACGTCGTCCACGTTGACGACCGTCGCGGTGTTCCTGCCGCTCGCGTTCGTCGGCGGGTTCGTCGGCGAGCTGTTCTCGCCGTTCGCGATCACCGTGACGGTGGCGCTGCTGGCTTCGCTGCTCGTCTCGCTGACCGTGGTTCCCGTGCTGGCGTACTGGTTCCTGAAGCGGCCGGAAGTCCCGGCGGATCCCATCGAAGCCGAGCGGGCGCGCGAAGCCGCCCTCGAGAAGGAGCGCCGCGGCTTCCTGCAGCGGGCCTACCTGCCGGTGATCCGGTTCGCGACCAAGCGGCGGCTGACCGTCGTGCTGCTGGCGCTGCTGATCTTCGCCGGCACCGTCGGGCTCGCGACGCGGCTGAACACGAACTTCCTCGACCAGTCCGGCGGCACCACGCTGAACATGACGCAGAAGCTGCCCGCGGGCACCAGCATCGAGGCGAAGGAGAAGGCGGCGACGGCCGTCGAGCAGGCGCTGGCCGCGGAGCCGGCGGTGCAGACCTACCAGGTCAGCGTCGGCGGCGGTGGCGCGTTCGGCGGCTTCGGGGGTGGCGGCACGTCGACGAGCATCTCCGTCACCGTCGCGAAGGACACCGAACTCGAGGCGCTGTCCGGCCGGCTGCGGTCGAAGCTGACTTCCCGGCCGGAGCTGGGCGAGATCAAGATCGGCGCGGACGCGTCCGGGTTCAACTCCGACCAGGTCTCGGTGACGGTGACCGCGCCGTCGGAGGCCGCGCTGAAGCCCGCGTCCGACCAGGTGCAGCAGGCGCTGCGCGGGGTGTCCGGGCTGACCGAGGTGACCAGCGACCTGGCCGTCGGCTCGCCGCGGGTGCAGGTCGAGGTGGACGACGCCGCGGCCGCCGCGCACGGGCTGTCGGCGAGCACCATCGGCCAGGTCGCCAACCAGGCGATCGCCGGCCGCACGGTGACGCAGCTGCCGGTCGGCGGCCGGCGCACGGACGTCGTGCTGCGCGCCGGCACCGCGCCGGCCACGGTCGACCAGGTGAAGAGCCTGCCGATCCCGGGGCCCACGGGCGTCGTCCGGCTCGACGAGGTCGCGAAGGTGTCCACTGTGGACGGGCCGGCGTCGGTGCACCGCACCGGCGGCGACCTGAGCACGACGGTCACGGCGAAGAACACCGGCGACAACCTGAGCAAGACCACCGCGGACATCCAGTCCAAACTGGACGGGCTGACGTTCACCGGCGGCGCGTCCTACTCGCTCGGCGGCGTGAGCCAGGACCAGCAGGAGGCGTTCTCGAACCTGTTCCTGGCGCTGCTGGCGGCGATCGCGATCGTGTTCCTGATCATGGTGGCGACGTTCCGCAGCCTGATCCAGCCGCTGATCCTGCTGGTGTCGATCCCGTTCGCGGCGACCGGCGCGATCGGGCTGCTGCTGGCCACCGGCACGGCGCTCGGCCTGCCGGCGCTGATCGGGATGCTGATGCTGGTCGGCATCGTCGTGACCAACGCGATCGTGCTGATCGACCTGATCAACCAGTACCGGGCGGAGGGGATGAGCGTCGCGGACGCGGTCACCGAGGGCGGCCGGCGCCGGCTGCGCCCGATCCTGATGACCGCGGCGGCGACGATCTTCGCGCTGGTCCCGATGGCGCTGGGCATCACCGGGCAGGGCGGGTTCATCGGCCAGCCCCTGGCGATCGTGGTGATCGGCGGCCTGGTCAGCTCGACGCTGCTGACGCTGGTGCTGGTCCCGACGCTGTACACGATGGTCGAGACCCGCAAGGAGCGTCGTCGCGCCCGCCGCGACGCTCGCCGGACCCCGGCGAAGGCCCCGGAGTCGGAGTCCCTGGACCCCGCCCCCACCGCCTGACCGGACCGCAACGGCGAACTCGCGTACCTGGACAGTCGGTTCGCGTACCTGGAGGGTCGGCTCGCCAGCCGACCCCCTGGATACGCGAACCGACCCTCTGGGTACGCGAGTTCGCCGTTACTGGCGGAAGCGGTAGGTCATGCTGTCGAAGAGGATGCAGATGCTCGGCGACATCACGATCACGCGCAGGGTGGCGTCGCGCTCGTCGAAGTCGATGCCCTCGACCTCGAAGTTGCCGCTGCAGCCGCTGCGCAGCGGCAATTGCCCCAGCGACGTCACGTGCCCGGCGACGTCCGAACCGGACAGCGGACCGGCCAGATCCACCTGCAACAGCGGCTTCGTCGTGCCGAAGAGGCTGCCGTCCGGGTCGTCGGACGCGCAGAGCAGGCGGGTCGCCGTCCGGAAGTCGCAGCCCTGGACGTCGCGGACCGGGTGGTCGAGGCGGATCGTGCCCGCGAGGGGCAGGTTCCGGGCCGGGTCGGTGGCTGCCACGCCGGGCATCGGGTGGACCAGGAGGCGGTCCATCGTGCCCCACTCCCCCGCCACCATCCACCGGGCGTCCGGGGACACCGCCGCGAACGAATTGTTCGAAGCTTCCCCGGACTCGAGGTTGTGCTGGTAGTTCTTCCACGAGCCGTCCGGGGCCTGGACGCGGAAGAGCTTCGCGCCCCGGTCGTCACGCTGGTAGGGCTCGACGTACCAGCCCTGCGCGGACCCCGGGTCACCGATGTGGTTCCACCCCTGGGTCGAAAGGTCCGCGGGGATCGTGCTGATCCCGGTGTAGCGGATGGTGGTGCCCGAGGGGCGGACGATCGTGGCGAGCCCCTGGCTCTCGTCGAGGGCGCGGGCTTGGTCCCGGCCCACCTCGGACCAGCCCGTGACGGCCTGCGCCAGTGCGGGCGAGAAGGCAGTGAGCAGGGCGACGACGGCGACGACGATCCCGGTTCTGCGCATGTGCGACTCCGGTGGGTGAGGGAACCTGGCCCGCTGGATTTACCAGGTCTCCCGCCCCGCGCGCACCCGTCTTATGAAGGGTTTTCACGTTTGTTCGGGGATCTGTCCCCTTTCGGACATGCGAAAACCCCGGCCGACGCGGTCAGCCGGGGGATCACCATGGGGTCACTCCCCCGGGCGCAACCCGTCGAAGATCTTCTTGCAGTCCGGGCAGACCGGCGAACCGGGCTTCGGCGACTTCGTCACCGGGAAGACCTCGCCGCAGAGCGCCACCACGAAGTTGCCCATGACCGCACTCTCGGCGATCTTGTTCTTCTTCACGTAGTGGAACATCTTCGGGGTGTCGTCGTCGGTGGCGTCCGTGCCCTCGGGCGTGGTTTCCGGCTTCGTCAGCGTCTCGGTGCTCACCCGCCCATTGTGCCCGACTCCCGTCGAACCTCGTACGAAAGCCCCTCGACCTGGCAGGATCGGCGGCATGTTCCAGAAGGTGCTCGCGACGTTCGGCTCGGGCGGCGCGAAGATCGACGCCCGCCTCCTCGACCGGACCGCCTCCCCCGGCCGTCCCCTGCACGGCGAGGTGCTGCTGGCCGGCGGCGAGGTCGACCAGGAGATCAAGGGCCTCGCGGTGACCCTGCTGGCCCGCGTCCAGGTCCCTGGCGAGGACAAGATCGAAGACCTCCCCTTCGGGTCCCAGCACCTGGTCGGCGCCGAGGTCATCCGCGCCGGCCAGCAGGTCCGGCTCCCGTTCGAGCTGCCGCTGCCCTGGGAGACGCCGATCACCAGCGTCTTCGGCAAGCCGCTCACCGGGATGGCGGTCGGGGCGCGGGCCGAGCTCGACCTCGCCGCGGCCGTCTCCGACCCGTTCGACGCCGACGCCGTCGCGATCGAGCCGCTGCCGGCGCAGAAGCGGGTCCTCGACGCGCTGAGCCGGATCGGCTTCGTCTTCCGCGAGGCGATCCTCGAGCAGGGCCGGATCAACGGCGCGAACCAGCAGCTCCCCTTCTTCCAGGAGATCCGCTTCGCGCCTTCGCCCCGCTTCGCGAGCGTGTTCACCCAGCTCGCCGTCACGTTCCTGGCCTCGTCGGAGCGCACCGACGTCGTCCTCGAGGTCACCAAGCGGGTCCGGGTCAGCAAGAGCGGCGGCTTCGGCGGCCGGGGGCAGGACTTCCTCGGGATGTTCACGATGAAGCCGGACGTGAACTGGGAGAAGCAGCTCGACGACTGGCTCGATCAGGTCGCCCGCCCGCGCGGCATCTTCGACTGATGGCCACGCCCCGCGCGGAGCGGCCGCACCTGCCCGGTTACGGGACCGCGGCCGGTTCCGCGGGGCTGCTGCCCTGGTCGTGGGCGGAGACGCGGCTGCGGGAGTCGCACGACTTCTGGCTGGCGACCGTCACCCCCGCCGGGCGCCCGCACCTGATGCCGGTCTGGGCCGTGTGGACCGGCGAGGTGCTGTGGTTCTCCTCGTCCCGGCGGTCGGTCAAGGCCCGGAACGTCGCCGCGGGCTCGGCGGTGTCGATCGCCACCGACGATCCGTACGAGCCCGTCGTGGTCGAAGGGACGGCCGAGATCGTCACCGACGCCGAAGCACTGCGGTCGTTCCTCGACGCGATGAACACGAAGTACGCGACGGCCTACGGCGAAGACTTCCTCGACCCCGGTGCCAACGCCTCGATGCGCCTGCGGCCCGAGAAGGCGTTCGGCTTGCGGGAGAAGGACTTCACCGGCACGCCGACGCGCTGGACGTTCCCGTGAAGTGGGCCGAAGCGATCACCGCGCTGGGTGGCACGTCCGACGCCTGGCCGCGGCTCGAAGCGCGCTACGGCGAACCCCACCGCCGGTACCACACCCTCGAGCACGCGGCCGCCGTCGCGCGGGACTCCGCGTGGCTGGCTGAAAGCCTCAGCGGCGTCGAGCGCGCGATCGTCGCCGTCGCGGCCTGGACGCACGACGTCGTGTACGACGCGAAGCCCGGCGAAGACGAACGCGCCAGCGCCGCCTGGGCCCGCGAAGCATTGGACGGGGTCGCCGAAGCACACATCGAGCGCGTCGAAGGCCTGATCCTCGCCACGATCAAGCACGACGCACCACCCGACGACCGCCTCGCGACCGCGCTCCTCGACGCCGATCTCGCCATTCTCGGCGCGCCGAAGGAGCTGTACGCGGCGTACGCCGAGGCCGTGCGCGAGGAGTACGCGAAGTACCCCGACGACGTCTGGCGCGAAGGCCGCGTCGCCGTCCTCGAAGGCATGCTGGCCCGGACGCTCTACCGCAGCGAAGCCGCGCGGACACGCTGGGCGAGCGCCGCGCGGGCGAACCTGGCGGCCGAGCTGACCCACTGGCGCCGCGGGCCGGGCGATCACCGATGATGGTTCCTCGTGACCACCCCACTCAACCTGCACGAAGAGGTCGCCTCGGCGCTGCGTGACGGGCACCCCGTCGTCGCGCTGGAGAGCACCATCCTGTCCCACGGCCTGCCGCCGGGCCGCAACCTCGACGTCGCCCGCCGCCTCGAGCGCGTGGTGCGCGACGGCGGCGCCGTCCCGGCCACCATCGCGGTGCTCGACGGACGCGTCGTCGTCGGCCTCTCCCCCGCCGAGCTCGAGCGCGTCTGCGCGCCGGACGCGGGCCTGGACAAGCTGTCGCTGCGCGACCTCGGCCCGGCCGTCGGCCTCGGCCGCTCCGGCGCGACGACCGTCGCGAGCACGTCGGCCCTCGCGGCCGCGGCCGGCATCGGGATGTTCGCCACCGGCGGGCTCGGCGGCGTGCACGTCGGCGCGGCGCAGTCGTGGGACGTCTCGGCGGACCTCGGCGTGCTGGCGAAGGTGCCGACCGTCGTCGTCTGCTCCGGGGTGAAGTCCGTGCTCGACATCCCGGCGACCCTGGAGGTGCTGGAGACGAACTCGGTGCCGGTGCTGGGCTACCGCACCGACGACTTCCCGGCGTTCTACCTCCGCTCGTCGGGGCACGCGGCCGGCTGGCGGGTCGACGACCCAAAGCAGGCCGCCGCCGTGATCGCCGCGCACCGCGCCTACGCGAATTCCGGTGTGCTGCTGGCGAACCCGATCCCCGAAGCGTCCGAAATGGACAAAGAACTGCACGACCGCCTGCTGGCGGAAGGCCTCGCGCTCGTGACCGAGCAGGGCGTGCACGGCGCCGACGTCACGCCGGTGCTGCTGGAGCACTTCCACACGGCGAGCGCAGGCGTGAGCATCGACGCGAACGAAGCCTTGGTGCTCAACAACGCGAAGCTCGCGACCGAGGTCGCGGTGGCACTGGCATGAGCGGGATCGTGGTGGTCGGCGACGCGGCTCTCGACGTGATCGCCCGGCACGACAAGCCGTTGCCGCACGGCGGCGACGCCCGCGCGAAGATCCGCTTCACCGGCGGCGGCTCGGGCGCCAACACGGCGCTGTGGCTGCGTTCCCTCGACGCGGAGACGACGTTGGTCGCGCGGATCGGCGACGACCCGGGCGGCCGCCTGATCAAGGCCGAGCTGGAGGCCGCGGGCGTGCGATGCGCGTTCGCGGTCGATCCCGAGGCGCCGACGTGCTGCGTCGTGGTGATGGTCGACGGTTCCGGGCAGCGGAGCATGCTCGCCGACCGCGGCGCGAACCAGCGCTTCGCCCCCGAAGACGTCACCGCCGAGGCGCTGGCCGGGGCGAGCCACCTGCACCTGTCCGGTTACGTGCTGCTCGACCCGCCGTCGCGCGCGGCCGGGCTGGCGTCACTGGCCGCCGCGAAGGAGGCCGGGCTGACGACGTCGGTCGACCCGCAGGCCGCCGCGCACATCACCGACCCGGCCGCGTTCCTGGACGACGTCCGCGGGGTCGACCTGCTGCTGCCGAACACCGAGGAGCTGGTGGCGCTGACCGGTTCGGCGGACCCGGCGTCGGCCAAGGAGCTGCTCGGCGCGGTCGGCGCGGTGGTGGTCACCGCCGGGCTGAACGGCGCCAGCTGGGTCGACGCCGGTGGCGTCACGAGCGTGCCCGCGATCGAGGCCGAGTGCGTCGACTCGACGGGCGCGGGGGACGCGTTCGACGCGGGGGTGCTCACCGGCTGGCTGGCCGGGGAGTCCACTGTGGACATCCTGCGCCACGGGACGCGGCTGGGCGCGCTGGCCGTCGGGAAGGTGGGCCCGCAGCCGGGGTGAGGCGCTTCTCAGCCGTCGATGACCCGGTGGCTGGTGCTTTCGATCGCCTTCGCCTCGCGCTGGTAGGTCGAGACGTTCTCGGACTTGCGGGGCGGGCGGTCGTTCGCGATCAGGACCGCGATCCACGGCAGCGGGACCGAGATCGCGAGGAACCCCAGCGCCAGCCACCACGTGTGGTAGGTCAGCCCGGCGAGGATCAGGCACGGGATGCGGCACGCCATCATGATCACGTACTTGCGCTTGCGTGCCGCGAACTGCTCTTCGTACGACCGGGCCGCCCCGGTGATCAGCACCGGGTCCGAGTCGTTGGCGGGCGTCGTCACTGCACCACCTCCGTACCCATCGTCCCACCCGCGGGGCTCATCCGACACCTGGGTGGGACAAGCGGCTCAACGCGGCGGCGGCGAGCGTCTCGATGCCTGTGCGCAACGTCGGGTGCAGCACCGGGGCGAAGCGCGGGGAGTGGTTGGACGGGACGTCGCGCTCGAACCGGCCCTCGGTCATCGCCGTGATCACCGTCTCTGCGTCGAGGCCGCCGACCAGCCAGAACACCGACGGGACGCCGGCCGCGCGGCCGAACTCGCTGAAGTCCTCGCTGCCGGTGACCAGCGGCGCCCCCAGCACCGCCTCGGCGCCGAAGTGGCCGCGGAAGACCTCCGTGAGCGCGTCGTTGGCGGCTTCGTCGTTCTCGGTGATCGGGTAGGAGCCGGACCGGACGATCTCGGGCGGCTTCGGCGCCCCGGCGGTCGCCGCCTCGCCGTTCACGATGCGCTCCACCGCGGCGAGCACGCGCTCGCGGACGGCCTGGTCGAAGGACCGGACGTTCACCTCGAGCACGGCGTCGTCGGCGATGACGTTGCTCGCCGTGCCCACGTGCAGTGAGCCGACGGTGACGACGGCCGAGTCGGTGGCGGCGATCTCGCGCGAGACGATCGTCTGCAGCTTGAGCACCACGGACGCGGCCAGCACGGCCGGGTCGACGGTCGTCTCCGGGCGCGAGCCGTGGCCGCCGCGGCCGTGCAGGGTGATGCGCAGGGTGTCGGTCGCGGCCATGATCACGCCGGGCCGGGTGAGCACCCAGCCGGCCGGGCCGGGCACCAGGTGCTGGCCGAACACGACGTCGGGCGTCCCGGCGCGGTCGAACAGGCCGTCGCGGACCATCCGCACCGCGCCGCCCGCGCCCTCCTCTCCCGGCTGGAAGACCACCTGCAGCGTGCCGGACCAGGTGTCGCGGCCCTTCGCGAGCAGCGCCGCGGCGCCGGAGAGCCAGGTCGCGTGCATGTCGTGCCCGCACGCGTGCATGACCGGGACGTCCTTGCCGTGCTCGTCGGTGCCGCGGGCGGTGCTCGCGTACGACAGCCCGGTCTTCTCCTCGACCGGCAGCGCGTCGATGTCGGCGCGCAGCAGCACCGTCGGGCCCTCGCGGTTGCGCAGCACGCCCAGCACCCCGGTGCCGGCGATGCCGGTGTGCACCTCGTAGCCGTCGCGCTCCAGCCGCCGGGCCAGCTCGGCCGCCGTCCGGGTTTCGGCGAAGGACAGCTCGGGGTGCCGGTGGAGGTCGATGTACAGCGCTTCGAGCTCGGGCAGCGCCGCGTCGAGCGGGGCGAGGACGCGTTCAAGGGTCACGGAGGCCATCGTGGCAGCATTACCCACCGTGAGCACGCGAAGCGTACTGCCCGACCTGTCCGACGACGTCTGCGCGCGGCTGCGCGAAGCCTTCCGGCGCACCTCCTACGACGCCGACGGCGTGGTGACCGCCCTCGGCGGGGCCGCGCACGCGGCGCTGGGCCGCGGCGAGCCGGTGCCGGCCGAGCGCGCGACCCGGGACGCGGGCGACCTCGGCACGCTCATCCGGCTGTTCCTGCTGGGCGGCGTCGAACCGGAGACCGCGGTCAAATCCGCCTTCGCACCGCTCTCCCCCGAAGACGCGGTCGCGGCCGGGGTGCTGAGCGCGGTCCAGGACGGCTACCGCGCCGCCCTCGACATCCGGCCGCACGGCGACGACGACGGCTCCTGGTGGGTCGTGTCCGACCTCGACGCCGACGTGCTCGGCACCACCGTGCCCGAGGACCACGTGCTCGGCGTCGGTCACGCGTCGCTGTCGCTGATCCGCGCGACCAGCCGCCGCCCGGTCGGCACCCTGCTCGACCTGGGCACCGGCAACGGCGTCCAGGCGCTGCACGCGACCCGGCACGCGCAGCGCGTGACCGCCACCGACGTCTCCTCGCGGGCCCTGGCGCTGGCCGCGGCGACGTTCCGGCTGAACGAGCTGGACGTCGAGCTCGTGCACGGCGAGTGGTTCGCGCCGGTCGCGCGGCGGAAGTTCGACCAGGTCGTCTGCAACCCGCCGTTCGTGGTCGGGCCGGCCCGCGTCGACTACACCTACCGCGACTCCGGGCTGGCCGGCGACGACGCGAGCGCGCTGGTCATCCGGCAGCTGCCCGGCTTCCTCAACGAGGGCGGGGTGGGCCAGCTGCTCGCCTCCTGGCTGCACACGGGTCGCGAAGACTGGGCCGACCGGGTGAGCCGCTGGCTGCCCGCCGAGACCGACGCCTGGTTCGTCCAGCGCGACGTCGCCGACCCGGCGCTCTACGTCGGCACCTGGCTGCGGGACGCGGGCCTCGACCCGCGCTCGCCGGAGGGCCGGGTGAAGGCGGCGGCGTGGCTCGACTGGTTCTCCGCGAACGACGTCCGGGGCATCGGGTTCGGCTTCGTCACGCTGCGGCGCGCGGCCGGGCGCACCCCGACCGTGGTGTGCGAGGACCTCCGGCAGGCCTACGACGACCCGCTGGGGCCGGAAGCGGCGGGCTGGCTGGACCGCGTCGACTGGCTGCGCAATTCCGGTTCACTGCTCGATGTCCGTTTTGTGGTGCCCGACACCGTTTTGCTGGAAAGCGTCGAAGAACCGGGCGACGAAGGCTGGACGACCACCATCCGGCGGTTGCACCGCACCGACGGACCGGGCTGGCAGCACGAGGTCGACGACCTGGCCGCGCGGCTGCTGGCGGGCTGCCGCGGCACGTTGCCCCTGGAGGACCTGATCGAGCTCCTCGCGGCCGCGCAGGGCCTGGAGGCTTCGGAGCTCGCGGCGGCCGCGCTGCCCGTCGTCCGGGAGCTCGTCCGGCACGGCATGCTCGTCCCGGCGGCCCGGTGAGGGCGGTCGCGGCCCGGGTGACGCGGGCGGACGTGACGGTCGAAGGCGAGGTCGTCGGCGCGATCACCGGCCCGGGTTTGCTTGTGCTGCTGGGAATCCACCTGGACGACGACGCGCCGAAGGCCGCCGTGATGGCGCGCAAATTGCACGAGCTGCGCGTGTTGCGTGACGAGGAATCATGCGCCACGGCGAATGCGCCGCTGCTCGTGGTGAGCCAGTTCACGCTCTACGGCGACACGAAGAAAGGGCGCCGGCCGTCGTGGACGCGGGCCGCCCGGCCGGAGGTCGCCGAGCCGTTGGTGGACGCCGTCGTGGCCGAGTTGCGCGGCCGCGGCGCCACCGTCGCGACCGGCCGTTTCGGGGCGATGATGGCAGTCTCGAGCGTGAACGACGGTCCGTTCACGGTTCTCGTAGAGGTCTAGACCACCCGGAATCGAGGCTGCGGCGCGCAGCGCCTCCGTTGAGGGCGGCGGCGGGGGCATGGATGGACGGTTCACCTCCTGACCGGATTCACATGGGATTCTCAGGTTCTCCGAGCACGGACCGTTCTCAGCAAAAGCTCAGCAATGGTGGAGCAACCGGAGCGCGTCCGCAGCCGTCTCCTTTTCAGGCGAGCCGGGAACGTTTTGGGAACCCGGAGCGTTGTGCCAGATGTCCAGCCAAGCCGGCCGGACCGGCGTACCGGGTTCCACAGGCCCCGGTCCGCGGGTACGCACCCGGTGGGACGACCGCAGCAACACGTTCAGCCCGTGACCGGGGAGGCAGAATGTCAGTCCAGACTCTCGAACGCGAGTCGCGCGGGATTCGCGAGCGCATCCCGGCTCAGGTGTCCGAGGAGCCGGTGAGCGTGGGGGCGCTCGCCGACGGCGACCTCGACGCCCCGAGCCCCGCCGCCGACCTCGTGCGTGTCTACCTCAACGGCATCGGTAAGACGGCGCTGCTGTCCGCGGCCGACGAGGTCGAGCTCGCCAAGCGCATCGAGGCCGGGGTGTTCGCCCAGCACATGCTCGACACCGGCGAGAACCTCACGACCAAGCGCCGCACCGAGCTGTCCGCTCTGGTGCGCGACGGCCACGTGGCCAAGAACCACCTGCTGGAGGCCAACCTCCGCCTGGTGGTCTCGCTCGCCAAGCGCTACACCGGCCGGGGGATGCCGCTGCTCGACCTGATCCAGGAGGGGAACCTGGGTCTGATCCGCGCGGTGGAGAAGTTCGACTACTCCAAGGGGTTCAAGTTCTCGACCTACGCCACCTGGTGGATCCGCCAGGCCATCACCAGGGGGATGGCCGACCAGGGGCGCACGATCCGGCTCCCGGTCCACCTGGTGGAACAGGTGAACAAGCTGGCCCGCATCAAGCGTGACCTGCACCAGCAGCTCGGGCGCGACGCGACGCACGAGGAGCTGGCGGCCGAGTCGGGCATCCCGGCGCACAAGATCTCGGACCTGCTCGACCACTCGCGTGACCCGGTAAGCCTGGACATGCCGGTCGGCGCCGAGGAGGACGCCCCGCTGGGCGACTTCATCGAGGACTCCGAGGCGACGGACGCCGAGAGCGCCGTCATCTCGAGCTTGCTCCAGGACGACCTGCGCCGGGTGCTCTCGACGCTGGACGACCGCGAGCAGCACGTCATCCGGCTGCGCTACGGCCTCGACGACGGCCAGCCCCGCACGCTCGACCAGATCGGCAAGCACTTCGGGCTCTCCCGCGAGCGCGTCCGCCAGATCGAGCGCGAGGTCATGTCGAAGCTTCGCCAGGGCGAGCGCGCGGACCGGCTTCGCGCCTACGCCAGCTGATACCTCTGATCGCTCTGTGTCGAAGGGGCGGGTGCACTGCGCACCCGCCCCTTTCGCATGCCCGCGACCAGCACTTCCGCGGTTCGTGAGGCCGGCTCGGAAAATTCTCCACGAATCAGGGGTTTCGTGGTCACCGGACCGGGGTAGCAACCCCTCGCCGACACCCGTTCGGCCGCGTTGACTTATGACCTTCGTCACGCCACATTCGTGGAGCGGCTTGCGGTAGCGGCACTGACCACGCGACCGGGTGTGCACGCACCCGGCCGCTCTCCCCGGGAGGTCGGGTCCGTCGGGGTGGACCCGGCCTCCCGACCATTTCGTCCGCGGAGGGTCGGCTCGCGCACCGGGGTTGCTCTCCGGCCGGCCCGGCACACGCGTGGGGTGGGTGGGTCACTTCACAGTGATCGCATGCCTCTTCGGCGTGGCGCTTCCCGCTGCGTAGGGTGGACCGATCCCGGAGCTGGCAAAGGAGCCTGGCAGTGCCGTCCACCACCCCGTTTCAGCACACCGAAGTCCTCCCCCTCGGCAAGGACACCACCACCGAGTACCGGCTGGTCACCGACGAAGGCGTCGAGACCGTCGAAGCCGCCGGGCGGACGTTCCTGCAGGTCGATCCCGCCGCGCTCACCACCCTCGCGCGCACCGCCATCACCGACATCCAGCACCTGTTGCGCACGTCACACCTGCAGCAGCTGCGCGCCATCGTCGACGACCCCGAAGCCAGCGGCAACGACCGCTTCGTCGCCATGGACCTGCTGCGCAACGCCGCCATCTCCGCCGGTGGCGTCCTCCCGATGTGCCAGGACACCGGCACCGCCATCGTCATCGGCAAGCGCGGCGAAGGCGTCCTCACCGGCGGGGACGACGAGCGCGCTCTCTCGCAGGGCATCTTCGACGCCTACCAGCAGCTCAACCTGCGGTACTCGCAGATGGCGCCCGTGAACTTCTGGGACGAGCGCAACACCGGCACCAACCTCCCCGCGCAGATCGAGCTGTACCACAAGGAGGGGGACCCGACCTACGAGTTCCTCTTCATGGCCAAGGGCGGCGGCAGCGCCAACAAGACGTTCCTGTACCAGGAAACGAAAGCCGTCCTGAACCCGAAGCGGCTCGCGCGCTTCCTCGACGAAAAGCTGCGCAGCCTCGGCACCGCGGCCTGCCCGCCCTACCACCTCGCGATCGTCGTCGGCGGTATGTCCGCCGAGTTCACCCTGAAGGTCGCGAAGCTCGCCTCCGCGCGCTACCTCGACAACCTCCCGGCCGAGGGTTCCGAGCTGGGCCACGCCTTCCGCGACCGGGACCTCGAGCAGCAGGTCCTCGAGATGACCCGGCAGTTCGGCATCGGGGCGCAGTTCGGCGGCAAGTACTTCTGCCACGACGTCCGTGTCATCCGGCTCCCCCGCCACGGCGCGAGCTGCCCGGTCGGCGTCGCCGTGTCCTGCTCCGCCGACCGCCAGGCCAAGGCCAAGATCACCGCGGACGGCGTCTTCATCGAGCAGCTCGAGCGCGATCCGGCCCGCTTCCTGCCCGACGTCACCGAGGAAGACCTCTCCGACGACGTCGTCAGCGTCGACCTCAACCAGCCGATGGCGGAGATCCGCGCGCAGCTCTCGCAGCTGCCGGTCAAGACGCGGCTTTCGCTGACCGGGCCGCTGGTCGTCGCCCGCGACATCGCGCACGCGAAGATCGCCGAACGCCTCGACGCCGGCGAGGAAATGCCGGACTACCTGAAGAACCACCCCGTCTACTACGCCGGTCCCGCGAAGACGCCGGAGGGCTACGCGTCCGGCTCGTTCGGGCCGACGACGGCCGGGCGGATGGACTCCTACGTCGAGCAGTTCCAGGCCGCCGGCGGCTCACTCGTCATGCTGGCCAAGGGAAACCGCTCGAAGCAGGTCACCGACGCGTGCCGCTCGCACGGCGGGTTCTACCTCGGCTCGATCGGCGGCCCGGCCGCGCGGCTCGCGCAGGACTGCATCAAGAAGGTCGACGTCCTCGAGTACGCCGAGCTCGGCATGGAAGCCGTCTGGAAGATCGAGGTCGAGGACTTCCCGGCGTTCATCGTCATCGACGACAAGGGCAACGACTTCTTCGCCACCACCGGCGACCCGGTGCTGCAGATCAGCTTCCGTTGAAGCACAAGGGAAGGGGACACCGGCCCGCCGCCGATGCCCCCTTTCCTTCCCTGCTCCCTCAGCCGACGCGCTCGATCCGTGCGCGCCGGATGAGGAACTTTCCGGGTTCCCGAACCTGTTCGAAGGCCGCGTTGTTGAGCAGCGTGCAGCTGCCCGACACCGAGGTCACCTCGACCGTCGTGGACTTCGAGTTGTCCAGGTTGGTCACCTTCAGCTTCGTCCCCGCCGGGAACTGGTTGCTCGACGCGGCCGGCGCGCCGGCTTCGCCCGAGAGCGTCACGGTGGAGCCGGCGCACACGACGTCGCCGGTCGCGCCCGGGTCAGCCGCGTCGGCCTGATCGCCGGCCGCGGCGCCGTTCTGGTTCTGGTTCATCTGGCTCTGCTGGTTCTGCTGCGCGGGCGCCTGCTGGGCCGGAGCCTGCGCGGCCTGGCCGTTGTTCGCCGCGACGTTCGCCGTGCAGCCCGCGACCTGCCGCCGCTGCTGGATCAGGTCGACCACTGCCTGGCGGTTGGCGATCCGCGCGGCCGACTGCGCGTCCGGGTTCGCCTGCTGGCCCGCGATGAAGGTCAAGTTGTTCTGCAGGGCGGTGTCGAGCCCGCCACAGTCCTCCTTGGGCGCTTCCGCCGCATTGCCCGCGGGACTGCTCAGCGCGATGGCGGCCGCGGTGATGCCGGAAACGCCCAGCAACGCGGCCAGCCCGACGGTCGCCTGCTTGCGGTGCCGACCACTGCTCAACCGGGGCATGGGCCCCTCCTCTCTGATCGCCACCTCACTGATGGATACGGCTCGGTAACAGCGGCGGTTCACCGAGATTTCGAAAGAGTTTTCGACGACTTCGACAGCGGTCGTCCACCATGGTCCGGACCAGTCGTCGAAAAGGTGGCGCTCAGCAGGGGATCGCGCGGAGGTCAGGCCGCCGGCGCGTCGTCGTGGTCCGGACCACTCACGCGCGCCGCGGTCGCGAGCGCCCAGCGGCCCGTCGTCACCAGCCCCAGCGCGAACACCAGCGCGCCGCAGCCCGCGACGATCAGCCACACCGTCCGGCCCGTTCCCGGCGGCGTCCCCGCGCTCCCCGCCACGACCGCGCCGACCACCGCCACCCCCAGCGACGTCCCCACCTGGCGGCTCGTCGACGCCACCGCCGCCGCGAGGCCGGCCTGCTCGCGCGGCATCCCGGACACCGCCGCGTTCGTGATCGGCGCGTTGAGCAGGCCGTACCCGATGCCGAAGCACACGTAACCCACCACCAGCAGGGAAATCGGCGTCTCCGGGCCGATCCCCGCCAGCACGACGCCGGACGCGCCGATCCCCGCGCCGGCCACCAGCAAGGGCAGCCGCGGGCCGCGAGTCCCGGTCATCCGGCCCGACAACGGCGCGCCCACCGCGGTCAGCACGGCCATCGGCAGGGTCAGCAATCCGGCGTGCAGCACCGAAAAGCCCCGCGTCTCCTGGAGGTAGAGGGTGGTGAGGAACAGGAAGCCCGACAGCGCCGCGAATCCCGCGACCGCGGTGAGCGTCGCACCCGAGAACGGCACGCTGCGGAAGAACCTGAGTTCCAGCAAGGGATCCCGGCGCCGTCGCTCGTACGGCAGCAGCACCACCAGCGCCGCGGCGGCGACCGCGAAGCAGCCAACCATCACCTGCGTGCCCGAGCCGGGGCCTTCGATGATCCCGTACGTCAGCGAGGCCAGCACGACGATCACCAGCAGCTGTCCCACCGGGTCGAGCCGGCGCGGGCGCGGGGCGCGGGACTCGGGCACGAACAGCGCCGTCAGCACGATGGCGGCCACGCCGACCGGGACGTTGATCCAGAAGATCGAGCGCCAGCCCGCCCAGGCGACGAGAACGCCGCCGAGCACCGGCCCCACCGCCAGGCTCAGGCCGTTCACCCCGGCCCAGACGCCGATCGCGCGGGCGCGGTCACGGGGATCGGTGAAGACGTTGGCGACGATGGACAGCGCGACCGGGTTGAGCATCGACCCGCCGATCGCCTGCAACGCGCGGAAGGCGACCAGCAGCCCGATGTTCGGCGCGAGCCCGCACAGCAGCGAGCCGAGGCTGAACAGCGCGAGCCCGGTCTGGAACGTCCGGCGCCGGCCGATCCGGTCCGCGGTCGAGCCCGAGAGCATGAGCAGGCTCGCCAGCACGAGCGTGTACGCGTCGATCGTCCACTGCAGACTCGAGACCGACGCGCCCAGCTCACGGCGGATCGACGGCAGTGCGAGGTTCACGATCGTGTTGTCGAGCCCGACGATGAACAGGCTCAGGCAGCAGATGGCCAGGACCACCCGCCGTCGCACCGGCTGCGGCACCGCACTCCCAAACTAGTTGCACGGACAATATTAAGCACTGTACAACTAATTGTGCTGGGGTCCCCGTCAGGCCGGGAACAGCTCCGTCAGCCGTGCGAGGGTCTTCTCGATGCCCTCGGCGTTCTTGCGCGGGAACGGGCTGAGGCTGATGGCCAGCGGGAACTTCGCCGTCGACCAGTCGAACGTCTCGGTGACCTCGGTGCGGCCGCCGTCGAGGGGTTCGAGGCGCCAGCGCCAGCGGTGGCCGTTGAAGTGGCGCCAGGCGATAAGCCGGCCTTCTTCGAACTCGACCACGGTGTTGAGGACCTTGTACGACGCGCCGATCTTCATGTCCATGCCGAACCGGACGCCGAGCGCGAGCCGGTCCGGGCCGCCGGACTGGGCGGCCCGGACCGTGCCGGATCCGTCGATGAGCGGGTGCTGGGCCGGATCCGCCAGGAGCCCGAAGATCTTCTCCGGGGTCGTGGCGACGATCGCGGTGCGTGAGACCTGGCGGCTTCCCATCACCCGAGCCTAAGCCAGGATGATCACTTCGGCGGCGTGGTCTTCAGCACGACCGTGCGCTGGTCCAGCGGTGCGGCCAGCGCGACCGAGATCACCGGGTACCGGATGTCCATGGTGCACATCTGGCCGGTCTGGGCCTTGGTCTCGCTCAGGTTGACCACGACGTGGTCGCCCGCCTGCTCGGCCGCCTCGCCGAGCGCGTGACCGCAGCCGCCTTCCTGCGCGCGGATGTTGAGGATGGTGCCGCCGTTGGCCGTCCACACCTCGTGCGGGTAGTCGGCGGGCAGCGCCGCGGCGTCGACCTTGTTCGGCGGCACGGGGGTGCTGCCCTCGGGCACGGTCAGCCGGGGTTTGCCCGGCGGGTTCGCCGACGGCGGCGCCGGCAGTACCGACTCACTCGGCGACGTCGACACGCTGCCGGTGGGGGCCGCGGAGGTCCCCCCGGCGGCGGGCTGGCTGATGGGCACGTTCTGGCCGGCGCAGGCCGTCGCCATCAGCAGGATCGCGCCTGTCCCGGCCACCTTCGCTAAGTACCTCATGTGCTGAAGACGGAAGGGGGACGGTGCGGGGTTGCACGGAAGATCGGCCCGGTCGCGGAACGTGGGATCGGCACTGGTGGGTCCGGCCCACGTACCTGGAGAGTCGGCTCGCGTACCTGGAGAGTCGGCTCGCGTACCTGGAGAGTCGGCTCGCGAACCGACCGTCCGGGTACGTGAGCCGAC